>RFXC01000146.1 GCA_009921765.1 Betaproteobacteria bacterium | reverse complement strand
CGCCCCCCTCCCCCGGCCGCGACACGATCGCCCAGCTGCTGCAGCCGCAGGCAATCGCGATCGTTGGCGCCTCGGATCGATCGCGCTGGTCGGAGGCGCTCTGTGACAACCTGGATCGCGGTGGCTATCGCGGCGCACTCCACCTCATCAACCGCCATGGGAGCCCCGTTCACGGGCGCTTGTCCCACACCAGTTGCCAGGCAGTGGGAGCGCCGATCGATGTCGGCATCATCATGGTTCCGGCTGCCGCCGTACCCGATGCGATCGACGATCTGGCCGCGGCTCGCGCAGGTTCAGCGGTCGTGTTGTCTTCGGGCTTTGCTGAAACGGGCGAGGCTGGCCGGGCGCTTCAGGCCGAGATCACCGCTCGCGCGCGACGCGCGAACCTGCGGCTGGTGGGCCCCAACAGCCTGGGGTTCATCAACTTCGCGGGCGGTGTTCACGCCTGGACCACGCCGGTGCGTGCGCCCTCACGCGCCGAGGGCGTTGCCATCATCTCGCAAAGTGGCGCCACGGCTTTTTTTCTCACCGAACTCGCCTGGCAGCAGGATCTGGGCGTGAGCTTCGTTGCCGCCACCGGCAATGAAGCCGATCTGGACGCAAGCGCTTTCATCGAGCATGCGATCGACGATCCGGCAAGCCATGCCATTGCGCTCTTCATCGAAACCGTCAGACAGCCTGCGCGCTTCCTGGCGGCTGCGCGCCGCGCCGCCGCAGCGCGTAAACCAGTGGTCGTCCTGAAGGTGGGCGCAAGCGACGCGGTCACCCGATCGGCCCAGGCGCACACCGGCGCCCTGGTGGGCGATGACCGGCTGTTCGACGGCTTGTGCGAGCAATATGGTCTGATCCGTGTGCGCTCGGTCGAGCAGTTGCTCGCAACCGCCGACATCGCCGGACGCGCAGGACCGCTTCGCGAGGGCGGACTCGCCATTTTGTCGAACTCTGGGGGCATCTGCGAAATCGCAGCCGACACCGCCGAGGCGCACGGCCTGGCCGTGCCAGCGCTTGCTCCCGAGACCGCAAGCCGCCTGCGGGAAGCGCTCCCCGGCTTTGGCACACCCAACAATCCGCTTGACCTCACGGGTGGGGTTGAGCCTGCGCGCTGCGCCGATGCGGTGCGACACCTCGCCGATCAGCCAGGCATCGCGGCGGTGCTCTGCATCTGGTATGCCGTGCCGCTTGAGCTGTTCGAGGAGAGCGAGCGGCTCTCTGCGCTGCATCAGCACCTTGCGAGCGCGCTCAATGACATCGCAGTGCCGGGCTTCATGGTGTCCTATACCCATACCCGTATCAATGATCACGCTCGGGCGCTGCTTGCTCGCCACCACGCGCCCTACAGCGCCCTGGGACTGGACCGCGTCGTTCAGGCGCTTGCTGGCGTAAGCAAGTGGTCGGCCTTCCTGCGCCGTTCGGGCCATCAAGCGACAGGCCCCGCTCCATCTGGCGAAGCCAATGCCGCCCCGAAGCTCTACCCCGCTGCCAACCCGGTCGTCCGCCCGCGGTCCGAACATGCCGCGCTCGCCTGGCTCGCGAGCGAAGGCGTACCCGTCATCCCCTTCACCCTGGCGACAAACGCCGAAGCCTCGGTCGCCGCCGCGCGCGCGGCAGGCGGCAGCGTGGTGCTGAAAATCGCGTCGCCCGATATCGCACACAAGAGCGAAATCGGCGGCGTCCTGCTCAATCTGACAGGCGATGCGGCGGTCGCCGCCGGATACGCGCAGCTCATCGAGGCGGCGCGCCGCCATGCACCCGAGGCAAAGATCGACGGCGTGCTGGTGACCCCCATGCGACGGGGCGGAATCGAGCTGATCGTAGGCATCGCACGCGACCCCGAGTGGGGGTGGGTACTGGCGCTTGGACTGGGCGGCGTCTGGGTCGAGGCGCTCAAGGACGTGGCGCTTCGCGTGCTGCCGGTTGGGCAGCCTGACATCCTGCACATGCTCGCCGGGCTCAAGGGCGCAAGCCTGCTACGAGGCTATCGCGGCACGCCCGCCGCCGATCTCGACCGGCTGGCTGCTGCGGTACTTGCCATTGCGCAAGCCGCCACCCGGCTTGGCCCCGAACTCCTCGCGCTCGATATCAATCCGCTCCGGGTGCATGGCAGCGATATCGAGGCTCTGGATGCGTTGTGCGTCTGGAGCGACCCGCTATGACCCACTGGATCATTGCCTGATGCGAACACCACTCTGTCACCGACTCGGCTGCGAGGTTCCGATTTTCGCGTTCTCCCACTGTCGCGATGTGGTGGTTGAGGTGACGCGTGCCGGCGGCTTCGGCGTTCTGGGCGCGGCCACCTTCAGCCCCGAGCAACTCGAAACCGAATTGCGGTGGATCGACTCGAAAACAGGCGGCAAGCCCTATGGCGTCGATGTGATCATTCCCTCCACCTACGATGCCGAGGCCGAGCGGGCGATGGGCGATCTCGATCGGCTGATCCCGGCGGAGCATCGGGCCTTCATGGACAAGCTGCTCGCCGACGAGGGAGTCCCGCCGCTACCGCCTGGTGAACGCGAACGGATCCAGCGCGATATCGTTGAAGGCCGTGGCAGCATGACCCCCGACGGCGCGCGACGGCTGGTCGAAGTGGCCTTGCGTCATCCGCAGGTGCGCATGATCGTGAGCGCGTTGGGCACCCCGCCCGCTGACGTGACCGCGCATATCCGCTCGAAGGGCGTGGTGATCGGCGCCATGTGCGGCAAAGCGGCCCACGCGCGGCGTCAGCGCGCAGCGGGGGTGGATCTCATCGTCGCGCAGGGCACCGAGGCCGGCGGTCACACAGGCGACATCGCCTCGATGGTGCTGCTGCCCCAGGTGGTCGAGGCCTGTGGTCCCGATGTGCCGGTGCTGGCAGCGGGCGGCATCACCCGCGGCAGCCAGATCGCCGCTGCGCTCGCCATGGGCGCGCAGGGCGTGTGGTGCGGCACCGTCTGGCTGGGCACGCGCGAAAGCGAGCTTGATCCCTTTGAGAAGCAGGCGGTGTTTGCCGCCCGTTCCGAAGACGCGGTTCGACGGCGGGCCCGCACCGGCAAGACCGTTCGGATGATTCGCAGCAAGCTCTCGGAGGCCTGGGAGCAGCCGGGCGCGCCCGACTATCTGCCGACACCGCTCCAGGGCGTGCTCTACAACGAGGCGCACGCCCGCGTGGTACGTGCGCGCCGGGCTGATCTCTATTCGTTTCCGGTCGGTCAGGCCGTGTGCGACGTGAACGAGGAACAGTCGGTTCGCGACGTCATGATTCGCATGCAGACCGAATATCTCGATGCGGTCGAGCGCCTGACCGCGCTCAGCCGCGAGGAGTAAGCCGTGTCCGAGGTACTGGTTGAGCACGAAGACGGATTGGTGATCATCACCATCAACCGTCCGGAGGCAAAAAATGCTGTCAATCGCGCCGTGTCCTACGGCGTGTGCGCAGCGGTCGACGAGCTCGATGCCCGGGACGATCTGCGCGTGGGCATTCTGACCGGCGCTGGCGGCACATTCTGCTCGGGGATGGACCTCAAGGCCTTTCTTCGTGGCGAGGTCACACGGGTGGAAGGACGCGGCATTCTGGGCATTGCGCTCACGCCGCCCCGAAAGCCATTGATTGCGGCGGTGGAGGGCTATGCGCTCGCTGGCGGCTTTGAGGCAATGCTCGCATGTGATCTGGCGGTGGCGGCGCGAAACGCCCGATTCGGTATTCCCGAGGTCAAGCGCGGCCTCGCCGCCGCAGCGGGCGGCCTGCTGCGGCTGCCGCGCCTGATTCCGCAACGCGTGGCCATGGAACTCGCGCTCACCGGCGACATGATCGATGCCGAACAGGCACTGCGGATCGGGCTCATCAACCGCATCACCGAGCCCGGTGAGGCGCTTGCCGAGGCACGCCGGTTGGCGCATCGCATCATCGCCAACGCGCCGCTCGCCGTGGCCGCCTCGAAGCGCGTGATCGTCGAGCAGCGCGACTGGCCGATCGCCGACATGTTCAACCGCCAGCAGACCATTACCGGGCAACTGCTGACTTCCGAGGACGCCCGCGAGGGCGCGACGGCGTTTGCCGAAAAGCGCCCGCCGGTCTGGAAAGGACGCTGAGCCATGATCCGCGCCGCCACACTCGACCAGGTTCGCTCCTCGCGCGTCGCCCGCCAGATCGACACGTTCGAAGGCCACATCACCGATTTCATCGCCACCTTCGAAAAGCGCGCGCCCGGGCCGCAGGCCTTTCTGGTGGAGCAAAACCCAAACTGGGTCACGCCAACCCATTTTCATCTGGAGCATCAGTTCCAGGTGATTGTCGGAGGCTCCGGATCGCTGGGGCGCACGCCCGCAGCGCCCTTCGCGGTTCACTATGCGGCACCCGAAACCGGCTACGGGCCCATCACCGCCGGCCCCCAGGGCATCGCGTACCTGACGCTGCGCGCAGAGGGCGATACCGGGGCCTGGTACCTGCACAAACCGGGCGTGCGCGAACAGATGCATGCGGGACTCAAACGTGAGCAGCAGCACGGCATGCCGTCGGACGCGGTCCGCACGCCCAGCCTTCTTTCACTCGGGGCGCCCGTCACCGAGGCGCTGATCACTCCGCGCGCCGACGGATTGGGCGCCTGGCTCATGCGCCTTCCGCCGAACCAGTCGGCGCAGGTTGAACCCAATGCGCCACATGGCGGCCGCCACTATGTCGTCACCGCAGGGGTCGCGCACTTCCATGACCTGCGGCTTGAATCGCTGTCGGTCGCGTTTGCCGACCCCGACGAGTCCTGCGAGGTCACCGCAGGCCCAAGCGGCGCCGACGTGCTGGTTCTGCAGTTCCCATTACAAGCTCGACGAAAGGAGACCCGCCCATGAAGTCGCGTACCCATGCGCTCACTGCCACGCTGGCGCTTGCCCTCGCCAGCGCCGCGCCCGCCGCCTTGGCTCAGGCCACCAACTGGCCGGAAAAGCCGGTGAGGATCGTGATGCCTTTCCCAACGGGCGGCGCATCCGACGTGCTCACCAGAATCCTCGCTGATCAGTTGCGCTTGAAACTCGGCCAGACCTTCGTGGTGGAGAACCGTACCGGCGCGGGCGGCAACATTGGCATGGAGGCCGGTGCCAAAGCTGCGCCCGATGGCTACACGCTTACCAGCGCCACCATCGGAACGCTCTCGATCAACCAGTATCTGTTCAAGAGCCTGCCCTACGACCCCGAGGGCGGCTTCTCCTACATCTCAACGTTCTGGGCCAACTGCAATGTGGTGCTGGTTTCGCCCCAGCACAACCAGGCGCGCACGCTCAATGACTTCATCACCTGGGCCAAGTCGCAACCAAAGGGCATCAACTTCGGCTCCTCGGGCGTGGGCACCACGCCGCACCTCGCGGGTGAACTGTTCCGGGTCCGCACCGGCATCTCGGCCACCCACGTACCGGCGCGCGGGGCGCCCCAGACCATCTCGATGCTGCTCTCAGGCGCACTCGACACATCGATCGACAACATCGCAAGCTACGCAGGGCTTCTCGCCGGCGGTCAGGTACGCGGCCTCGCGGTGACCTGCCCGGAGCGTTGGCCGACGCTGCCCGATCTGCCCACCATGGCCGAGGCCGGCATTGCCGATTTCGTGATCACTTCATGGGGTGCACTGGTTGCGCCTGCCGGGACACCGGCGGCAATCGTCGAAAAGCTCTCCCGCACCGTGGCCGAGATCGCCGCCGACAAATCGGTGCAGGAGCGCTTCCTGACGGCGGGCGCACGTCTCACCTCATCCACCCCCCAGGAGACCGTTGCCTTCGCCGCGCGCGAACGCATCAAGTTCCAGGAACTGATACGCCTTTCGGGCGCCAAGGCAGACTGACATGTCGGAAGTGAAGGATGCGCTCGCCACGGGCAGCGCCTGGCAACGCTGGGGTCCGGATGACGAGCGTGGTGCACTGAACACCATCACACCGGCGCAGGTGCGTCGAGCCACCGCGCTGGTGCGAACGGGCACGGTACTCAGGCTCGCGCAGCTCCTGTCGCCAAAAACACCGGTGCCCGCGCATCGCTGCGGGCTGCAGCACTTCATGGGCCGTGATGGGGGCGACTACGCTGCCGGGGCAAGGCGTCCTGGCGGCTTTCAGTTTGCCGAGGACACGGTGGTGATGCCCCTTCACATCGGTACCCACGTCGATGCACTCTGCCATGCCTGGTACGACGACCGCCTCTATAACGGCTACCTGGGCAGCACCCTTCGCAGCACCACGGGTGCGGCAAGACTGGGCGTGGACAAGATGCCGCCCGTGGTCACGCGCGGCGTTCTGCTCGATCTGGTGCGCCTGCGGGGGCGTTTGCTGCACGATGGCGAGGTGATCACGCGCGCCGACCTGGAAGACGCCGCAAGCGCAATCGGCGTTCATCTCGAGCCGGGCGATGCGGTGCTGCTTCGCACCGGCTGGCTCGAGGCACAGAAAACGGTTTCGCATCCCTCATTCAACACTGAACCCGGCATCGACCTCGACGCAGCACAGTGGCTTGCCAATCAGGACATTGCCATGGTGGGCGCCGACAACTTTGCGGTTGAAGTGCTGCCCTTTGCCGACGGCACCGTGTTCCCGGTGCACCAGTGCCTGATTCGTGACTACGGCATTCCCCTTCTGGAAGGACTGATGCTCGACCCACTCGTGGAAAGCGGTCGTCATACCTTCATGTTCGTGGCGAGCGCGCTACCCATCGTGGGGGCAACAGGCTCGCCCTTGTCGCCGGTCGCGATTCTCTGAGACCCGTCATGGCCACTGCCAAACGTCCGCTCGATGGCATTCGCGTGCTGGAAATCGCCTCGATGATTTTTGGCCCGCTGGCGGGGCAATACCTGGGCGACATGGGCGCCGAGGTGATCAAACTGGAGCCGCCCGAGGGCGACCTCACACGTGCGATCGGACCGCGCCGGTCAGCCAGGATGGGCTCGTTTTTCCTGACCTCGAACCGCAACAAGCGCAGCATTGTGGTCGATCTCAAGCGCCCGGAAGGCCGGCAGATTCTCGACCGACTGGTCGCGCAGAGCGATGTGCTGCTGCACTCGATGCGCACACCCGCAGCCAAGCGCCTGGGGCTCGATTACGACCTGCTCGGGCGGGCCCACCCCGCCCTGGTGTACTGCCATGTCACGGGCTACGCCGATCATGGCCCCTACGGCGGACGTCCGGCCTACGACGACATCATCCAGGCGGCCTCGGGGCTTGCCCGTCTGCAAAGCGTCGTGGCGGGTGAACCCCGCTTCATTCCCACCATCGTGGCCGACAAGATCAGTGGCGTGCATGCCGCCTATGCAATCGTGCTTGCGCTGATGCACCGGCTGCGCACCGGCGAGGGCCAGCAGGTTGATGTGTCCATGTTCGAGACGCTCGCCGCCTTCAACATGATGGAACATCAATGGGGCCACGCGTTCGAGCCACCGATTGCGCCAATGGGCTATGAACCGGTCGCAAAGGCGGTTCGAAGACCTTATCGAACCCGGGACGGACATCTGGCCTTGCTTCCCTATACCGATGCGCATTGGCGGCGTTTCTTCGAGCTTGCAGGCGCCTCCGGGGTGATGGCGGACCCGCGCTTTGCGACCTTTGCAGCGCGTCAGCGGCATTTCCGCGAGGTGTGGGACGAGGTCGAGCAACAGGTTGCCAGGAAAACCAATGCCGAATGGCTGCAACTGCTCACCCCCGAAGACATTCCATTCTCGGTTGTGAACAGCCTGGAGGACCTGGTGGCCGACCCCCATCTGCACGCCATCGGCTTCTGGAGCCTTGAAGAGCATCCCACAGAGGGGTTGCTGCGCGTGCCGATGAATCCGCTGCGGCTGAGCGCCTCCCCACCCGCAGTGCGCCGCCTGCCGCCGGGGCTGGGCGAACACAGCACCGATATCCTGCGCGAATGCGGCTTTGACGCCGCCACCATCGCGCGTTTCACCGAGCCGGGCGGCGTCTGTGCCGCCGAACCAGTCAGCCCACCATGATTCCACGCACCCTCTTTGATGCCGATCACGAGGTCTTCCGGACCACCGTCCAGCGCTTTATCGCGGAGCGCGTCACGCCTCACCACGCCCAGTGGGAAAAAGACGGCGAGGTCCCGCGCACGCTCTGGCGCGAAGCCGCTCAGGCAGGGCTTCTGTGCTGCAACGTCTCCACCGACTACGGCGGCATGGGTGGCGATTTCCTGCACAGCACGATCCTGATCGAGGAATTCGCACGCGCAGGCGCAACCGGTCCCACCTTCTACCTGCACTCCGATATTGTCGCGCCCTACCTGGTCGACTTTGGCACCGAGGAGCAGAAGCGCACCTGGCTGCCGCGGATGGCCTCGGGTGAAGTGGTGTGCGCACTCGGTATGAGCGAGCCCTCGGGTGGCAGCGATGTGCAGGCCATGCGTACACAGGCGATCCGCGATGGCGATCACTACGTGATCAATGGTCAGAAGGTATTCATCACCAACGGCCACAGCGCCGATCTGCTCCTTCTCGCCTGCAAGACCGATCCCAAGGCTAGGGCCAAGGGGGTGAGCCTCATCCTGGTGGAAACCGATCGAGCCGGCTTCACACGCGGCAGAAGGCTGGAAAAAATCGGCTGCAAGGCGCAGGACACTGCGGAGCTGTTTTTTTCCGACCTGCGCGTGCCGGTCAGCAACCGCCTGGGCGGCGAGGGCGAAGGCTTTGCCATGCTGATGACGCAGCTTGCGCAGGAGCGGCTGATCCAGGCCATCCGCGCAGTCGCCAGCAGCGAGGCGGCCATTGTCTGGACCCGCGACTACGCGGTAGGCCGCGAGATGTTCGGTCAAACACTGGCCGACTTTCAGAACACCCGCTTTCAGCTTGCCGAGCTTCATGCCGAGGTCCTCGCGCAGCGCGTCTTCGTGGACCGCGCGATCGAGCTTCACCTGCGGGGCGAGCTCGATGCCACCGATGCGGCTGCAGCCAAGCTCACCACCACCGAGCTGCAGGGACGGGTGATGGACCGCTGCCTGCAGCTTTTCGGCGGATGGGGCTATATGTGGGAGTACCCGATCGCGCGCGCCTATGCCGACGCGCGGATGTGCAGGATCGGTGGCGGCAGCGCCGAGGTAATGAAGCAGATCATCGGGAACGCGCTCCTGCCGCGAGTCAAAAAGCCATCCTGACGGGTAAGCCATGAACGCGCCCACCGATCGTGCAGTCACGTCTGACCAGACAGGCGCCGATCAACTTTCCGACGCGGTCGTCAGCGGGCTCACTGCCCTGATCCGCGCCCAGACTCCGAAGGCACGCGATATCCGTCTTGAGCGTCTCGTCCGCTCGGCCGGGGGTCTGTCGCGCGAGAACTGGCGTCTCGATGCTTCATGGACCGACGCACGCGGCACGCACTCGCATGAGCTGATGCTGATGCGGGACGCCTCGGGTACCCTGCTCGAGACGGAACGCGACCGGGAATTCGCCGTGCTGTCGGCGCTCGCGCACAGCGATGTGCCCACGCCCCGTGTGCACTGGGCCGATCCCGATGGCCGCTATCTGGGCGCCCCCTCGATCGTGATGGATCGCATGCCAGGACAGTGCGACTACCTGGTCCTGAACGGCTCGGCGCCCATCGAGGCGCGACTCGCACTCGCCCAGCGGTTTCTGGAAGTACTCACCAGGATTCACGCGTTCGACTGGCGCGCGGCGGGCCTGGGAGCAAGTCTGGGCGAGCCGCAGGACAAGCCCTCATCGGTTGAACTCGCGCACTGGACCAGGGTCTATCAGCGGGTGAGACTCGAGCCTCACCCGGAGCTCGACTACATCCATGCCTGGCTGTCGGCGCGCGAGCCCGAGGCCGAGGCGGTTGTGCTGGTACACGGCGACTTCAAGCCAGGCAACGCGCTGGTGGAGAACGGCCGCATCACAGCCAAGCTTGACTGGGAAACCGCGCACCTTGGTGACCCGCTGGAAGATCTGGGCTGGATCACCAATCCGGTGCGGCGCCGCGAGCATCAGATCGCCGATCATTGGGAACGCGAACAGATCGTTGCCGGCTATCGGGCCCTCACCGGCCGGATAGTCAATGAGCATCACCTTACCTGGTGGAACGTGTTTTCAAACTGGAAGCTCGCGGTGATTCAGCTCACCGCCATCGCTGAATTCGTGGCGGGTCGCTACGACCGCGTTTTCCAGACACCCTCCTGGCTCTACCGCCCCATGTTCCAGATGATGGAGCGCGCGTCATGAGACCCGATATGGGCGAGCAGCTGGAGGGCACCTGCCGGATCCTTGAGCAGGTAGTGGCGCCCTGTGTGAACGATCCGTTCGCGCGAACGATTCTCGACAATCTCGTCGCCAATCTCAGAATGCTCACTGGCGCCATGCCGGGGGTGGCGGCCTTTTTGCGCGATGACAATCGGGCGAGCGCAGCGCTGCTCGCCACGCTACAGGCAACGCTCTCGCCCGAGCTCGCGCAGCGCGTCGCGGATACGCTCGCGAAACCCGCGCCCGATGCCGCTGACAGCAAGGCGCTCGATGTCCGGAACACCGCGCTTCGCGCCCTGCTTTCCGAGGCGATCTGCTCACCCGGTCTTACTCCCGCGCACCATCAGGCGATTCGCCGTCACCTGAGCGAACGTGCCGCCAGGGTGCCCATGCGCTATGTCCCCACGGTTGCCGCAAAGCCTGCTGGCAACGCCCCCAACGTCACCTCACCGCACAATGCTCACGCCACTTGACGACACGCTCTGGCATCAGTTGCCCACCACTTTCGACCATGTCTGGACCAGCGATCCACGTTTCTTCGACCGCTACTGGTTTGCAATGTATTCGGGCGACGGCCGCGTTGCCATCCAGGTCACCATGGGCGCGTATCGCAACATGAATGTGCTCGACGGCGGCGTGGTCGCTGTGGTGGGCGGCAGGCAGACCAACTTGCGGGTCTCCCGGTCACTCAACGGCAGCGTTGAAACCGTCTGCGGCCCGCTTCGAATTCGCCCGATCGAACCGCTGAAATCGTTCGAGATCGAGATCGCGCCGGGCGATCACTCGCCCCACGGACGGATTGTCTGGGAGTGCGTGGAACCCGCCCGCGAGGAGCACCCGCACTACGAGCGTCTCCACGGGCGGACGGTGGAAGACTATCGTCGCTTTGATCAGATCGGTGTGGCGAGCGGCGAACTGGTGGTGGGCGGTGAACGTATCGGCTTTGATCGCTGGTGGTCCTGCCGCGACCATTCCTGGGGCGTGCGGCGGGGC
>RFXC01000145.1 GCA_009921765.1 Betaproteobacteria bacterium | reverse complement strand
CAGCATGTCGCCGACGGTGGAGACGATGCTGCCCTCTCCTCGAAGCTCCTCCGGCGGCAGGATCCCTCGACGCCAGCCGATGCCGCCGCCAGGCTGCAACTGCGCGACGTGCTGCGTGGCCATGCCGGGCAGGATCTGCATGTCGCTGGGCACGCACACGGTGTCCGCCATGCCCAGGGGCTGGAAGATGCGCTGCTGCAGGAAATCCTCGAACGGGATGCCGGCCACGCGGTCCACCACCTTGGACATCAGGTGGTGGCCGCTGTTGCAATACAGCTGCTTGTCGCCCGGGGCGAAGTTGGCGCCGGTCTGCTGAGCCAGCACCGACAACGCCCTTCCCTTGGGCTGCAAGGCCGCGCCGCCCGCGCTGACGAGGATATCCAGGTAGCAGCGCAAGCCCCCCGTGTGGTTCATCAGCTGCCGCAGCGTGGGGGCGCCCAGCAGTTCCGACAGCTCGGGCACGTAGCGGGTGACGGGTGCGTCGACGTCCAGCAGGCCCTCCTCGGCCAGCAGCAGCACGGCCAGGCAGGTGAAGTGCTTCGTGGCCGAGCCGATGCGCATGCGCGTGGCCGGGGTGTTGGCCGTGGCGTGCTCGATGCTGGACATCCCGAAGCCACGGCAGTAAAGCGTGCGGCCCTGGTGCGCCACCCCCACCACCAGGCCCGGAGCGTTGCTGCGGTCCACGGGCGCGAAGATCGCATCCAGTGCGGCGAGCACGCCCTGCTGTGGTGTTGCAGGGTCTGCAGGTTGTGGTGGTGCGGTCTTCTTGCGTTTTGGCATGTCAAGTCTCGGAACTGGAAACAGAAGGAGTCGCCTCGGTCAGGCGCTCGAAGCAGGGCCAGCTCGGCTCATGGGAGGTCACCCCGCCCTTCGGGTTCCGGGATGGGTGCTGGAGCAGTCGCGCCGTCTTCTTCCTGATCGATGCGCTTCGCCTCGAGGGCGGTGGCTTCGTACAGGCGCTCACCCACGAAGAACAACACCGCGGCCACCAGCAGACAAGGCACGGCGATGATTGCCGAGGACAGGATCAGGCCGTTCGGCAGGTGCTTGAGCTGGTCCGACACCAACCCCGTCACCGGCGGTGCGCTGGCCGCAGCGGCGGCACCGATGACGCTCTGGATTGACACGACGCGGGCTCGCAGCCGGCCCGGTGCCAGCGTCTGCATGATGCTCGGAGCGAGCATGGTGGCCACGGTGACGAGCGTGATGTAGACAGCCTGAATCGCGTACATGTGCTCCGCACGCGTGGCGAAGACCATGGCAGCGAAGCTGCACGCCAGCACCAGGGCTGCCATCACCATCACCCGCATGTTCAGTCGCAGACCCATGGTCGGGCTGAATCGCTTGATGACCCAGATGCTCAGGAGGAAGCCGATGGCCGTTCCGGCCACGGCAATGACGCCGAGCACGGCCCCCACTTGCTGTGCGGTCTGGCCGTACACCCGCTGGTAGATCACGGCAAGCCAGGTCCCCACGGCCGCCGAGCCGAAGCCAGTCAGCGCCCCGCCGCCGAAGATGGCGCAGAAGGTCCGCCAATGCTGCTTGAAGTACGGCAGAAAGGGCTCGGTGTGCAGGGCCGACGTGTGTTGCGCCGCGGGCCCGCCCGCCTCGGCTGGCTCGGCGCCACGCTCTGCTCGGCGCAGCGCGATGGTGCCAAGCAGCAATGCCATGAACGGTGCCGGCGCTGCCGCGGCAAACATCGCCAGCCGCCAGCCGTCCACCGTCTGCAACAGGGGGGGCAGGTCGGGCCGCACCACTTCCACCACGCCGACGATCTGCCCGGTCAACCCGAGCGCGAGGCCGGTGCTGACGGCGGACGCCAGGGTGTAGATGGAGTTGGCGGTCTGGCGGCGGCTGGGGGGGAACAGCTCAGGAATCAGCGCGTAGACGATCGGCACCAGACCCGCCTCGCCAGCCGCCACCAGCGCGCTGGCCAGCAGCAGCTGCTCGTAGCTCTGGGCCATGCCGGAAGCCACCACGGCGGAGGCCCACAGCAGCACGCAGCCGGCGAGCACCGCCCTGCGGTCGAACCGGTCAGCCAGCCAGCCCAGCGGGTAGGCTGCCAGCGCCATCAGGACCGCGGGTGCCGTGCCCTGCAGGAAGCCCCATTGCACGTCGGACAGGCCGAACTCCTTGCGGATCACCTCGGCCTGCAGAACAAGCACGCCGCGATCGACGAAGGCCAGCAGCGTCACCAGCGTCAGCACGCCCAGTGCGTACCAGGCCGAACGCGGGGCTCGGGGTTCCACCGCGGCCAGCGGCGGAGTTGCGCTTTGGGTCATCGTTCAGGCTTTCGAAAAGCACCAGGGGGGCCGGCTCCCCTGCGAGAGCCGGCCGCGGCGGTGTACGGGTCAACGGCTTGGCGGCCGCGGTCAGAACGCCCAGGAGGCATTGACGCCGACGGTTCGCGGCTCGATGACACGCACCATGATCGGTGCCCCGACCGCCGACTGCGCGGTGAATGCGGAGACCAGGCCTCTCTTGTCGGTGGCGTTGCGCACGAAGACACCAATATCTGCCTTTCCGACCGTGACGCCGCCCGACAGGTCGAGTTGGGTGTATGCGGGCAGCACGAAGTTGGGCTGTGCCTTGGACTCGACAAAGCTGGAATTGCGCTCGCCCACATGGTTCAGGGTGGCGGCCGCAAAAGCGGGCTTGTCGGCCAACGAGAACCTGTATCGCGCCGCGACGTTGGCGGCGACCCGGGGAGAGCTCGGCAGCCGCGCACCGGCCGAAGCCTGAAGCGAGGCCGAAGGATCGAGCAGGACCGGGTCCAACACCACCGCAGACCCGCTCAAGGTCAAGCCCTTCGCGGCTTCAACCGAGCCGGCAAGCTCGAGCCCCCGGATACGCGCCCTGCCGACGTTGGTCAGGTAGCTTGCCAGCGGAATGAACTCGTACTGCTGCAGGTCCTTCCACTCGATGTCGAACAGCGCCGCCTCCACGCTGGCCCGGGCGCCAGGGAAGTTGGCCTTGTAGCCGGCCTCGTAGCTCCACACAGTGTCGGATCGGTAGTTCGCCGGCACGCCGGGCACCGGCTTGCCCGTGGTCGGGTCGGTGGGGGTGGGATTGGCGCCGCCGGTGCGGTATCCGCTGGCTGCGCGGAAGTACACGTTGCTTTGAGGCGACAGCTTGTACTTGGCCGTCAGCAGGTAGGTCGTCGGCGAGTCGGAGGCCTCCGGCGGGGTGGTGACGACCGGCACAGGCCCGACCAGGAGCCCGAAGTTGGTGCTGGAGCCGCTGCCCTTGTTATGTGCCGCGCGCAGGCCGGCGGTCAGGCTCAACGCCTTGCTGACGTTCCAGGTCACGTTGCCGTAGACGGAGTACTCCTGGCCCGTTCCCGAGGTGGGCGCTTCCGGTCCGATGAGATAGACGGGCCCGAGGACGGCGCTTTGCGCGAAGTAGGAATTCAACAGGCGCGCATCTTCCTTGACGTAGAACGCACCGACCAGCCAGTCGAACGTGCCCCCGGTCTGCGACACCAGCCGGAACTCCTGCGTGTCTTTCTTCGTCCTCGAATTCACCTCGGCGTAGGAAGACGTGATACCGAGCCCGGTCCCGGCCAGCAGTCGCCCGAAGTAGTCGCTGAGGTCGGTGCGAACCTTGTATTGATAGTCCTGCGTCGCGGTGATCGAGGAAAAGCGCGCCCAACCCAGGTCGTAGTCGAGCGTCAGCGAGTACAGGCTGAGATCGATCTTGCTGGGCTCCGCGGCACCGAGGTTGGCGTTGACGAGCTCGCCAGCGATGGGCGCGCGGGTGACAGGCCCATAGGCGATCTTGTCGCTGCCTTCCGAGGTGGAGCGCTGTTGCATGGCCGTGAGCTTGATGCTCAGGTCGCGCCCTGGCGTCAGCAGGAGCGAGACGCGCCCGCCGCTGCGGTCCTTGCGGTTGACGCGCGAGCCGGCGAAGGGGCCCGTCGCATCGATGTAGCCGGCGTCGTGGCTGTCGAAAACCGCCACCCGCAAGGCGGCCACATCCTGCTGCAGCGGCACGTTGAAGGCACCCGTGGCGACCCGGTTCAGGGACCCGTTGTGCGTGCTCGACAGCCCGAGGCTGACGCGGCCTGAACGGCTGCCCGTGTCGGGCGCATTGGTCACGTACTTCAGCACGCCGCCCATGGCGGCGGTGCCGTACAGCGTGCCCTGTGGCCCGCGCAGCAACTCGATGCGGCCGAGGTCCAGCAGGGTCATGTCGAACAACGGCAGTGAAGCCGAGAAGCTCGAACCGATCGGGACGTCGTCGGCGTAGATCGCCGTCGTAGGCGAATTGTCGAGCCCGACCGTGAGGCCCCGGACGACCAGGCTGCCGTTGCCATCGGCCAGGGTGTTGTTCTGCAGCACGACCCCCGGCTGGTTGGCGATGTAGTCGCTCAGGCTCTTGGCGCCGGTCTCGGCCAGCTGGTCTGTGGAGATGGTGGAGATTGCCAGGGGCACTTCACGCACCAGTTCGCGCCGGCGGGTGGCGGAGACGGTAACCGTCTGGAGATTGGCGCCACCTTCTGCCTTGGCTTCGTCCTTGTTCTGTGCGGTGGGGCTACCCGCAGCCGAGGCCGAGGGCACCGGCGAGGACGGGGTCTGCGCGTAGGCACTGGTGATGGCCGCGGCCAGCAGGCCAGGAGCCCACCAGGGCCTCAGACCTGCCGCACGACAGGCGCGTGCAAAAGACGGTGCTACGGGGGGATGGCTTCGGGTCTTCATGGGGCGTCCTTTCGTGGGCCGCAAGATGCACGGCACATGAGCTTGCGATCGGCGACTTCCCTGCGCCGTCGACCCGATGAAGGCTAGCCGTCAGAAGCGTGAATCAATTTCGACGCCGCCACGAAAATTTATGCGATTCAACCAGCGGGGGGTCGCCGCGCCGGCCTGAACAGGCCATGCAGGCGCTGGTTTCGAAGGCCACCCCGAACATCCACCGCGAAGCGCATGCCGCCGGGCACGCAGACCAGGGTCGGTTCCGGGCTATGGGGCCGTCACCAAGGGATGGTCTCCCATAAATCTGTGGCCACGGTCTTGCGACCCCACCCCACTGGCGCGGCTGCCTTGCCATGACCTCCCACGCCGACGTGATCATCCCGCTCGTCCACCGCTGGCCGCAGCAGCCTCGCCGTCTTGCCACACCGCAATGGACGCGCCGGGCACCCGGTGCCGGGTGATCTGCTCCCGCAACGCAGCGTGCAGCGGACCCACCGCCGCTTCGATGCCCTCCGACAGACGCCCCGGGATCGAACGGGTCATCAGTTTTCCAGTCGGGCCGCGTGCAGCGGCGCAAGGTTGTCGGCCCAGGGGTGGGTGGCTTCCAGCTGGGCGGCAAGTCTGAGCAGCACCGCCTCGCCGCCCCACTGCGCAGCGAACTGCACGCCCACCGGAAGCCCGGCGGGGCTTCGGGACCAGGGCACTGCCATCGCCGGCTGGCCACCGAAGTTATAGAGGGGGGTGTGGGGACAGAACTGCGTCACCGCCGCGTCGAACCAGGCCCGGGCATTGACCCAGGGACCATTGGCATCAATCTCACCCAATCGTGGCGCAGGCCGGATGTCCACCGCGCTGAGCACCACGTCGAACCGCTGCAGAAACCGGTCGAGTTCGCACACTGTACGATGCATCGTCCGTGTGCTGCGCTCGATGCGCTCGGGCGTGAGCTCCAAGCCGTGCTGCCACAGGCGCAGAGAACTCGATTCAAGAGTGTCCAGCCCGGGCGAGCGACCACTGAGTTGTGCGAGTTCCGCGACTGCGAGCGGAAACCCCAGGGACCAAAGATCCAGCATGGCCTGTACAAAGTCCTCCCAAGGCAGCGGCGGCGAGGCCTCCTCTACAGCGTGGCCCAGCGCCGCAAGATGTCGCGCCGCATGGATTACGGCCTCGGTGCAGGCTGGGTCCATGCCCACGCCCGAGGGGCTGCCTGTCCACAAGGCCACGCGCAACCGCCCCGGGCTTCGGCCCACCTCGTCGGCAAAGGGCCGTTCGGGAGGCACGCAGCGGTACAACGCCCCGGGTTCATCGCCTGCGGTCGCGTCCAGGAAGGCTGCCGAGTCGCGCACGCTACGGGTGGCCACATGCGCGCAGCCAATGCCGAAGGGCCCCCCCTGCCCGCCAAGCCCTGAAGGGTTTCGTCCCCGGCTCGGCTTGAGCCCGAAAACCCCGCAGCAGTGGGCGGGTGTGCGGATGGATCCGCCGCCGTCCGTACTCTGGGCCACAGGCACGACACCGGCGGCCACGGCCGCAGACGATCCGCCGGAGGATCCCCCGCAGCTATGTGCCAGGTTCCACGGGTTGCGTGCTGGCCCGTGCAGCACGGACTCGGTGGTGGGCGAGCTGCCGAACTCCGGCACGTTGGTGCTGCCCAGCAGCGCGATGCCCGTGGCGCGCAGGCGTCGGACGAATTCGCTGTCGTGCGGGCTTACCAGGCCGTGTGCGAGGCGGCTGGCCATGGCCATCGGCTGGCCACGGGTACCGCCATTGGACTTGGCCAGAAAGGGCAGTCCATGAAAGGCTGCCCTCTCCGTTCCGGGTGCCGGTAGCGCGTCGGCGCCCACGGATCGCGACACCATGAAGTTCAATTGCGGATCCAGGGCATCGATTGCCCGCAGCGCGCAACGGCTGAGCTCCTGCGCGCTGACCTCTCCGCGGCGTACCCATCGCATCAGCTCATGCGCATCGGCGCGCGCGTACTCGGTCAGGCTTAGCATGGGGTGCCGGCCTTCGCCCGCTCCAGCAGCGCCTGCAGGTCACGCAGCACGAACGGGTCCGTGCCGAGGACGCGCGCCCGATACAGCTCGTGAAAGATGGTCGCCACCCCGCCGCCCATCGACAGCCCACCGATCACAGCGCGCGCATGGCCCTGCTGTTCCAGCAGGGCCGCGATGTCGTCGTCGGCGGGACCCGCCTCCCCGGCACCCGGCGCCATAGACGCGTTGTCATTGGCGCTCTGTTGATTGCTCATGTTGAACTCCCGGCATACCGATCACTTGAAACCCGATTTGGCAAAGGGCAGACCGAGCTCGCGCACGCTCAAGCCCTCACTGCGCGCAATACAACAGGAAGGTCAGCGCCGCCCGGTAGTCGCGGCTCTTCAATTCGAGCGTCGTGTCCGAGACGGTGCGCGCCCCAGGGAAGAACGACTTGGCATAGGCGTCGGCCGCGCTGCGGAACACGAGTCGAAGTTGCACCCGGGACGGCGGGCGAAGAAGCGCAGGGCGGGGGGACATCAGGGCCTTGCTCACACCCGCCTCGATGCGCCGCACCGACTCGGCCGGCGGCAGCGAGATCGTCGACGGGCCTTCGCCGCGCAGCACCGGTACCGTGACGAGGCCGTCGATGTCGGCAGCGGCCTGAGCGCAAACCGCCTCGTCGCCCGAGACGAAGACCAGCGGCACACCGACGCTGGCCGCGGCGTGCGCATACAGCAGGTACTCCGAAGCCACTCGGCCATTCAGTTCGACCCTGGCGAATCGGCGCCCCGAGAAAGTGTGTGCGAGTGGGTTGCCGGCGACGCCCGCTGCCGCGTGATACCCGACGAAGACCACCGCGTCGAAGCTCTCGTCAAGTCCCTGCACCATCGCCAACGGGTGCCCACTCCAGCCGCGAATCAGTTGCAGTTCCTTGCCTTCCTGCGCCTGCATCGCGTGCGGATCCAGGTTGCGGCCGGTCCAGTGCGCGTCCTTCACGACAACGCAGCGTGCGCCGGCGGCCCACGCGCCGCGGCAGGCGGCCATGGCCTCGGCGGTCATTTGGTGGCGGAAGGGCTCGTACTGCGCGCCCTGAGCCATATCGACCTCTTCAGGCGCGGCGACGCAGGCCACCCCCTCGATGTCCACGCTGATGTAGACCTTCATCGTCTTGCTTCCTCATTTCACGGATCGGCAATACGGGGCCAGTCGTCATGGCTTCGCACCTTGAACGCGATGCGGGCCTGGTACGGGGCGATGGCGCCAGTTGTGCCCCGATGAAGGCTAGCCGTCAGCGGCGTGAATCGATTTCGACGCCGGCACGAAAACTTATGCGATCCAACCAGCGGGGGGCGGTCGCGCCAGCTACGGCCGTCCGCTGCCGCGAGACGGCTGTATGGCCAGGTCGGCCTCGGCCGCGCCCAGCGACACGTGCACGGGCGCGCGGTGGCGGCGGTACTCCCGCGGCGACATGCCCAGGTGCGCCGTGAACGCCGCAGCGAAATTGCTCTGATGGCCATAACCCACGCGCTCGGCCACATCGGCCACGCTGAGCTTGCCTTCCAGCAACAACTGCTGCGCCTCGCGCATGCGGCGCTCCAGGCAGTACTCACCCATGGTGATGCCGAACGCGGCCTTGAAGGAAGCCTGAAGCTTGTTCGGGTTGGTGCCCAGGTCACGCGCGAGCTCGGTGAAATGTGGCGGCTTGCGGTACTGCCGGGCCAGACGTGCCAGCGCCAACTGAGCCAGATCGGCGGTGCGCCAGCCCAGGGGCAGGGAGGTCCCCACTGCCGTGGTGGACTGGACGGCGGGCAGGGCCTCGGGAGGATGGCGGCGCACCGCATCCATCGTGTAGGCCACCAGTTCGGCCAGGCGGCCTGCGTACTGCAGCGCGCGCATCTCGCCCTCCAGCGGGGTGTCGATGGTGTCGGCCACCAGCGCCGCCACGTGGTGGTCCAGCGGCAGGGAGATCACACGGCCGAACCCTGCCGTGCCTGTCAAGGCGTCGCGTACGACCGGGGGGAAGTCCTCGGGCCGCAGACCGTAGGCCGCGGTGAGCGCCCCTGGCCTGAACAGGCCATGCAGGCCCTGGTTTCGAACGCCACCCCGAACGTCTACCGTGTAGCGCATCCCGCAGGGCACGCAGACCAGGGTCAGCTCCGGGCGAGTGAAGGCGATCGGCGGCGAGTTCTCCTCGGTGAAGACCGTATCGCAGCTCAGCGACGCACGCAGGATGACCAGGGCCTCGTCGGCGATGTAGCGGCGCCGCCGCAGCACGCGCAGCACGATGTTGTTGACGTTGACCTCGATCCCGTTGCCGTAGCGCACCACGTCGGACGTGCCGCTGCCCCCGGTGGGCGCGACCAGGTAGCGCACGCCGTGGCGCGAGAAGCGCTTGAGCAGCCCGGCCTCCTCGCCTCGACGGAAGGCCGCGGCGTCGTGGTCCAGGGGCAGCCGGGCCTCCGAGACCAGCGTGGGCTCACCGGCCTGAGGCTCCCACCAATGAGTGGGAGCGGGGTTCGGCTCTGGGGCCATCACCAAGGGGTGGTCTCCCATAAATCTGGAAGGGTGGGATACGAACCGAGCATAGCAGCTTCCATGCAGTGCCGACACACCGCCCGCGGAGCTTGTGGATCGCATCCGGCAGGCAAGGGCATGGGAAGACCTTCGGGCGCTGTCTGGGCAAGTCGATTTGCAACCACTCGTTCTCAGCAAGCCTGCGCCCGAAAACCCTGCGCGCGCAGCGCCTCGATCACGGCTTCCACGTGGGCGTGGTTGCGCGTCTGCAGCACAAGCTCGATCTCCACGTGCTGCACCGGCAGGGCCGAGAAGGCGCGCTGGTGGTGCACCTCTTCGATGTTGGCGCCGTACTGCGCCACCGCCGTCGTCAATTGCGCCAGTGCCCCGGGCGCGTCGCGGGCCTCCACCCGCACGCGTGCCAGGCGCCCAGCGCGCACCATGCCGCGGCCGATGAGGGCTTGCAGTCGCAGCGGGTCGATGTTGCCCCCGCACAGCACCAGGCCCACGTGGCGACCCTTGAGCCAGGGCGGCGCCTTCAGCAGGGCCGCAAGCCCGGCCGCGCCGGCACCCTCCACCACGGTCTTTTCGATCTCCAGCAGCATCAGGATCGCCTGCTCGATATCGCCCTCGTCCACGAGCATCCACTCGTCCACCAGCGCCCCGGCGATGGCGCGTGTAAGCTGGCCTGCGCGTCCCACGGCAATGCCTTCGGCAATGGAACTGGTGCCGATCGGGTGGGTGCTGCCGGTAACGGCGTTGACCATCGAGGCAAAGCGCTCGCTTTGCACGCCGACGATGTGGATGTCAGGCCGCAAGGCGCGCGCCACCGTGGCCATGCCCGACAGCAGCCCACCGCCGCCCACGGCCACCACCAGGGTGTCGATCTCGGGCTGCGCCTGCAGCATCTCCAGCGCCACCGTCCCCTGGCCCGCCATGACGTCCAGGTCATCGAAGGGGTGGACGAAGACCAGCCCCTCCTGGGCAGCGAGCTGCAATGCCCGCTCGTGCGCCTCGTCAAAGGTCTGCCCGTGCAGCAACACCTCGGCACCGAAGCCGCGCGTGCGCTCGACCTTCACCGCCGGGGTGAGTTCGGGCATCACGATCACGGCGCGCAACCCAAGGCGCTGCGCGTGATGGGCCAGGCCCTGGGCGTGGTTGCCGGCCGAAGCCGCGATCACGCCCCGGACCGTCTGACCGGAGGCCATGAGGCGGGCCAGCTTGTTCAGCGCCCCGCGTTCCTTGAAGGAGGCGGTGAACTGCAGGTTCTCGAACTTCAGGAAGACACGCGCATCCAGGATCTGGCCCAGGGTGCGGCTCTCCAGGCAGGGCGTGGCCAGCACCTGGCCGGCGATCTGCTGCGCGGCGGCCTGCACGTCGCGCAGGGTGAGGGTGGGGTGCGTCATGCAGTGGATCCTATTTGGGGACTGAGGCCCGGCCTCAAGCCATGGCCATCAGGCTGGCGTTTCCGCCAGCAGCAGCGGTGTTGATGCTGACCGAACGCTCCACCACCAGGCGCTCCAGGGGGACGGCCGGGTCGCCAGGGGCCAGGCGCTCTACGCTGACCACCGGGCCTTCGCGCCCGGCGAGCACCTGCTGCACGGCGATGAGCTCTTCGGGTGTGCCGTGCAGGAGCACTGCGTCGAAGGATGTGCCCTGAGCCGCCCACTCGTCCACCAGGCTCACGCGGGCTTGTATGTCGCGCGGCAGGCGCTGCCAGTGGGCCCGTGTCTTCGCCTGGGCGGGCCAGAGGGCGCGGCTGCCCACGGCGAGCACAGCGTCCAGCTGGCGCTGGCGGTCTGTGTCATCCTCGGCCAGGCACAACACGCCGTCTCGGGGCACCAGGCGGTAGAGGTTGCGCTCGCCCGTCGGGCCTGGCAGCGGCGCGCTGGCCACGCGTTGCGCGCGGCTCAGCACATCGGGCGGTGCCTGCGACAGCAGCCGGTACAGGTACAGCGGGCCGCCGGACTTCGGCCCG
>RFXC01000144.1 GCA_009921765.1 Betaproteobacteria bacterium | reverse complement strand
TTGTGGGGCTCCAACGCGAGCACCATACCGGCTTCGAGCACGATGTCGGAGCCTCGGCGCAATATCGGCTCCTGCTGATGCCACCACGCGCCAACACCGTGCCCGATCAGCAGCGAGTTGTAGCTCCAGCCGACACGCGCGTATTCGTTCATGACAAAGTCAAACAGATCGCCGACCCTGGCACCCACTCGGCATCGGTCAATGGCGGCCCGATAGATGTCGAGGTTGAGTGCGTAATCCCGCCGCTGCTGCGCGTCAGGCCGCCCAACGATGACGTTTCTTGACTGATGCCCGGGGTAACCGTTCAGATAACAGACGTAATCGGTACGGATCACATCGCCACGCTCGATGACCAGATCGCTCTCGCCGGCATAAGGAATCGTGTTGCGATGGGAATTCAAAATGCCATGCGCCCACTCGAATCCTGCCCGAAGCGACGTTGCGATCATGTCCGCGTGGATCTTCCGCTCGGTATCGCCAGCGCGAATCCGCCCGAACACCTCGCGGTACACGTCGTCAAGCAGCGCCGCAGCGCGCCGGATTCGGGAAACCTCCTCAGGAGTCTTGATCCAACGAACCCGATTCATGAGCGCCGAGCAATCCACCATTCTGAGCGCGGGCAGGGCCTGTGCGATCTTGTCCCAATCGCGCGCGCTCACATAGTCCTGCTCGATCCCTACCGTTGCAGAAGACAGTCCTTCATCCCGAAGAATCGCAACCAACCGGTCGTAGGGGGATTCAACATAGCCTTCACAAAGCTCGACCCGCTCGATCCCGCTGTCACGCCGCACCAACCCGGCGGCGGTCTTGTTCGCGATCACCAGGGGCTTTCCTCGCCGCGGCCACACCAGCAGGACCCCTCTCGCCGAATCGGTCAGGTCCTGAAGCCGGGCGAGCGTCCCGGGGAACACAACGCCGGACAAATAAGTGAAATTCTGGCCCGACCTGAGCACGAGGGCATCCACGCCAGCTTCGTCCATCAAGCGTTCGAGTCGGGTGAAATTCGCGATCGATCGTGGATAGGTTGACATGACCACTTTTTCTTTCAGAAACGCCGCGGCTGAACCGGCAGCAAAGCCTGTGTGACGATGGTTCGCAGCACCTCGACAACCGCGGCATTGGCCGCTGGCGGCACACCGTCGCACCAGGCTCTCAGTTCGCCGCTTCCACCATCAATCAGACCCAACCCCACGCCGACGTGAGCCAGCGCGAGTTCCTGCTCCGCGGTATGGCAAAGGGACGGGTCGTTTCTCAACAGAGCCAAGCCCGCCACCACCGCATGGGCGCCCATATTGGAGGTGTTGGCGACCAGCAAAACATCAGTATTGACTGCGGAATACACGCCGCCGCCGCAGGGTGTTCTTTCGCAGAAGGCAAATTCCGACAGACGATCCATCATCTGTCGATGAATGTTCCCGAAACCGATCTCGTTGCCCCCGTCACCAATGCCGATGGTCGGCGCGCCCCGCTCTCGCGCCAGCTGAAATAGCCGATCCAGATTTGCCCGGTGCGGCGCGCGAGACACCCCGGTGGCACCGTAGATGATCCCGTGGGGGTTGCCGCCCAGACGCTCGATTGCGCAATAAATATCGAAGCCAGCGGCAAGCTCCCGCTGCATGGCCTCGTCACCCAAGCCGATTTCAATGACTCGAACACCATCGCAACCGCCCAGGCTACGAAGCAGTCCGCGGAATGGTTCAGCTGCGACCGGATCGGTGACGATCGCGACCTCATGCCCGATTCGCACCAGCGCTCGCGCCAGCACCACGCTGCCAATCGGGCCGTCGTTCTCGCCTACGGGCATATGACCCGGAACGGCAGCGCCGCTTGCGATCAGCACCCTGCCAGGAGGGCCATTCAGGGCCAGCGCTGCAGCCGCCACCAGCGGCAACGGCGAGACGCTGCGAGCAATTTCGTACATGGTCCACTTGAGACCACGGGGCAGCGTACCGCTGCGCATCTCGACATTGATCAGCCGATCGATATTGTCGAAGGCAATGTGATCGATGGTTGGCGTGCTCATCTCATCGTGCCTCAGTCGGCCTTGGCGCCGGACGCCTGGATCAGTTGCCTCATGCGGGGAACGTCCGACCGCACCATCGCTGCAAACTCAGCCGTGCCTGACCACATCGGATCCAGACCCGCCTGATTGAGTTTGTCCGCGACATCGCGACTCTCGAGCGCCTTGCGAACCTCGCCATTCAGACGCTCGACAATCGGTGCAGGCACCCCTCGCGGCGCTAGCAGCCCATACCAGGTGATCAGCTCATAGCCCGGCACGACTTCGGCAATCGCAGGCACATCGGGGAGCGATGGCACACGCTTCGGGGCGCTGATGCCCAGCGCCTTCAGCTTTCCGGCCCGGACATGGGGCATCGCCGAAGGCATGGTGTCAAAAGCCATCGTGACATGACCGGCGAGCAGATCGGTCATCGCCGGCGCAGCACCTTTGTAGGGTACGTGCAGGATGTCGGCCTTGGTCATTGACTTGAACAGCTCGCCCGCCATGTGCTGCAATGAACCGGCACCGGCAGAGGCAAAGGTGACCGACACCCCAGGCCGCGGCGTTCGGATCATTGCCAGCAGTTCCTGCAGAGACGAAACCTGCAAACTGGCGTTGACAACCAGAATGGCGGGCGTGGTGGCGAGGGGTGAGATCGCTACAAAATCAGCGATCGGGTCGTAACCGGGCTTGCTGTAGAGGCTGGGGTTGACCGCGTGGGTAGCCGTGCTGCCCAGCACCATCGTGTATCCGTCCGGTGCGGCCCGGGCCGAGGCCTCGGTGCCCACCACCCCACCCGCGCCGGCCCGATTGTCGATCACCACAGGCTGACCCATCTGCTCGGCAAGCTTTTCGCCAATGATTCGGGCCACTCGATCGGTTCCGCCCCCCGGCGGATACGGGACGATGATACGAAGCGGTCTGGACGGGAAATCCTGTGCCCCCACGGGGGCTGCGGCCACAGCGCACAACAGCGCCGACAACATGACGGTGAGCAATCGTTTCATTGGCGATTCCTTATGCGAACCAGCACTGCCGCGTTAAATGGTCTTGTGAAAGACCTGCGCGTTCACGAGATGAGAGCGGTCTCCGGATTCAAATCGCAGAATGTTGTCGAACGCTCCTGCGAAGAATGCCTCGAAATTGTCCTGTTCGACAAACCCGATATGCGGCGTGGCGAGCACATTGGCCCTTCGAAGCAACGAGTCGTCCGGATCGACGAGCGGTTCATGGTCGAATACGTCCACCGCGGCGAATCCTGGTCGACCGGCGTCGAGGGCGCGTTCGAGCGCACCGGGCGCGAGCAGCCCGGCGCGGGCGGTGTTGACGAACAAGGCATCGGGCTTCATCTTCATCAGGTCGGCCGCCTTGATGAGGTGTTCGGTTTCGGACGTAAGCTTCAGATGGACGCTCACCACATCGGACCACGCAAGAAAATCTTCGAGCGAAGGCGCACAGTCGATACCCGCCTGGCGGGCACGCTCCAGACTGCTGGACCGGCCCCAGACCTGAACTTTCATGCCGAACGCCCGTCCGTACTGAGCAACCTGCTGAGCAATCTTTCCAAAGCCCCAGAGGCCAAGGCAACGGCCGTGAAGTTGACGACCGATCGCTGCCTGCCACCGCCCTTGATGCAGCGAGTCGATCTGGCTCACGAGCTTGCGCTCGGAGGCGAGAATCATCGCCCAGCACAGTTCGGCTGTGGCATGACCTGCGCCCCGGCTTGCGGCAACCGCAATGCCGCGCGCACTGCAAGCGGCAACGTCCAGCGTGCCAGGAAGCGCGCCCGCACAACTGATGATTCTGAGACTGGGCGCAAGATCCAGGACTGACGCATCCACGGTGGATCGCTCGCGGATCAACACCAGCGCTTGCGCGCCCGCCAGCCGTTCGGACCACTGGCCAAGCGACGACGCAGGCGTGCGGTGAATGAGCACCTCGTGAGCGGAGACGGCGGCAAACGCCTTCAGAGATCGGACGCTGTCTGCGTAATCGTCAATGATCACAATTCGCATGATTGTCCTTGCAGACGATGCATCACAGGTATCTCCCAGGGTTTCCAGTCAATGATCCGAACCAGCAGGGGGATCGTAGCAGTTGCGTGACGTTCGAGGATCAGCGCCTTGCCGCACTGACCTCCACCACCCGCCCGCTTCGCGCCGCCGCTGCAACCGCTTCCACCACCCGCAGATTCTGCAAGCCGTCTCGCGCGGTCACGCGCGGCTCGGCAAGGCCTCGAATCACCTCGACAAAATGGGCCATCTGCTGCTCGAGCGGATCCACCGGCTCGAGTTCGAGCGTGGACATGGCGAGCGGCTTGTGCCAGGAGCGGCCCGGTTCATCGAGGTAGCGCTGTACGCGCATGGTGGGGATCGATAGCGAGCCCATGGTGCCTGCGATGAGGCAGCTATCGTCGCGGCTGGTGTGGCCCGGATTGAACCTGGGGTCTTCACCCGAGGTGTGTTCCCAGCTCCGGTCAGACGCGGCGGTGTCGGAAACTATCACCGTACCGAGCGCACCGCTTTCAAACCGGAGCGCAACCGCTGCGCTGTCCTCTACGGCAAATCCGCGGGTTGCGTTCGAGGTAAAGGCCTGCACCGCCGTGATCTCGCCACACAACGCCCGCAGGCTCCCCACTTCATGAATGAGGTTCATCAGAATTGGACCGCCCCCGGGATCGCGCCGCCAGCGATAATCGCCATCGTAGTAGCCCTCATTGTCGGGCTTGTAGAACAGGATGCTGGTGGTTGCGGCCACAATCCGCCCGAGCACACCACTCCGCACCACCTCGGCCGCGCGCGTCATGATCGAACTGTGGAGCCGGTGATGGCCCACGAGAATCGGAATACGGGCCTTGCTGGCCGCCTCGAACAGACGCTCCCCAGCCTCCACACTGTCAGCAACCGGTTTCTCAACCATCGAAGGAACGCCCGCCTCCACGCAGGCCAGCGCGTGGGGCACATGCAGAGCGTTGGGCGATGCAATCACCACGCCGTCGGGGCGCACCGCTGCGAGGAGATCGGAGAGCTCATGAAAGTGCGGAATCCCGAGCCGCTGGGCAAGCTCGACCGACGGAGTCGATGGATCAGCCAGCGCCACAAGCCGCGCAGCGCCAGGCATGCGCCCGATCATTTCAATGTGGCGGCGGCCAATCTGGCCAGCGCCCGCTACCGCTATCCTGACTGACTGCACGGGCTGGTCTCCCGGAATTTACGCGCCGTTGATGATTGCAGGCTGGTGTGATGGCATTCTAGCGACCGCGCGGGCGGCCTTTGGCCGACAAACCAACAGCCTGCGTTATCAGCCAAGGAAAGCCAGCCATGAAAATTCTTGCTGCCGTCGCGCGCGGCCGGTCAGAGCCGCTCGGATTCGAATCGCTCAATCTGGCCGATCCGGCTGACGACGAGATCCTGGTGAAGCTGGTCGCAAGCGGTGTCTGCCACACGGACCTGCGGGCGATCGAGATCGAGGGCATCGTGCCCAAACCCATCGTACTGGGTCACGAAGGCGCTGGTGTCGTCGAGGCCGTGGGCAGCGCAATCACCAAGGTGAAGCCCGGCGATTCGGTGTTGCTCACCTTCGACTCCTGCGGCACGTGCCCGTCGTGCAGCGCACGGGCCCCGTCCTACTGTCAGCACCTGCTCGCACGCAATTTTTCAGGCAAGAAGCCATCGGGCGGCATTCCCTATACCGATACGAACGGCGCACCTGTCTTCGGCAATTTTTTCGGGCAATCGTCGTTTGCAACCCATGCGCTCTGCCGCAGCCGCAATGTGGTCAAGGTCGCAGCCACCGCGCCACTCGACCTGCTCGCGCCGCTGGGATGCGGCATCCAGACGGGGGCCGGCGCGGTGATGCGATCGCTCAAGGTGGGAGATGGCCAGTCGCTTGCGGTCTTCGGCACCGGCTCCGTTGGATTGAGTGCAATCATGGGCGCACGGATTGTGGGCGCGGATCCGATCATTGCAATTGATGTCCACCCCGCAAGACTCGCCGCAGCGCGTGATCTGGGTGCCACCCACACGATCGATGCATCGCGAGAAGACGTCGCAGCCCGGCTGCGCGAGATCACAGGTCACGGGGTGAATTTTGCAATCGACACGTCAGGGCTCGCACGCTCGGTCAAGACCGCTGTTGAATCGCTTGCACCGCTTGGAACCTGCGGCGTGATCGCCGCCACTCGAGAACCCGAGGTTGGCATCGTCACCCGGCAGCTGATGGTGGGCGGACGATCGATTCGCGGCATTGCGGAGGGCGACAGCATTCCCGACGAGTTCATCCCCGAGCTGGTTGAGCACTACGCGCGCGGCCGCCTGCCGCTCGAGAGGCTGGTCACGCATTTCCCGTTCGAGAAAATCAACGAGGCCATTCACGAAGCGCATACCGGCGCAGTGATCAAGCCGATTCTGCGCATGGAAAACCGCTAGACGCTCATCATCAACCCGCCGCATTTTCTCGGACCGTCCGTCGGAACCGCCTGCCGCTCAGGAACGGACTTTCGGCTTGATCGCTTTGGATAAACGCTTACCATCGGGTAAACGCCCTCAACCCTCCTTGGGAGATCTCCCGTGTCGCGCTATCTGATTCGAACGGCTGACGTGCCGGGTTATCACCCCGCCAACCATACTGGCACCACCAACCGCCGCCTGATCGGGCCGGAAACCGTTGGCGCCAAGCAGGTCGAAATGCTGCTGGGCGTGATTGAAAAGGGTCAGGGTGCCCTCCCCCATGCACACCCCGGCATCGAACAGATCTGCTATCTCCTCGAGGGTACGGCAACGGCGCAGGTGGGAGACGAATCGTTCGAGATGCAGGCGGGCGACACCTGTTTTTTCCCGGCGGACGTGATGCATGTCTTCACGGTGACCAGCGATACACCCGTCAAGCTTCTCGTGATCTATGCGCCACCCTATGGTGAGTCGCCTGACAAGGTGATCCGGCCGCCAGCAGCTTGATCGCTGATCGGCAGGCACGGTGAACACGCAATCCGACACGACCCTTCCAGGCGCTGGTGAATCGCTGCCACGCGTTGAAGATGATCATCTGCTGAGGGGTGAAGGCCGCTTCGTTGGCTCCCTTCATCTGCCGGGCATGGCGCATGCGGTGATCCTGCGTTCGATGCATGCGCGGGCCCGTCTTCACGCGGTCGACACGTCAGCGGCGCAAAAGATGCCTGGCGTACTGGGCGTGTTCACTTCCGACGATCTGCTCGCGGCGGGCGTCTCGCCCATTGGTTTTCATGCTGCAGTCCCCGCCGAGAGCGGTGGCGAGATGTCCGCTCCGCCGCGCCACGCACTCGCTCGCAACGAGCTTCGACATGTGGGCGAGCCGGTCGCACTTGTGGTGGCGACCAGCCGCTATGCGGCCCTTGACGCTGCCGAGCGGATCGAGGTCAAGGTTGATCCACTTCCTGCCGTCTCCGGCCTCCCCCAGACGCTGGACCCGAATGCGCCGCAACTCTGGCCAGGCGCGCCTGGAAACATCGTCGGACGCTATGAATACGGCGACGCACAAGCCGTCGCCAATGCGATGCACTCGGCTGCCCATGTCGTGCGACTGCGGGTCGTCAATCAGCGCGTTGCACCGACCGCCATGGAGCCGCGCGGCGCAGTGGGTGTCTGGCACGCCAACCAACAGCGGTTCACGCTGCACGCAGCCAGCCAGACCCCGCATCTCACGCGCCAACTGCTCGCGCCCGTTCTTGGCGTGCCTGAATCCGCGATTCAGGTGAAGGTCGGTGATATTGGCGGCGGCTTTGGCAGCAAGGTATCCATCTCTCCCGAGGATGTGCTCGTCCTGTTCGCCGCGCGTGCACTGGGATGCCCGGTGCGCTGGGTGGCCGATCGCAGCGAAAGTTTTCTGTCCGACATGCATGGCCGGGATCATCTGAGCGAGTGCGAGCTTGCACTCGACGCCGAGGGGCGCTTCCTTGCCCTCAAGGTCCGCGACTGGGCGGATATGGGCGCCTACATCAGCTTCTTTGGCGCAGCCATCGCCACGCGCACGGGTAACCGTGTGGCAAACGGCGCTTATCACATCCCCTTTATTCACGCGGAGATTCGCGCGGTACTGTCGAACACGCCGCCCACCGGGCCCTATCGGGGTGCGGGTCGCCCGGAAACGGTATACCGCCTTGAGCGGCTGATTGATGTGGCGGCGCGCCGGATGGCAATCGACCCCGCGGAACTTCGGCGCCGAAACCTCATCCGTCCAGATCAGATCCCGTACACCAACGTGGTCGGTCAGACCTACGACAGCGGACGCTTTCCTGCGGTGCTCGATCAGGCGATGACACGCGCAGACTGGCATGGATTTGAAGGGCGGCGCGACTCAGCACGAGCACGCGGGCGACTACGAGGCCGCGGCATTGCCTATCACATCGATTCCACAAGCGGGATCACGCCGAGCGAAACCGCCACCCTCTCGCTGGAGGCCAACACTGTCACTGTGCTGTCGGGCACCCAGGCAATGGGCCAGGGTCTTGAAACCGCTTACACACAACTGGTAGCGGCCAACCTGCGCGTGTCGCCAGAACGGGTACGCATCATTCAGGGCGACACCGACCGGGTGTCAACGGGCGTAGGCAGCTACGGCTCACGATCGCTCTACATCGGTGGCGCAGCCATCGTGCAGGCCGCCCACGCACTTCTCAAGCACCTGGGGCTCGCAAGCCCACCCGGTCTCGATCAGATCTTTGAGATCGCGGAGGCCATGGGCAAGTCTGGTTGCAGTGTGGCGGCAACCGCTACCTCGCCGTTCTGTTTTCCGAATGGCTGCCATATCTGCGAAGTGGAAATCGATACCGCCACCGGGGAGGTGAGCGTCGAGCGCTACACGGCGGTCGATGATGTCGGGACGGTGATCCATCCGGTCATCGTCGAGGGTCAGACCTGGGGCGCTGTGGTGCAGGGACTCGGGCAGGCCCTGCTCGAGCACGTCGTGCACGACCCCGATTCGGCCCAGCTTCTGACGGGTTCGCTCATGGACTATGCGCTGCCGCGGGCAACGCTGCTACCCGCCATGGATACGCTCCTCGATCAGCGCGCCCCCTCCACGACGGGCCTGTTGGGCGCAAAGGGCGCCGGCGAAGGCGGTGCCCTGGGTGCGCCCCCTGCTGCGGTCTCCGCGGTGATGGACGCTTTGAGCGAATTCGGAACCGAACACCTTGATATGCCTTTACTGCCAGAGCGGATCTGGCGAATCATTCGGTCAAAGCACAAACAGGAGGAGCCATGCACAACAAGTCACGCCGCAGTTCGCTGAAACTGCTTGGAGCGGCAACCGCCGCAGTCGCCGCGCCAGCCATCGCCCAGGGTCAGCAGACCATCCGGGTGGCGATCGGCGCAAGCCATCCCCTCAACAACATCTTCGTCGGAATGATGAAAGAGGTGTTCCAGGCCGAGGTGGACAAGAAGCTCGCGGGCACACGCTTCAAGATCGAATGGCGAGAGGCGTATGGCGGCACGCTTTACAAATTTCAGGAAACGCTGAGTGCCGTGCGCGACAACATTGTCGATATCGGCTGGGTGGGCTCCATCTTCGAGCCCACCGCCATGCCGCTTCACAACGTCACCTATTTCTCGCCGTTTGCCACCGACAACCTGCCGCTCGTGATCTCGATCATGGATGCGCTGCACGACAAGGTGCCAGCGCTTCGCCAGACCTGGGAGAGCAACAACCTTGTCTATCTGGGTGGAAGCGGCGTCGAAACCTACCATCTCTGGACCACGCAACCCGTGACCTCGCTTGCCTCGCTCAAAGGGCGGAAGTTTTCAACGCCTGGTGCGGTGGCCACCTTTCTGCAAGGGACCGGCGCTGTGGCAGTCAATTCACCCATTCCCGCGTTCTACACCGACATCAAGTCGGGCGTCACCGACGGCGCGGTGTCATTCTCCACTGCCATTCTCGGCACCCGGGTCTACGAGGTCGCGCCCTATTTCACTCGCGTGGGCATCGGCGCGCAATACGTTGGCGGGCTTGCCGCCAATCGCTCGGCTTTCGGCAAGCTCCCGCCTGAAGTGCAGGCTGTCATGCGCGAATGCGGCAAGCTGTACGCCACAGCGGTAGGCCGTGTGTCCACCGAGCGCTCAGACGCCTCGCTCGAGCAGATGGCCAAGGCGGGCATGAAGGTCTCGTCGCTGTCGGCCGACGAGCGCCAGAAGTGGATCGATACCATGCCAAACGTCGCCGCGAACTGGATCAAAGCCAATCCCAAGGCCCCGGCACAGGATGTACTGAAGGCCTGGATGGATGCACTGCGGGCCGCTGGTGAAAAACCCGCCCGCGCCTGGGACAAGCTCTGAGCGACTTGAGCCGCCAGCATGTTTGACCGATCGCTTCGTGCGCTGAGCGCGATCGGCATTGCCTGGATATTCGCACTGATGCTGCTGGTCGGTGCGGATATCGTCAGCCGGTTCGCCTTCAACTCACCGATCAGCGGGGTCGCCGAGATCGCCGGGTTCTCGGTCATCGCCATCACCTTCCTCCAGCTGCCCGCCGCGGTTCGCGAGGGCAGGCTCGCGCGCGCAGATCTGGTGCTGCAGCGCATCCGCGAGCGCTCGCCTGGCGCCGCCCGCACGATCGAGCGCGCCTTCGCCATGCTGGGCGCGCTCGTCTTCCTCGCTATCGTCTGGGCGGCCGTATCGGGCCTAGGGCATGCCTGGCGCACCAACGATCAATTCGGTGCGCAGGGCGTTTTCACGTTCCCGAAGTGGCCCATCTGGCTGCTGGTGCTGTCGGGCAGCTTTGGTGCGCTCGCGGCATTCACCGCGCAGGTCTTTCACGGGCCGCCCGCACCTTCCGGTCCGAGGCACGGGGAGTTCTGATGGATTTCGGGATTGGACTCCTGCTGGTGGGCCTCCTCATCGGGCTGGTGATGCTGGGTGCCCCGATTGGCGTCACGCTGATCCTGCTTGCGCTCTGCGGCACCTGGGCCTTGCGCGGCGACCTCGAAATTGCGATCCGGCTGGTGGGCAGCGGCGCACTCACCAGCATTGCCGAGTACGTTTTTTCGGTCATCCCGCTATTCGTACTCATGGGAACACTGGTCAGCCTGTCGGGCGTCGGTCGCGACACGTTCTCGGTCGCACAGTGGCTGCTCCAGCGGGTGCAGGGCGGACTGGGTGTCGCCACGGTGGCTGCCAACGCGCTCTTCGCCGCGGTCACCGGGGTGTCGGTGGCATCAGCCAGTCTGTTCAGCCAGGTGGCGGTGCCGCCGATGATCCGCTTCGGCTACAGCATGCGGTTTG
>RFXC01000143.1 GCA_009921765.1 Betaproteobacteria bacterium | reverse complement strand
AAATACTTTGACCCGCAAGCTGAAGGAGCTCGGCATGGAAGACGGCGACGTCGACGATGCGCCGAGCGACGCAGCGGCTTGAGGATATCGACCCGACGCTACCGTCTGTGGGTCATCGTGCGGTAAAGCGTTGCATAGTTCGCGGCCGCAGTGGACCAGCTGTGGTCGCGGGTCATGGCCACGCGTTGCAATCTTTGCCAGCGGCCGGGCTCGCGCCAGGCCAATAGCGCTGCGCGCAAAGCGGTGCGCAACGAGCCAGCGTCGGCGTGATCGAACACGAATCCGCTGGTCTCGTCGACGGTATCGGCGAGACCACCCACCCGTCGCACCAGCGGCAAGGTGCCGTAACGCAGTCCGTACAGTTGCGTGAGCCCACAGGGTTCGAAGCGCGAGGGCACCACGATCACGTCGGCACCGGCGATGATGCGATGCGCAAGCGCTTCGTCGTAGCCGATGCGTACGCCGATTTGCTGCGGATGCGCAGCGGCCGCCGCGAGAAAACTTTGCTGCAGATCCGGGTCGCCGCTGCCGAGCAGCACCACCTGCGCGCGAGCTTCGCACAACTGCGGCAGACTCTCCAGCAGGAGATCGAGACCCTTCTGGTTAGAGAGCCGACTCACCACCGCAAAAAGCGGCGCGTCGCCGTGTTGCGGCAAACCATACTCTTGCTGCAATGCCAGCTTGCACTGACGCTTGCCAGCGAGATCTTCTGCCGAGTAATTCTTGGAGAGCAAGGTATCGCTGGAAGGGTTCCATACTGCGGTATCGATACCATTGAGGATGCCGGTGAGATCGGCAGCGCGCGAGGCGATCACACCCTCCAGCCCGCAGCCGAATTCGGCGGTGGTGATTTCGCGCGCGTAGCTGGGGCTGACCGTGGTGACGTGATTCGCGGTGACGAGCCCCGCCTTCATGAACGACAGTTCGCCGTGATACTCGAGTGCGCCGAAAGGCTGCGCGAAACCAGCAGGCAATGCCAGCGCCGCAAAGTCCGCTACGGGGAATCGTCCCTGGTAGGCGAGGTTGTGCACGGTGAACAGGGATCGCGCACGCGCACCGGGATGCGCGGCGAGATAGCAGCAGGCGAGGGCCGCGTGCCAGTCGTGCGCGTGCACGATTTGCGGTGCCCAGCGCGCCTCGAACTCACCCGCTGCCAAATGCGCCGCAGTCCAGCCGAGCAGTGCGAAGCGCTGCAGGTTGTCCGCCCAATCGCGCCCCGTTGCATCGTGGTAGGGACCGCCCTCGCGCGCATAGAGCCAAGGCGAGTCGATCACGTAAGTGACGACATCGCTGCCCGGAAGCGTACCGCGCAGCAGGCTGACGCGCGCAGCACCGAACAACGCACCCAGTTCGAGCAACTTGCGGGGTTTTTGCAGCGCATCGAGTATGGCCGGCAAGCCCGGCAACAACAGTCGTGCGTCGATGCCATGCGCGCCGAGTGCGCGTGGCAAGGCGCCGACCACGTCGGCAAGGCCACCGGTCTTCACGTGGGGGAAGACTTCGGCCGCGACATGCAAAACACGAAAGCGATCAGCGGTTGGCAAGGTCTTCCAGCATCTGGCGGGTGACGAGGACGATGCCGGCATCGGTCCGCATGAATCGCGCGGCATCGTGTTCCGGATTTTCGCCGATCACCATGCCGTCGGGAATCTGGCAACCACGATCGATCACAGCGCGGCTGATGCGGGCGCCTCTGCCGATCTGCACGTTGGGAAGAACCACGCTCCAACTCACCCGCGAGTGGGAGTGCACCCGCACGTTCGAGAAAAGCAGCGAGCGCTCGACGTGGCCTGAAATGATGCAGCCGCCCGAGACCATCGATTCGATGGCTTCGCCACGCCGGTCCGGTTGGTTGTGCACGAACTTGGCGGGCGGCAACTGCGGCTGATACGTCCAGATCGGCCAGCGATCGTCATAAAGGTTGAGCAGCGGGTCGGTAGCCGTGAGATCGATGTTGGCGTCCCAGTAGGCGTCGATGGTTCCGACGTCACGCCAGTAGGGATTTTCGTTTTCGGTGGTGCCGACCGCGCTGTCGCTGAAGCGATGAGCCACCGCGCGACCCTCGCGGACGAGCCGCGGGATCACGTCCTTGCCGAAGTCGTGGCTGGAGTGCGGATTTGCCGCATCTTCAGCGAGCACTTCGAGAAGGAACTGCGAGTCGAAGATATAAACGCCCATGCTGGCGAGCGAGCGGTCCGGTTGATTGGGCAGCGCCGGCGGGTCGGCGGGTTTCTCGACGAACTGCGTGATGACGTTTTTGTCATCCACCGCCATCACGCCGAAAGCCGAGGCATCGCGGCGCGGCACGTCGATGCAGGCGACGGTACAGCCACGACCGTGCTCGACGTGGTCGGCGAGTGCCAGCGCGTAGTTCATCTTGTAGATGTGATCACCGGCGAGGATCAACACGTACTTCGCGCGGAAGCTTTTGATGATGTCGTGGTTCTGGTGCACGGCGTCGGCCGTACCCTGATACCAGTTGACTTCGTCGAGTCGTTGCTGAGCTGGCAGCACCTCGACGAATTCATTGAATTCGCTGCGCATGAAGCCCCAGCCGCTCTGGATGTGGCGCATCAGGCTATGGCTCTTGTACTGCGTCAGTACGGCGATGCGGCGGATACCGGAGTTCACGCAGTTGGAAAGCGCGAAATCGACGATGCGGAATTTGCCGCCGAAATAAACCGCAGGCTTGGCGCGGCGATCGGTGAGGTTGAGCAGACGGCTGCCGCGACCGCCCGCGAGCACGAGCGCGACGGTACGTTTTGGCAGGTCGAGGCTGGTAGCGAGCTGATTGGAGATCACGGCAACCCCTTTTTCGTCAGGGTATGATTAATGCATATTCTTCGACGACCGTGTGATTTTTGCTGTAAGCCGCATCCCGGGTGCAAGACGTGACGCAGACCATGACGAACCTGGGCATCGAATCGCGCCTGCGCGGCGACGTGGGTGTGGCGCCGGCCGAGGCCGGACACTTCGAGCTCATGAGCGCTGCCGCCCGCGCGGTCCGCGAGCAGCTTTCGCATCGCTGGCTCGACAACCAGCATCGTCAGCGCACCGAAAAGGTGCGGCGTGTCTATTACATGTCCATGGAATTTCTGATCGGCCGCATGTTGGGCAATGCGCTCGACGCGCTCGAGCTGACCGACGCGGCGCGGACCGCTTTTGCCGCCCAGTCCCGCAGCCTCGAAGAGACGGCGGCCGCCGAGCCTGACCCGGGACTCGGCAACGGCGGACTCGGGCGGCTTGCGGCGTGTTTTCTCGATTCGCTTGCGACCGAGGGCATCCCGTCGATGGGGTACGGCATCCGGTACGAGTACGGCATGTTCGCGCAGGCGATCCAGCAGGGCAGGCAGGTCGAGTCGACCGATCCCTGGCTCGCCAACGGCACGCCGTGGGAATTCCCGCGGGTCGATGTCACCTGCCGCGTCGGTTTCGGCGGAGTGGTCGAGCAAGAGGGGGAGCGAGCGCGGTGGAAACCGGCTGGCGAAGTGCTCGCGAAGGCGTACGACCTCGTGGTGCCGGGTCACCAAACGTCGCACGTGAGCACGCTGCGCCTGTGGCGAGCGACTGCGCCGGAGCACATCGACCTCAATGCCTTCAATCGTGGCGATTACGCGCGCGCGGCAGTGGTCAAGAACGAGTTCGAGAACATTTCCTGGGTGCTCTACCCGAACGACAGTACGCCTGCGGGTCGTGAGTTGCGCCTACGCCAGGAATATTTCTTTGTCGCGGCTTCGCTGCACGACATCCTCGAGCGACACCGCACCGAACACGACGGATTCGACGATCTGGCCGAGTACGTGGCCGTTCATCTCAACGACACGCACCCGGCCATCGGCGTCGCCGAGCTCATGCGCCTGTTGTGCGATGAACACCGGATGCCTTGGGAGCGGGCCTGGGCGATCACGCAGCAGGTCTTCTCTTATACCAACCACACGCTGATGCCCGAGGCACTCGAAACCTGGCCGGTCGATCTCGTGCATCACGTATTGCCGCGACACCTCGAGATCATCTATCGCATCAACCAGCAGATGCTCGACGAGGCTGCCTTGCATCGCCCTGGCGACGGCGATTTTCTCGCTCGGCTCTCATTGATCGACGAGCGTGGCGAGCGTCGTGTACGCATGGCGCATTTGTCGATCGTCGGCAGCCATCGAGTGAACGGCGTGTCGTCGCTGCACTCCGACTTGCTCGTGCAAACCATTTTCTCGGACTTTGCCAGTCTTTGGCCCGAGCGTTTCACCAACGTTACCAACGGGGTCACGCCGCGGCGCTGGCTGGCGCAGGCCAATCGTCCACTATCAAAACTCATCGACTCGACGCTGGGCAAAGATTGGAGGGTCGATCTCGACCGACTGCAGACGCTGCGTCGATACGCCGGCAACGCCGACTTTCGCGAAGCCTTCATGGCTGCCAAAGAGCAGAACAAGCAACAGCTGGCGGAATTGATCGCCGCAACCACGGGTGTCGTGGTCGATCCATCGAGCCTCTTCGACGTGCAGGTGAAGCGTATCCACGAGTACAAGCGTCAGCTGCTCAACGTCCTGCACGTGATCACGCGTTATCAGGCCATGCTTGCCGCGCCGCAGGCGGATTGGCTGCCACGCACGGTCATCTTCGCCGGCAAGGCGGCGTCGTCCTACGCGATGGCGAAGCAGATCATCCACCTCATCAACGACGTCGCGGCCACCATCAACGCCGACCCCCGCCTCGGCGGTCGACTCAAAGTCGTGTTCATCCCGAATTACGGAGTATCGATCGCAGAGCGCATCATGCCGGGTGCCGATCTCTCCGAGCAGATTTCGACGGCCGGCACCGAGGCTTCGGGCACCGGCAACATGAAGCTTGCACTCAACGGTGCACTGACCATCGGCACGCTCGACGGCGCCAACATCGAAATTCTCGAGCGTGTAGGCGAAGACAATATTTTCATTTTCGGTCTGCGGACGGCAGAGGTGACTGCGCTGCGACGTCAGGGTTATCGCTCCGCCGAAATTTACGAGACGAACACGACCCTGCGGGCGGCGCTCGATGCGATCGCGAAAGGCGTTTTTTCGCCCGAGGAGCCGGGTCGCCACCTCGGGGTGGTCGACGCCCTCGTCTGGGGCGGTGATCACTATCTTCTGCTTGCCGACTACGATTCGTACATCGCGGCACAGCATCGCGTCGATGCGCTGTACCGGGACCGCCGCGCCTGGGCGACGGCTGCCATCCGCAACGTTGCCGGCATGGGTATCTTTTCTTCGGATCGGGCGATTCGCGAGTACGCACGCCGTATCTGGCGTGTCGAGCCGCGGCGCTGAGTCGCGCCGATGACGTTCAGCGCGGCCGATGTCGAGGCACTGCGAGGCGCCCGTCACCCCGATCCGTTCGCCGTGCTCGGCGCACATCGCGATGCCGATGATCGGTATCGCATCAGAGTCCATCAGCCCGGTGCGACCTCGCTCGCGTTGCTGACGCCCGACGCATCACGCCCGCTCGGCGTCTTCCACCAACATCCCGAGGATTTCTTCGAATTCGAGATCGATGCTCCCTTGACGGATTACCGTCTGCGAGCGCGCTGGCGACAGGGTGGCGAGAGCATTTTCGACGACCCTTATCGTTTTCCACCGCAACTGTCCGAGCACGATCTTTGGTTGTTCGGTGAAGGTACCTTGCTACGACCTCAACGACTGCTCGGAGCTGAGCCCTGTCAGGCGCTGGGAGTCACGGGTACGCGGTTTGCCGTCTGGGCGCCGCAAGCGGCTGCGGTCAGCGTCGTCGGCGACTTCAACCTTTGGGATGAACGCCGACATCCGATGCGGCGACGGCATGACGCTGGAGTTTGGGAGATTTTTCTACCGGACGTCGCGCCGGGCGCACTCTACAAATTCGCGCTACGCGATGCTACCGGGCAATCGCTCGGCCAAAAGGCCGATCCTTACGCGCGTCGCGCGGAACTCCGTCCTGCAACTGCGAGCGTGGTTGCCGGCCTGCCCGCGGTCGTGGCGCAGAGCGAGCAGCGTCGCCATGCGAACGCCATCGACGCACCGATCAGCATCTATGAGGTTCACGCAGCGTCATGGCGACGTCGCCGCGGGGCGCCGGGTGAGTCCGAATCTCCCTTCGCCGATTGGGACGAGTTGCGCCAGACGCTCATCCCGTACGTCAAAGAAATGGGCTTCACGCACCTCGAATTGCTGCCGATCACGGAACATCCGCTCGATGCGTCCTGGGGTTATCAGCCCACGGGCTTATATGCCCCAACCGCGAGACATGGCGATCCGGCAGCGTTCCGGCGTTTCGTGGCTGCCTGTCACGACGCCGGGCTCGGTGTCATAGTCGATTGGGTTCCGGCGCATTTTCCGAGCGATGCCCACGGTCTTGCAAGGTTCGACGGCACGCCACTCTACGAATATGCCGACCGGCGTGAGGGCTTTCATCCAGACTGGAACACCCTGATCTACGATTTCAATCGGCCGCAGGTCAGAAATTTCCTGTTCGGCAGCGCGCTGCACTGGCTCGAGGCCTTTGGTGTCGATGGTTTGCGGGTGGATGCCGTCGCCTCGATGCTCTACCGTGACTATAGTCGTCGCGACGGTGAATGGTTGCCGAACGTGCACGGCGGTCGTGAAAACCTAGAAGCGATCGGTTTTTTGCGGCGGCTCAACGAAATGCTGGGCAGCGAACGTCCTGCCGCCATCACCGTGGCCGAGGAGTCGACCGCATTCCCGCAAGTTTCGCGGCCCACGTCGGCGGGCGGTCTTGGCTTCCACTACAAGTGGAACATGGGCTGGATGAACGACACGCTCAAATACATGGGACGCGATCCGGTGCATCGTAGTCATCATCACGATGAGCTGACGTTCGGCCTCGTTTACGCCTTCAGCGAGCAGTTCGTTCTGCCGATTTCGCATGACGAAGTCGTTCACGGCAAAGGTTCGCTCCTCGCTCGCATGCCAGGCGATCGTTGGCAACGCTTCGCCAACTTGCGCGCGTATCTCGGTTTCATGTTTGCCCACCCGGGAAAGAAGCTGCTGTTCATGGGCTGCGAGTTTGCGCAGGAACGCGAATGGAATCACGCCGCGGAGCTCGACTGGTCGCTACTCGACGATCCGATGCACGCCGGCGTGCAACGCCTGGTTCGCGATCTCAATGCATTGCTGAAGTCTACGGCGGCGTTGCATCGCCGTGATTTCGAAGTAGGGGGTTTCGAGTGGATCGATTGGACCGATCGTGCACAGTCCGTGATCGCTTTCATGCGACACGGCAACGCCGGCGAGCCCTCGATCGTCGCGGTCTGCAATTTCACGCCGACCATTCGTGATGCGTATCGACTCGGCGTACCTGCGTCAGGCGTTTATCGCGAGCGCCTCAATACCGATTCCGAGTACTACGGCGGCAGCAATGTCGGTACGCCTTTCGGCGAGTGTATGAGCGAGGCCGTGGCATGTCATGGTCGACCGCAGTCGATCGTGCTGCGTTTGCCGCCGCTTGCCACGGTGTTCCTGGAGCTTCGCCGTTGAACTGGGCAGTCGAGAGTGGGCGCCCCGGGCCGATGGGCGCACATCACGACGGCGACGGCGTACGGTTCACGGTGTTTTCCGCGCATGCGACATCGATCGAGGTCTGCGTGTTCGATTCGGCGGGTGCGCAGCACCTCGCGAGCTTCGCGCTTCCCGGGCGCAGCGGCGATCTCTTTCACGGTTTTTTGCGCGGCGCCGGGCCAGGCCTCGTGTACGGTTTGCGTGCGCATGGTCCTTGGGACCTTGCTGCCGGGCACCGCTTCGAGCCCGGCAGGTTGCTACTCGATCCGGCAGCGCGTGAAATCGTCGATCGGTCGAACGCTGCGGCGGATTTCAAGGCGAGGGTGATTGCCGACCGCTACGACTGGCAGGGCGATCAACCCCCCCGACACGCCGTCGACGATACGATTCTCTACGAATTGCACGTGGCGGGCTTCACCCGCCTGCACCCGCTGGTTCCGGCATCAGTCCGCGGCAGCTATCGCGGGCTTGCACATCCGCAGGCCATCGACCATCTGAAATCTTTGGGTGTGACGGCCGTCAGTCTGCTGCCCGTACAACAGCATCTCGACGAGCGACGACTCGTCGAGCGCGGGCTCGTCAACTATTGGGGATACAACACCCTCGGATTTTTTTGTCCCGAGCCGCGACTGGCGAGCGCAGCAGCCCGATCGATGGCTGACCATGGGCGGGCGATTCGCGACGAGTTTCGCGACATGGTGCGCGCCCTGCATGCGGCGGGTATCGAAGTCATACTCGACATCGTCTTCAATCACAGCTGCGAAAGCGATGAGCACGGTCCGACCTTGAGTTGGCGCGGCCTCGACAACGCGAGCTGGTATCGACTGCCGATCGATGATCGCGGGCGTTACGTCAATCACACGGGCTGTGGCAACACGCTTAATCTGCAGCATCCGCGCGTGGTGCAGTTCGTGATCGAGACGCTGCGGTACTGGGTGCTCGAGATGCACGTCGACGGCTTTCGTTTCGATCTTGCTTCGGTACTGGGACGTGGTGACCATGGCTTCGATCGGCACGCGCTTTTCTTCGAGGCGATCGCCAGCGATCCGGTGCTCGGTGACATCAAGTGCATCGCCGAACCTTGGGACGTCGGACCGGGTGGTTATCAACTCGGCAATTTTCCGGCAGGTTGGCTCGAGTGGAACGATCGCTTCCGTGACGCCGTGCGTCGCTACTGGATCACGGGCGATGCGGATCGTGGCGAGTTCGCACGACGTCTTTGCGGATCTGCCGATGTCTTCGAGTCGTCGGGTCGGGCACCCGCGGCGTCGGTCAATTTCGTGACTGCCCACGATGGCTTCACCCTGCGCGACCTCGTGAGCTACGCGCAGCGATACAACGAAGCGAACGGCGAAGAGAATCGCGATGGGCACGGCGAGAACTTTGGCAGCAATTTGGGCTTCGAAGGGGACACCGACGATCCAGCCATCAGCGCGAGGCGCCGCCGTCTGCAACGCGCGTTACTCGCGACGGTGATTCTTGCGCAAGGCACGCCGATGTTGTGCGCGGGCAGTGAACTTGGCCACACCCAGCAGGGCAACAACAACGCGTATTGTCAGGACAACGACATCAGCTGGTTGAATTGGTTGCAGGTCGACACCGATCTGCTGTCGTTCTGCCGCGAAGCCTTACGCTTGCGAGGTAGTCTGCGGCCACTCGCCAAGGACTGGTATGCCGCAGGTCCGCAAGGCGGGTTACGGTGGTTTGCCATCGATGGCACTGCGCTGGATTCCGCCGCATGGCACGATCGCACGATGCGAGCGTTCTTCGTACTCATCGACGAAAAACTGGCGATGCTCTTCAACCCCGACTCTGTACTCCGCGAGTTCGCATTGCCCGCGGGTCGCTGGCGTGTACTCCTCGATACCGCGCAGTCGTCGGTCGCGGCGGGCGATCCTCTGGCGGCAGGTCTGCGTTTGCTGCAGCGTGAGTCGGTGCGGCACGAGTCGGATCAATGATTTTGCCCGAGAGTCGCCGTCGCAGTGGCGTGCTGCTGCATCCGACTTCCCTGCCTGGCCCGTACGGGTCCGGCGACCTTGGCGTGCATGCCGGCTATTTTGTCGATTGGCTGAAGAGTGCGGGTCAGTCGATCTGGCAGATGCTGCCGCTCGGTGGCGTGGGCGAGGGTCACTCGCCATACATGAGTGATTCGGCATTCGCCGGTAATCCCGCGCTCATCGATCTCGAGGACCTCGTCCAGCAGGGCTGGCTAGACGCCGTCGATCTGCAAGCCGATCCGGCCTTCGAGACACGCCGCGTGCTGTTCGACGTCGTGATCCCCTGGCGTCTACAAAGAATGGAGCGCGCTTCGCAACGCTTTGCCGAACACTCGAAGGAAAACAGCGTACTCGCCGAGGAGTTTGCGGCGTTTCGCAAGCGGCACGATCATTGGCTCGCAGACTATGCGCTCTTCAAGGCGATATCCGAGCGTCATGCGGGGATGGCCTGGAACGAGTGGCCGCGCGCGCTCGCCAGACGCGAGCCCGCCGCGCTCGCTGCCGCGCGACGCGAACTTCGCGCCCGCATCAACCATTGGTGTTTCGTCCAGTGGTGCTTCGATCGACAGTGGCAGCGATTGCGCAAGCAGGCGAATGACCAGAGGATTTCTTTGTTCGGGGACGTACCGATCTTCGTCGCCTTGCACAGCGCCGACGTCTGGTCTCGACCCGAACTTTTCCAACTCGATGAGCAGGGTCGACCGGATGCCGTTGCGGGTGTACCACCGGACTATTTCAGTCCGACCGGGCAGCGGTGGGGTAACCCGCTCTATGCCTGGGCGAGTCACGCCGCTCAGGGCTACGACTGGTGGATCGCCCGCATGCGGCGAGTCTTGGAGTTGGTCGACGAGGTGCGCATCGATCACTTCAGGGGCTTTGCGGCGTATTGGCGTATCCCTGCAGACGCAACCGATGCCACCACTGGCAAATGGATTCCGGGACCCGGCAGCGAATTCTTTGCAACTTTGAGCCGGGCACTCGGGCGGCTGCCCGTGGTCGCCGAAGATCTTGGCATCATCACCCCCGACGTCACGGCGTTACGACGCCGATGCGGTCTGCCGGGCATGACGGTTCTGCAGTTTGCCTGGGACGGGGATCCGGCAAATGCCTATCTGCCACACCATCACGAACGTGACACGGTCGTCTACACGGGTACCCATGACAACGACACCACGCACGGTTGGTGGCAATCGCTCGACGATGCGACGCGGCAACGTGTCTGCCACTATTTCGGCGGCGCGACTCGCGACGGTCCGCAATGGCTGATGCGTGCGGCGCTGGCGAGCGTTGCCGATACCGCCGTGCTGCCCATGCAGGATATTCTTGGGCCACCCCATGGCGTACGCATGAACACGCCGGGAGCGGCGAGCGGGTGCTGGCAATGGCGTTTCGATTGGTCCGACGTCGGTCCGCAGCACGCCGGGGAGCTCGCGACGTGGTGCCGCCTCTACGATAGACGAGCGGAGTCGAGTGCAAGATGACGATGACAATTCTCGATGTGGTCTGGTTCGACAACACGGTGACGCAGTGGCTGCTCGCGGCTGCGGCGTTTCTGGTGTGTTTCTTCGTGTTGCCCGCTATTCGTCTCTTCGTGATGGCCCGCGCCCGACAGCTCGCCGGCCGCGATGCGCCGGCCTGGATCGATCTCGTGCTGCTGTTGATCCGGCGGACGCGTCGACTGTTCCTGATCGTGGTCGCGCTCTATGCCGCCGAGCGCTTCCTCAGTC
>RFXC01000142.1 GCA_009921765.1 Betaproteobacteria bacterium | reverse complement strand
CCGTCTCGGAAACAATCTTGCCGGCATTCGAGATTTGATTGACCGTGCCGCCAGACAGCAGCGCGCCCACCAGCTCGACATGGCCATTGACATCGATATCGATCAGACCACCGCTGTTGTTTGCGGTCTTGCCCGCCACGGTAATGCCGCCGGCCGAGCCCAGCTTGAAGGCCATGCCCTCATCGCCCGCGCCCGGCGCGCCCGTGGTGGCAACCTTGACCGACTTGGCTGCAGCCACTGCCGCGTCAATCGCTACACGCTGCCCAGCGGTGATGGTGACGGTGGAGTCACCGTTACCCAACCAGCTGATCGAGCTCAGCCCAACCTCGCCGCCAGCGATCACAGTACCGTTGACGATGACATCCTGACCGCCGTGGAGCGCAATGTCGGTACCCGCACCCAAGGTATTGACCTTGGCGGTGGGATGCACAAACACGCTCACGCCGCGGGTGTTCGCACCGGGCTGCGGCGTGGCGTTGCCGACCGCGGGCGGGAATACGCCCGGCTGGGTCATGGCGGTGTTGGCAGGGTCGACACGAAGACCGCCCCGTACCGTCAGATCGCCGCTGACCTTGGCCGCACCTTCCAGGTAAACCCACCGATCGGACTGAAGCGAGAGCGCAGAATTTTGCCCATTGAGGTTGATGTTGCCGGTGATGATGACGTCATCTTTTCCGGATACATTGAAGCCCACGTTGTCACCCAGCGTGGTGAGCGTGCCGGCGAGCAGGAAACCGTAGCCTCGCTGGCCAAGCAGTTCGTGCGGCTTCTGCGCCTCGATCGAGTCAAACGTGCCGTCGTTGTTTTCGTCCTTCGCGTAGACCACGTATTTGTTGGTGCCATCGCTCACCACAAAACGCTTGTCTTTGGACGCGGTGGCGCTGAAATTCACCTGGGACTGCTGGTAGTGCAGGCCCTGCTCGAAGGTGGTCATGACCGGCTTCAGGCCGATGGCCGCCTGGGCCGACGACACCGTGGCCTTGAAGTAGGCGGTGGCCGCATAGCTGTCAATCGCACGCTGGGTGAGCACCCTCGCCTGCTGCTCGGCGAGAAGTCCCGGCGTGCTGCCGGCGGTGGTCCATGGCGTGGTGGCCGAGGGAACCGCCACCAGGGTCCAGGGCGTGTTGGCATTGGTGTAATCCGCCACGCCCCCTGCAGGCACACTTCCCGCCTCGAGGAACGTGACGCGGAAGTTGCTGGTCGCGCCCTCGCGCCACACCAGGCCGTCGTAGCGGCGATAGCCGAGCTTGTCGAGGATCACGTCCTGCTGCTCGGCTCGAAGATCGGCAAACAGTACCGACGCGTCGGGCTTGGCAAGCGAGCCCCAGTCCACCTGATCGTAATCAACATCGAAGGCGGAGCCCGTACCCACGGTGAAACTGGTGCGGATCTCCTTGGCTGGCGCAACTGCACCCGGCTTGTAGAAAACCTGGGCGTTATAGCGCTGATAGCCCTTCTGACTCGCGACGAAATCCCGCTGTTCAATGCTCAACTGCTCGAAACTTGCATTGGTGGTGTCGGGCGCCCCCACCCCACCCCAGTCGATCAGCGAGTAGTCGACCTTGTTGCCGTCGTGGAAGCCCTGAACCATGCGGGTAGCCACCGGCTCCGTCGCCTTGTAGAAGCTCGTGCCTTCGAAGACTTCGTAGCCAAGCGCACGGGCCACCACCTTCTTCTGGTCGGCCGTGAGCGAACCGAACGACGCCTCGGCAGCGGGCGCACCCGCTGTGCCCCAGTAAACATTGCTGTTCCGGTAGTCCTTGATGGCGCCCTGGGTGAAGGTCGTCATCTGCTTTTTGCCCGGCGCGGCGTTGTAGTTGACGAACGCGTAGCCCGTGATTTCGGACGAGAAGCCCAGCTTGTTGGCCACCAGATCGCGCTGTGCCGGCGTCATGCGGTCGAAGACCGTGTCCGTGTCTGCCGCCGAGAGGATGCCCCAGTCGATCTCTCGAACGTCGTATTCGGGGAACCAGCCGAGATACTTCGATGCGTCGATCTTCTGAACGATCGTGAGTTCGCTCAGCTTCTTGCCAGGACCAGGGTCACCGTCTTTGCCCCAGACTGCGCCCGCGTCGTGGTAATAAGCGCCGAAGGTGCTGCGTTCGTTGTCCTTTTCACCGGGCTCGGGCACGATCCGGTTGTACTTGTACATCGGCTCAACCGTGTAGCCCAGATTACGCGCCACCGTCTGCTTCTGGGCATCGGTGAGCGAATCGAAGCTCGCGTTCGGATCGGTGGGAGCAGGCACACTCCCCCAGTTGATGAGCGCGTTGTTGTAATCGGCCGAGACTCCCTGCTCGAATGAGGTCACCAGTTCGCGACCCGCGGGCGCACCAGCCTTGAAGAAATAGAGCCCGTTCAGGACCGTGTAACCAAGACTGGTCGCGATATCGAGTTTGCGCTGGGCAGTGAGCGCTGCCGGCTCGAGCGTGGTGTAGAACGCCGCGTTCAACGTATCGTGGAAGCCGCCGCCGGTTTTCGTGGCATAGCCGAGATAGCCCGCCACGTCAGACTTGGCGCTGTCGCTCAGGCTGTCGAACGGCACCAGGCCGCTCACAGCAATGACCGATACGGTGCTGCCAAGCGGCAGACCCGCGCCGGTGATGAGCGATTGAACACCGCCGGGCAGCGTCCCTGCCCGCAGCGACGCGAGCATGCTGTCGAGGTTCGCCTGCGTGGTTCCCGTTCGGTCAACCTTCGCGATCAGCTGCCCGTTCAGCGAATCAAAATACTCGGCAAAGTCATTGACCGTGCGACCGTAGCTGAGCGTGACGCCCTCACCCGAGGTAACTGTCCCCGCCAGCCGCATCTCGCCGGTGGTGCTGAGCGTGAGTTGCGAACCCGTGGCGGTTTTGACCGCCACCGGGGTCGTGCCCACGTAATCGAAGCGTGCACCAGCCAGGACAGCACTACCCGAATCGACATGCAGGAAATCGGTGGACTGGAGCGACACTGACGAGCTGTTGCCCGTGACGCGTACCGCGCCCCCCTCCAGGACTTTGATCCCGGTGCCGGCCACGATCGAGACGCTGGCGTTCGCCGCGCCCGCCCCGTTAGCGGTCGTCGGTGCGCCCGCCTGCAGGTTGCCCGCGTTATACACCGACGCCGACGCGTTGATGCTGATCGTGCTCCCGGCATTGAAGGTGAGGATCTCCGCACCCTTGTCCAGTCGGACGCTGTTTGCGCCCGTGTCGTAGCGGGACAGCCCCCCGGCCGTCGTGCTGGCGGTGACATTGACCGCCACCTGCGAGTCACCATAGATCCAGCCCGATACGCTCAACTGCTCGGTGAGCGCGATGGTCGTGCTGGTTGCGCGCACGCCCGACTGGAACAGCCCGGTGCGTTCGTTGCTGCGCTGGACCTCCATCAGTCGCCCGGTAAACGATAGCGGCTGCGTGGCGCGCACGTCGCCCATGACCTTGAACCAGTCAGCAAAGAGGCGGGTGCTGTCGGTGAGCTTCGCGTTGAAATTGAAGTCACCCACACGGATGTCGTCGACGTCGCCAATCGCCATCAGCGCGGTGGTACCGCCCGTGGCACGACCAATGGTGATCTGGCTAAAGCCATCTCTGAGCGCCGACAGGTCGCCCATGCCCAGCTCAAGATAGCCGGTGGTTCCGTTCTCGGAGAAGTCACGCCCGAAAGTGGACTGACCCGCGCTGCCAATGCGATAGCCCTGGCTCGAAGACTTCGCTTCGATGGTGAGCGTACCCGTGCCGCGAACCGCGTTGTCGCCCGAGCGGAAGTCGATGTCGTCGGCGATCAGTCGGATGGGCTGGCCTGCAGCCACCGCTTCGATCACGCCCGACTGAAGCGACAGGAGCGCCTCGCCACCCGCCATCTCGACATCGATCCGACCACCGACCGTGTAGAGGCCGCCGTTGGCTCTGCCACCATCGGCCACGCGAAGGCTGTCGGCCTCGCGGATGATGATGTTGGAATTGGCCCCGGACGCAAGCCGGTTGACAACAGTGAGCCCCTCGACCTCGGTATTGAGCGTACCGACGATACCGGCGCCCGCCTCGAGGTTGAAATATCCGCCTGGCGCGCGAAGGAATGCGTTGCTCACGTCGATGCTGCCAGCCGCCGTGAGTTTCAGGCCGGTCGATCCCCAGGTGAGCCCGGTGGGATTGCGCAGAATGGTGGACGCCGCGTTGTCGGTGATCTCGATGGAATTGAGCGCATCGTCGAAAGCAATCCGGCGAGCGCTGGTTCCCGTGCCATAAAGCAGTTCGCGGGTGTTGAGGTCGAACGGCTTGTTCGTGGTGAGCGGATCCAGCACCACGCGGTCATAGCCCGAGCCGCCCACGATCGTGAGCGCACCCGTCCAGTCGGTGTACACCGTGTTGGTGCCGGTCTTCATCTTCACCGTGGCAGCGTTCACGCCACGCAGCGTGATGGTGTCGTTTTCCGCGTCGGTGATCTCGACCAGTGGCGTGCCCTGCACGTTGACGGTCTGAACGCCGCGACCCAGCGTGATGCCAAGCGAGGTCGCACCATTGGCTTCGATCGTGTCGTTGCCGCCTGCAACCTGGATCGTGTCCTTGCCCGTACCGAGGTTGATGTAGGCCGAGCCGTCGCCGCCGAAGTATTTGTCGTTGCCGTCATCGCCATAGAAGCTGACGTTGCGGAAATCGTTGCCGCCGTAGAGATTGTCGTGACCGGCGCCGCCGCGAATCACACTGCCCGACCCGGCCGACATCACGCCAACGTTGTCATTGCCCTCGCCGGTATCGATATCGAGCACCGAGGTGATGCCGGGGCTGAACAGAATGGTGTCGTTGCCCTTTCCGCTACGTGCAACGATGCGCCTGACGCCGGTGTAAGACGTTTTCTCGCCCAGCGCGCTGATGGTGATGGCCTCGGGAATGACCTTGCCCATGTCGTCGCGCGTGGCGTCCACGCTCCAGGACTCATGGACGATATCGTTGTAAAGCTCGCCTCGACGATTGGCGTAGTCGCCCATGTGCAGGTAGACGGTATCGCCTTCCATGCTGCTGATGACAGGCGGGGGTCCCCAGCTCCAGGTCTTGCCTGCAGAAACGCTAAAGCCAAATACGGTGACACTCGCGCGGAGCGTTGCGCTTGCCGGCGTGAGTTCGATGTCGCCGCTGAAGCCCGCGAGCGTGGTCTTGATGCTGAACAGCCCAAGATCGATATCGATCATCAGGCGCCCGTAAACGCTCAGCGCAAAGTACTTGTTGCTGAAGGTGAACGACCACCCAAGCTGGAACTTGATGATCTTGAGGTCGATGTTGAAGTCGGTTGCACCCTTCAGCAGGAACTGGCCATCGGAGCGGATATAGCCGCTAAATGAGGTCTTGAAGACACCGAAGAAGTTGAGCTCGGCCTTGTCGACGCGGATCTCGAAGATGTTGTCGATGATGCTGATCTCGCCCTTGAACTCGACATCAAAGGCGATGATCTTGATCTTGCCGTCGAGCGCCACCCGGAAAATGGTGTTCGCGCGGATCGGATCGGGGTCGACGGTATCGCCCGGCAGACGGAGCGGCGTGTAGTCCTGCGAGCCGGTGTTGATTTCGAGCACCGCGCCAGCCTTGATGCCAAGCACCGCAATGCCGAGCTCCACACTGGTGCGAACGCGAAGGGCAAAGAAGGTTTCGCCATCGCGGGTCTTGATCGCGGCCGCGCCCTCGAACTTCATCTGTCCAAGCGGACCGAGCTCGAGCGAGACTTTCATCGCGAACTCGAGCCCGGTCTTGTCGATGCGCAGGTCGAGCGCGCCGGTCATCTTGACCACACCGCCCACGGTGATCTCGGTGTAACCGGCAATCCGCAAACTCTGCGGCGCCAGCACCTCGTCGACAAACACCAGGAAACCGCGGCTGTCGCGAACGATTTCGCTGTTTTCGTTGAGCTTGATGCGCCGAACCTTCTGCTCGGCCGAGCTGGTATTGATCTGCAGCAGGAAGCTGCCGCCAACCGTGAGCACGCCACCCAGATCGAGAAGGACTGATCCCGGGCCCACGCCGCCCACGAACAGGCTGCCGTACAAACCGGTTTCACCGCCATTGGCAACAAAGCCGAGCGTGCCCTCCACAGCGAGGGGCTTGAACACCGGCAGATCGAGCACGGCCGCAATGTTCAGTTCGAACACGAAGCCTTTGATCGGGGTGTTGGCGATGATGATGTTGAAGTCACCATTGAGGATCAGCGCGCCCGACATCAGGTCGATCACACCGCGTCCGCCCAGCGACATGTAGGTGGCGCCCTTCCAGTCGGGATCGCCTTCCTTGCCTGGAGGTTCACCGGGAACGGTGAACGTGGAGAAACCGGTCCGGTCCTGAAGCTGCTCCGGTACCTTGTAAACGATGTCCCTGCCGAACGAGTTGAGCCGCAGCTCGATTTCGGCATCCAGTTTGACGACGGGCCCGAGATCAAGCGCCACGCTGAGCAGCATGCGAAGCGCAATACCTTCGCTGTTGATCACGAGCAGACCCGTGGCATCGGCCGTGATGTTGAAGCCATCCGGGCCCACGCTCACCGTGACATCGGCGAATGCGGTCAGACCATCTTTCTCGCTGTAGCGGAAATCAAGTGCGCCGTCGAGCTTGGCCAAGCCGAAGAGATTGACTTCAACCTCGCCGAAGACGCGCAGGAAGAGCGAGTTGTAATCGAGAACAATCGGCTCGAAGGGGTTGCCGGTTTCAATGGCATATCCCGGGAGGTTCTCCTGCCGCAGATCAAGGCGGCCGTTTCCAATGTCTTCGCCGGCATCGAGACTGCCGTTGTTGTTCAGATCCTCGCCGGGATCGAGCATGCCATTGCCGCGATCTTCGCCGTTGTCGAGGACGCCATTGCCATTATCGTCTTCCGAGGGCCGCGTCCAGGTGGCCTTGGAAAAATCGATGGTGGTCAGGCCAAAGGTGGGCTTGACATTGGAGGTGTAGCTGACCGCGCCGGTGGTGGGGTCCTTGACGATCTCCCCCAGATTGAGGCTCACGCGAACCCCAAGGTTGATCTCGAGCGCGAGATCGCGGACCGCCATGGTCACACCCGGTACGCCGTTGAGCTTGATCTCCTTGATCGTGGCACGACCTGCCAGATAGACGCCGATGCTGACCCGCGTCATCGAGATATAGGTTTCCGCGGCAATGACCATGCCGAGGTCGAGATCCTCGATGACCAGACCAATCGCGGATTGATTGGTGTCATCAGCCTCGTCGATGCGGTCGTCACCGTTGCTGTCGTAAAAATACCCATGTCCGCCGACCGGTATGCCCAGGAAGGCGTTGGCGTCGTTGATGCCGATCGCCATGGTGGTGACGGTGGTGGTTTCACCATTTGACAGCGTGACCTGTTCGCCCGAGCGCTTGGTGAACGCCATGGAGGCCGACATCTGGAGCACGCCGCCAAGGTTGATCTCGGCATAGCCGACCTTGGCCTGGATGATCTCCGAGTCGAAGTCGATGAACACCATGTTGTTGCCGCCAGCCGGCAACGCAAATCCGGCAGTGTCGATCTTGCCGTTCTGATTGCGGTCTTCGCTCAGGTCGAGAATGTTGTCGCCGTCGAGATCTTCGCCCGGGTCAAGACGGAGGTTCGCATTCTTGTCCTCGCCAAAATCGAGCTTGCCGTCGCCGTTGGTGTCCTCGGTAAAGTTCTTGAAGCTTGGGCTCTGCTTGTAGTTGATGACCGGCGGACCAAAGATCTGAAGCGCGGCGGTGACAGGCGGCGGGGCGTTGAGCATGAAAGTGTTGACGTTGACTTCCACATCAAACACTTCGGCTGACAGGACATTCTCGTCGATGCCGACCAGCCCCGCCCGCTCGATGGACGCTTTGACCGACACCCACTTGGGGTCGTACATCTTCATCAACTCGGCCGCTGCCGCAAACGCGTCGAGTGCAGTCGGCCGCATGATTGCAAAGCCGAAATCGACGTTATGGATCTCCAGGCCAACCGCACTTTCGTTGATCGAGTCCAGAATGCCGTCGGGCGCGTCTTCACCTGGGTCGAGCAGATTGTTACCGTTGCGGTCTTCACCTTCGTCCAGGCGCCCATTGCCCAGAACATCGTTTCCGTAGCGGTAAGGGCCGCCGATTCCCGCAAAGCCTTCGAGATTGGCGCCACCCAACGTGAGCGCCCTGACGTTGAGGTTGATGTTGTTGAAGTCGATGCCCGACACATCGGAGAGGTCGGTCAAAATCGGCTTCAATCCGCCCGGATTGATCCTGACGTTGTAGATCTCGCCCTGACGGAATGCGAGCGAGCCCCTGAGGTGGATGAAGTCGGCCACCGAAATTTCAGCCAGGCCTATGTCAAGTCCCATCACCGGGGTGCCATTGAACTGCAGCGAAACCGATGAATTCGGCCCTGTGTCGATGTACTTGCCGCGGCGCTCGCGCAACGTGACCGGGTCGATCGACGTCATGCCCGAATAGATCGGAAGCGCCGTGAAGTTGGCAACACCCTGGATACCCCACTCGCCGCCAGAGTTGTTTTCCAGCGTGACGTCGCGAGCCAGAATCTTGAGCACATCGCCGAAACCGTAGGCTCCCAGCTCGCCAACCGTAGCCTTGAGCGACATCACCTTGCTCGGCTTGAACAGCTTTCCGAACACTGACGGGAGCTTCGGCGTATACCAGCCGAAGGCGAGATCGATGTCTTGCGCGCCGAATCCAACCAGCGATTGATTGGCCAGCGGCACGGCGAAATTGGGCGTGCCCGCGCCAACAAACATGCTGACGTTGCTCGCACCAAACGAGATGCCCTCGTACTTCACGTCGTACATCTTGGTGAAGTCGGCTGACACGCCCAGCAGACGCTGCACCAGGTTCAGATCGCTGGTGTCAAGCGGCAGGTTCTGACCGAGCATCTCGTCGATCAGGGCATCGGTGGCAATGTCGAGCACCTTGTCGACCAGACCGCCCACCATGGGATCGATGCCGGTGTTGGCGTCGGCGGTGAAGTTGTCGCCCAGTGTGAGCTTGAAATCACCCTCGAAGTGGATGAAGCCGCCGATGTTGATCTTGAGATCGGGGATCTCGATCTTGCCCTTGATGCCGTCAACGCTGATGGAGAGCTCGATCGAGCTCAGCGTCTTGACGGCGCCCTTGATCCACTCGGGTGCTGACGGCGAGATGCTAGGGAAAATGTTGGTGAGCTTGGGCAGCTCGATGGTGGGGATCAGGTCGCCGGTATCAGGAAGCTTGAAGGTGAAATCAAACTTCGGCAGGCTGAGATTGAAGAGATCAAACAGCCCCAGATTGGCCTGCATCCCGATGCGGATCATGTTCGCATCGAGGTCGTTGAGGTTGATTCGGCGCGTGGAGCCGATCGGAATATCCATTCCCGGCTCGTTACCGTCATCCACACTTGAAAAGTCGATGAAGGTGCCCGGAATCGGGTATGCATTGAGGATGCCGAGATTCAGCGCAAACACCGCTTCCTTGATGTTGGCGGTGATCCAGGGCGAGGTGCCCACCAGACCAATGTAGTCGGCGCTGAAGGTAATGCCGATCATGCGGATCAGATCAATCGGCTGACCTGCGATCTGCGGCGAGGCAATTACCAGGCCAAAGTTGACATTCGCAATCGCGAAACCAATCGCCTTCGGGTTGGGCGTCTCGTCCTTGAGGTCTCCGTCTTCGTCCGAGTCGGTGAGATAGGGCCCATTGATCCCGGCAAACACCGACAGGTTCTGGCCTGCCAGCACCAGACCCTTGAAGCCCATGAACGGAACCTTCGCGCCCGCCACAAACACATCGGCATTGTCTTCGCGACGGATCTGTAGCGTGAGCCCACCCTCAACGGTCACCACATTGAGAACATTGAGCTTCATGAAGCCGATGGACGCAGACACAATCTGCTTGTCCATGTTGAAGATCGCCGGACGGTTCGGATCGCCCGTGGGAATACTCAAGCCGTTGACCTTGCCGCCCTGGGTGAAGTCGGCGGTGAACATCTCGTTGTCCGACTTGTTGATGTAGACATCAATGTCTTTCAACTTGGCAGACAGGCTGCTCGGCAGGCCGACGAATCCGATCAGGTTGGCACTGGCCCGCAGCGCCGTGAACTTCTGACCCGCCACTGCTGCGGTGAGCGGGTTGTTCACGTCCACCTTGGTTTCTAGCATCGCCAGGGCGAACGACAGGTCGTCGACCACCACACCCACGGCATCAGGATCGATGGCATCAAGCGTATTGACTACGCCATCGCGGTTGGTGTCGGTGCGATACGGTCCGTTGGCGCCGATGAAAGCCTGAACGTTCGTGGCCCCGATCGTCATGGCCTCGGCCGGCACGTTGTCGACGCTGAGACCCAGAGGACCTTTCACGCCGATCCGAACCATCTCGCCCTTCTGGAACGCAAACGACCCAGACAGGTAGACGAAGTCGGAGATGCGAAGCGTGGCGTTCCTCAACGACGCAGCCAGGCGCGGGCCCCGGAAGTCCATCATGATGGGGTCAGCACCCGTTTGCAGTGCGAACCCGGTGGGACCGAAGCTCTTGATGAAATCAAGCGCCGGGTCGTTCATGGACTTGCCCATGTTGACTTCGAAATCGATGCCGCTCACCGACAGCTCGAAGTCTTTCGGATCAAAACCGTAGATGGCAATGCGATCGGCATGCGCCTTCAACGCCGTGAAGCTGTCACCCGACTTCGACTTGATCATCATCAGACCGAAGTCGATGCCCTCGGCGCCCAGGCCGTAGAGCTTCGCCGACTGCTGGCTCAGCGACTTGGTGGGATCCAGCGTGTCGTCGGCATAGCCGATGAACACATCAATGTTGGAGCCGCCCACCGCGAAACCATTGGCCTCGGCCACCGGCATGTTGCGGCTGTTGCGCAAGGTGCCGTATTCGGCCTTCTCAAAGCCGAACGAACCGCGGACATAGACAAAGCGCGAGATCGACAGCAGCGCTTCGCGAACATAGACCCCGATCTTGTCGCCCTTCATGTCGAAGGTGATGGTCTTGCTGCCCGCCTGAACATTCAGACCGGCGCCGCCGTTGATCGCCGTGAAATCAAGCGCTGTTCCCTGTTGCGAGGAACTGTTGTACTCGAAGCGCAGGTCGGTGAGACGCAGGCGGAAAATATCGGGATCGACACCGAAGATCTGGATGTTGGACACCGCGCCCTTGGCCGCGGTGTACGAGGTGCCCCCCTGCGTGTCGAGGGTGAGCACAGCAAATTCAATGCCCTCGGCGCCGAATCCGTACAGCCGATCAGCCTGCTGGGCGAGCGTCTTGCTGCGATCGATCCCGCCACTGGCGTAGCCCGCGAATACAGTGAGGTTCGACCCGCCAATCAGGAAGCCCTTGGCGCCGCG
>RFXC01000141.1 GCA_009921765.1 Betaproteobacteria bacterium | reverse complement strand
ATGCCCGGGGTGTCTGCGGGAATGATGATCATGGATTGCTGTTGATGCCGCGGCGCGGAAGGGTCAGTTTTCCCCATGAAAATGAAAACCCGGCAGCGCGGATCCGGCGCACCGGACGTCCACCATTTTCGTCCATTGATACGGTAATGATCGCCCTCGCGAACGATGGTGGACTCGATGTTGGTGGCATCCGATGACGCGACGCCCGGCTCGGTCATCGCGAACGCAGAGCGGATCTCGCCTCGCAGCAGTGGATCCAGCCACTGGCGTTTGAGCGGCTCGCTTGCGTAACGCTCGAAGGTTTCCATGTTGCCTGTGTCAGGCGCCGAGCAATTGAACACTTCAGGTGCCCAGTGAACCCGGCCCATGATTTCGCACAGCGGTGCGTAATCAAGGTTGGACAGGCCTTCAGGCACGCGCGCCGAGCGTGGCAGAAACAGGTTCCAGAGCCCGGCCTCGCGGGCTGCTGGCTTCAACTCGTCAATCAGCCGGGTGGGGATCCAGGCGTTGCCCGCGCGGCGGTTCGCGGCGACCTCTTCCTCGAACCGGTGTTCATTCGGGTAAATATGCTGATCCATGAAGGCCTTGAGCCGGGCCTGCAGATCGAGGCTGCGCGGGGAAAACTGGAATGACATGAGGGCTCCGATATCGGTGCGTGACAAACGTCTAAGGGGATCGGACGAGGTGGCCGGGTTATCGTACGCCGCGCGCGATTTGCCAGCCCATCTCGGCAAGTGGCCTGACGCGCTCGATGGTTGCGGGCGACTGGGTATTCGATGCGGTGCCGTCGACCACCCGCTTGACAATGCCCTGCAGGATCGCAGCCAGCCTGAACATGTTGTAGGCGAGGTAGAAATCCCAGTGCTGGAGGACGGATGCCGGGTCGCGCCCGGTCCGCTGGCAATAGCGCGCGATGTAGTCGTTCTCGGACGGAATGCCCAAGGCTGCGAGATCCAGCCCGCCAATGCCTCGAAAGGTACCGGGCGGAATGCGCCACGACATGCAGTGATAGGAAAAATCGGCGAGGGGATGCCCCAGCGTTGAGAGCTCCCAATCGAGCACAGCCCTTGCGCGGGTTGAATCAGCCTCGAAGATGAGGTTATCCATTCGGTAATCACCATGCACGATGGCGATCTCATCGGACGCGGGGATATGCGCGGGCAGCCAATCGATCAGCCGGTGCATGGACTCGATGTGCTCGGTTTCCGATGCCTGGTACTGCTTGCTCCACCGAGCAATCTGCCGCGAAAAATAGTTGCCGGGGCGGCCATAGTCGCCCAGACCGATAGACGCCGGGTCGATGGAATGGAGCGCTGCCATCACCCGGTTCATTTCGTCGTAAAGTGCAGCACGATCAGCCGTCGAGAAACCCGGGAGTGCTTGGTCCCACAGCACGCGTCCCTGCACATGCTCCATCACGTAGAACGCGCGACCGATCACCGATTCATCTTCGCAGAGGCAAAACACCCGCGCGACCGGTACTTCGGTGCCCGCAAGAGCGGAGAGCACGCGGAACTCGCGCTCAATGGCATGCGCGGAGGGCAGGAGCCTGGCGATAGGGCCTGGCTTGGCGCGCATCACCCACGTGCCAGCAGATGATGACAGCAGATAGGTGGGGTTGGACTGCCCGCCCTTGAAAATCTGCGCGCGCAGCTCGCCCGAAAAGCCTGGCAGATGGTCACGCAGCCACTGCCCCAACCGCTGCGTGTCGATCTGATGACGCTCGGGTACCGGCATGGTGCCGTCGAATTCGCGCGTTTCGGATCCACTTGTGTGCGCGCCCGGAGTGGAGCGGTCGGTAGCGTTGGTCATAGGTCAGTCTGGGTGAAGAAGCGAAAGACCGAGTTTGGCGCGGCGACGCAGCCACATACTGGGCCGGTAGCGCGGGTCGGCGGTGACCTGGTGGATCTCGTCAAGCAGACGTGTGAGGCGCATCGCGCCGAGCTTGTCGCCCAGGGCGAGTGGCCCGGCGGGGTAGCCAAGCCCCAGACGGACCGCGGTGTCGATATCGGCGGGCGAAGCGATGCGCTGCTGGGCAATTTCACAGCCAATGGCGACAATCATCGCGAGAATGCGTGGCGCGACAAAACCAGCGCTATCCCGAATGACCGAAACGCGAACACCGTCAGCGGCAAACAGCGCGTGCGCTGCGTTGCGGTAGTCAAGGCGGGTGGCCGGCGTGGTCATGAGGGTTCTGCGCTGACATGCGCCTCTGGCGACCGGAAAAAATGTATCGATTGCAACGGCACGCTCGGCGGGCCAGTCAAGACAGGCGTGCGTGGCGTCATGGCCAAGCGGCGCGAGGAGAATCAGTGACTCGGCACCCGGCGAAGCGCCTGTGTCGACTTGTCCGCCGAGATCGGTTACCAGCGCGGACAGCGCCCCGTGTTGTGAGCCCGGAGCGATCCAGACCGGTGGCAGCGACCCCGCCGCGGGCACCGCAGGCTCTGGCGGGTTTTGCTGTTTCCCTTCAACGTGGCGATACCAGCCCTCGCCCCGCTTGCGGCCGTGAAGGCCGGCGACAGTACGTTGAGCAGCGATGACCGAAGGACGGAAGCGGGGCTCGTCGAAATACTGGCGGTAGATGGATTCCATGACCGGATGCGACACGTCGAGTCCGGTGAGGTCCATCAGTTCGAATGGACCGAGCTTGAAGCCACTACCGTCGATATTCACCTGCTCGCGCATGATGCGGTCGATGGTGGCAGGGTCGGCCACGCCTTCGCCCAGCAACCGCAGTGCCTCGGTGCCGAAGCCCCGGCCGGCGTGATTGACGATAAACCCCGGCGTGTCCTGTGCACGCACCGCCTGGTGTCCGGCAAGCTCTGCCAGCGTGCAAAGCTTGTCGAGAATGCCGGGGTCGGTGCGTGGGCCGCCAATGACCTCAACGATTCGCATCAGCGGAACAGGGTTGAAAAAGTGGTAGCCCGCCACCCGCGCGGGGTGACGGCTGCTTGCCGCGATGGCGGTGATTGAAAGCGAAGACGTGTTGCTTGCAATGACCGCAGTGGGGGCGAGCACTTCATCGAGGCTTGCGAGGAGTTCGCGCTTCGCGTCGAGCCGTTCGACGATCGCCTCGATCACCAGATCGCAGTCGGCGAGGTCGGTCAGGGCCTGTGCGGGCAAGATTCGCTGGCTGGCAGCCTGTGCCTGTTCTGCGGTCAGTCGCCCTTTGTCCTGCAGCAGGCCGAACACGCCGGCAAGCGACTGGACTGCCGCTTCCAAAGCCGGCCCATGGCTGTCGAACAGCCGCACGGGGATGCCGGCCTGCGCGAAAATCTGCGCAATGCCGCGCCCCATGACGCCGCTGCCGACGACCCCGATTCGTTGGAATGGTGTGGGTTTCATGGCGCGATTGTAACCGGCGGGCACGCTACACTCTGCTTCGGCGCTTGCCCGACCAGCCACGACAGCGACCCCTTTCTTTTACGCGGGAGACATGATGATGATCAGACTGCACGGATTTGCGGTAAGCAACTATTACAACAAGGTGAAGGTCGCGTTGCTCGAGAAAGGTCTTCCGTTCGAAGAGGTCTACAACCGGGCGAGCAAGGATCCTTCGACGCTTGCGCTCAGTCCGCTTGGCAAGATCCCGTTCATCGAGACCGAGCAGGGGCCGCTATCGGAGTCCCAGGTGATCATCGAATACCTCGAAGATCTTCAACCCGAGCCCGCGCTCTTGCCCTCCGACCCCTGGCAACGGGCCAAAATTCGCGAGCTCGTGGCCTACCTGGAAACCCATGTCGAACTCACCGCCAGGCGCTTGTACGGCAAGGCGTTCTTTGGCGGCACGGCCACCGATGAGCTCATCGAGCAAACCCGCGCCGACCTCGTGAAAGTGATCGACGCCTTCGGAAAACTCGCGCGATTCGGGCCCTACCTGGCAGGCGACCGGTTCAGCTACGCCGACTGTGCTGGTCTGGTGCACCTGCCCCTGGTGTCGCTGGCGAGCAAAACGATTTATGGCGAAGACCTGATGGCGGCGTTCCCCGTGCGTGATTACCTCAAGCTGCTTGGGGAGCGCGCCTCGGTTCAGCGTGTCAATGCCGATCGCAAGGCTGCGCTTGCGCCCAAGAGCTAGGCTGCGTCAAACGCCGACACCTGCTCGTCGCGCCGGGTTTGTAGCTCCAGCCAGCGGGTTTCGGCCTCGTCTTTCTCGCGCGCGAGCGCAGCGCGCTGGCGGTTCAGTCCGGCAACTTTTGCGCCGTCCGAACCAGGGCCGTACAGCGCCGGGTCCTGCAGAGCGGCGTCTGCACGACCCAGTTCGGATTCCAGCGTCCTGAGCCGGGTCTCGATCGCCTGGATGTCGGCATCGATGGCGCGCGTGAGCGTTGCGAGCGCAGCCCTTCTTTCCGCGGCGAGCCTGCGTTCGGTTCGACGGTCTACTGCCGATGCCGCATCGGGAGCGGCCGCTGGGCGCTCGGCGCCGTCGCCATTCGTCAACGGAGCCGCCGCGGTGGCAGCATCGCCGCGGCGCTGCGCGATCCAGGCATCGTAGTCGTCCAGGTCGCCGTCATAATCGGCGAGGGTGCCGTCGGCCACAATGACGAAGCGGTCCACGCTCGCTCTCAGCAGGTAGCGGTCATGCGATACCAGGAGGAGCGCGCCGTCAAACCTGGCAAGCGCGTCAGCGAGCGAGTCGCGCGTCTGCGCATCGAGGTGGTTGGTGGGCTCATCCAGGACCAGCAATTGCGGCCGCTGCCAGGCGAGCAGCGCGAACAGGAGGCGGGCCTTTTCGCCACCCGACATGGGCCCGACAGGGCGGGTGGCGTCGTCGCCGCGAAAGCCGAAACGCCCAAGGAAGTCACGCAAGGCCTGTTCGCGCTGATCGGGGGCCAGACGCTGCAAGTGGCGCAGGGCTGACTCGTCGTCCCTGAGCGCGTCAACCCCTTGCTGGGCGAAATAACCGACCCGCAGCCCGCGCGCGATCGTGATCTCGCCCGAGACTGGAGGCAGCTCCCCCACCAGCGTCCGGATGAGCGTGGTTTTGCCCGCGCCGTTCCTGCCCAAAACGCCGATTCGCGCACCCCGTTCAATCTGCAACTGCCGCACCTGCACAACAGGGGTTTGGTGGTAGCCAGCGCCAAGACGCTCGACCAACACCAGATGCTCCGGGCAGTCTTCGGCCGAGGCGAGCTCGATATCGACACCGCTCAGCGCCCGTACCGCTTCGACCTCGGCCATGCGCTCCAGTGCCTTGATGCGACTTTGTACTTGACGCGCGCGCGTGGCCTGCGCACGGAACCGGCGGATGAACGACTCGAGATGGGCAGCACGCGCTGCAGAAGATTCGCGCTCCCGTGCGGCCTGTGCGGCACGGGCGGCGCGCTGCCGTTCGAAATCGCTGTACCCCCCGGCGAAGCGCATCAGTCGGCCGTCGTCGATATGGAGGCAGCACTTCACCACGCGATCGAGGAAATCGCGGTCGTGCGACACGATCACCATGGTGCACGCAGATCGCACCAACCAGCGCTCAAGCCACAGCACGGCGTCGAGGTCGAGGTGATTGGTGGGTTCGTCAAGGAGCAGCAGGTCGGCTGGTGCAAACAGCGCGCGCGCCAGATTGAGCCGCATGCGCCATCCGCCCGATAGTGAATCAACTGGCGCCTCGCAGGCCTCGGCACTGAAGCCAAGCCCATACAGAAGCGCACGGGCCCGCGACGCCGCGTCTGCGCCGCCTGCCTCCTGCCACGCAGCGTGCGCCTGCGCAATGGCAAGTCCTGCGGCGTGATCGGTTTCGGGGGACGTCTCGGAAAATTCGGATTCAGCTCGTAGAAGGGCCTGTTGCGCCTCGAGTAGTGCGGTGTCTGCCGAAAGCAGATGCTGCCAGGCAGGTAGCGGGCTCGACGGCAGGGCCTGTTCAAGTCGGATCACCCGCTCGAAAGGTTGCTCGATACTGCCCGCGTCAGGCGATACCTCGCCGGTGAGGGCCGACAGCAGCGAGGTCTTGCCCGAGCCGTTCAGGCCGATCAGTGCGACCCGCTCGCCTGGCGCGATGGTGGCTTCCGCACCGCGCAGCAGGTCACGCCCACCCCTCGAGAGCGTGAGTTGTCGGATTCGAATCACGCGGCTGACCGACGCCCAGGTTGACGGGCTGCGTTCACTGTACGGGTGCGCCGGGATGACCTGCCCGGTGAATGGAGCGCGTGTAAGACCCGCGCATCAATCGCCACCACCATCTGTTCGCCCGCTTCGACCGGCAGGTAGGCGAATTCGAGCTTCGGAAACGCGCGCTCGAAGTGCGGAGCCTCATGGCCGATTTCTAGCACCAACAGGCCATTTTCAGTGAGGTGCTGCGCGGCCTCGCTCAGTATCCGGGCAACCAGCTGCATGCCGTCGGGCCCTCCCGCGAGTGCGATGCGCGGCTCGGCTCGAAATTCCTGCGGCAGCAGCGCCATGGACGCATCGCAGACATAGGGAGGGTTGCACACAATCAGATCGAAGGGTTCACCGGTGTGCGGGGCAAGCAGATCGCCCTGCAGCAATTCGATTCGCGTGGACAGCCCATGCAGACTGATGTTCTCGGCGGCCAAGGCAAGCGCGGGTTCGCTCAAATCGCTTGCGCAAATCTGCGCATCGGGAAATCGAAGCGCGCACAGCACGGCGAGGCTTCCTCCCCCTGTACATAAATCGAGGATGCGCCGTGGCCAGTCGCCCGGTCGCTGAAACGCCTCAAGGTATGCCGCGAGGCTGCTGTCCAGTGATTCTGCAATCAGTGAGCGCGGGACCAGCGCGCGCGCGTCGCTTCGAAAGCACACGCCGCGAAGCCAGGTCTCGCCCGTGAGGTAGGCAGCCGGCACCCGCTCAGTGCAGCGCCGTTCAATGAGGGCGATGAGCGCCTCTCGTTCGCTGCGCGCAAGGCGCGCGTCAAGCCAGCGATCCAGGTCGTCTGGGGGCAGGTGCAGTGACCAGAGCGCCATGGCAACCGCCTCATCAAACAGCGAGGCCGTCCCGTGCCCGGTGCCGATCTGGGCAACCGCGAACCGTGAGACCGCCCAGCGCAGGCAGTCACGAAGGGTACAGAGCTCCTGCGTGGCATCGCCCGCCGATGCCACGCGCCCGGCCCGCCGATCAGGCTTCACGGGCGGGGTTCGCCGTCTTGCGGCCCAAAAAACGCCCGATAGAGCGGCTCCGAAAACCCGACCAGCGTTTTCTGACCTTGCTGAAGCACGGGGCGCTTGACCAGGGTGGGCTCTGACAGCATCAGCTCTGCGGCGCTCAATTGGTCGGTGACGGCCAACCGCTTCGATTCCGGCAGTCGTCGCCAGGTGGTGCCCCGGCGATTGAGCAGCGAGTCCCAGGGAACGTGACGAAGCCAGGTTGCGAGGAGCTCGGCCTGCAAGCCATCCGCCCTGAAATCATGAAACCGGTACTGATAGCCTGCAGCCTGCAGCCAGGCCCGCGCCTTGCGGACCTGATCGCAATTCGGGATGCCGAATACCGTGATGAGAGCGGGGGCGTCGATGACCGGCGCGCCGGCAGGCTTTGACACGGAGTCAGTCTCCGCGCAGGAGATCGTTGATGGCGGTTTTGGCGCGCGTCTGCGCGTCCACGCGCTTGACGATCACTGCGCAGTAAAGGCTCACCCGTCCGTCGCCCGAAGGCATACTGCCCGGCACGACCACCGACCCGGACGGCACCCGACCGTAGAGAATCTCCCCGCTCTGGCGATCCACGATGCGGGTGCTTGCGCCGATGAACACACCCATCGAGATGACGGAGTTGGCTTCGACAACGACGCCCTCGACAATTTCCGAACGTGCACCGATGAAGCAATTGTCTTCGATGATGGTGGGGTTGGCCTGAATCGGCTCCAGGACACCGCCGATGCCCACTCCACCCGACAGATGCACATTGGCGCCGATTTGCGCGCAAGAGCCCACTGTGGCCCAGGTATCGACCATGGTGCCTTCGCCGATCCAGGCACCGATGTTCACGTAGGAGGGCATCAGCACGACATTGCGGCTGATGTAAGCGCCGCGTCGCGCCACCGCTGGCGGAACCACGCGAAAGCCTGCCGACGCGAAATCGGCGGCCGACCAGTTTGCAAACTTGGTGGGTACCTTGTCATAGAAGCGCAGATCGCCTCCGGACACCGGCACGTTGTCTTCCAGGCGGAAGGAGAGCAACACCGCCTTCTTCACCCACTGGTGGGTGACCCAGTTGCCATCGACTTTTTCGGCGACCCGCAGCGTCCCGTCGTTGAGGCCGGCGATGACCTGGTCAACGGCCTGGCGAGTTTCAACCGGCGCGGCGCGCGGGCTCAGGTCGGTGCGGTGTTCCCAGGCGTGTTCGATCGTCTGCTGCAGTGCGTTCATCGGCGGATTCTGTAGGGTTAAGGACAATGGAAAATGGCCGCCCGCAACGACCCGCGTGACGCGAAGCGTCAGCGGGAGACCAGCTGGGCAATTCTGCGTGCTGCTTCAAGGCACTGCTCATGGCTGTCGACCAGCGCGAGCCTCACAAAGCCACTACCTGGATTGACGCCCTGTTGCTCCCGGGCGAGGAAGCTTCCCGGCAGCACCAGAACATTATATTGCGCGAGGAGCTGCTGGCAGAACGCCTGATCATCGCCGCCGGGTACTCGGGCCCAGAGGTAGAACCCCGCTTCTGGCCGCTCGACCTCAAGCGATTGCGCCACAAGTGGCGTGACGGAATCGAATTTTTCCTTGTACATCAGTCGGTTGGCGACGACATGCTGTTCGTCGTTCCAGGCTGCTATCGAGGCCGTCTGAACCGTTGGGCTCATGGCGCCGCCATGATAGGTGCGGTAGAGCAAAAACGGTTTGATGAGGCTAGCGTCTCCGGCCACAAACCCCGACCGAAGGCCGGGAGCGTTGGAACGCTTCGAAAGGCTGGAAAACACCATCAGCCGTCGATAGTCGGTGCGACCGAGGCGATGCGCTGCCTGGAGGGCGCCCAATGGCGGCCGTGTCTCGTCAAAGTAAATTTCGGAATAGCACTCGTCCGAGGCGATCACGAACCCGTAACGGTCGGAGAGTTCGAACAGTTCGCGCCAGTCGTCGAGGCTCATGACGGCGCCGGTGGGATTGCCAGGCGAACAGGTAAAGAGCAATTTGCAGTGACGCCAGACCTCGGCCGGTACCGCCTGATAGTTGCAGCGGAAGCCCTCGGACGCGACCTGGTTGACGAACCAGGTACGGCCACCGGCGAGAAGCGCCGCGCCTTCATAGATCTGATAAAACGGATTCGGGCAGACGACCCAGGCGCCGGTGGCTGGGTCAAGCACCGTTTGAGCAAACGAGAACAGCGCCTCGCGAGAACCATTGACCGGCAACACCTGCGTGTCCGGGTCCGGGGCGGGAATGTTGTAACGTCGGCCAAGCCAGGCGGCGATCGCCTGCCTGAGCGCAGGGCTGCCGGCGGTGGGTGGATAAACCGCGAGGCCGCCCGTTGCCTCACGGAGGGCTTCAATGAGTAGCTGAGGGGTAGGGTGCCTGGGCTCCCCGATCGAGAGGCTGATCGCTGCATGCTCGCGTGACGGCGTGACGCCAGCGAGCAGCGCTCTCAGACGCTCAAAGGGGTAGGGCTGCAGCGAATCCAGAAATCGGTTCAAATTATCTCTTTAATTCATTGATTATTAACGAAATGACGCGGGTGCCGTGCCGGAGTCGGGGAGTTGAACGGCAGCAGCGGGCTTCCAGCCGCGTTTGCGATGCTCAACGACCACGGTGGTAAAGATGCCGCCCCGAACATACCAGCGTGCAATGAGCCGCATGAACCGGGGACGGATGGCACCTGCCAGGTCGTCGAGGATGCGATTGGTCACCGCCTCATGGAAAGCGCCCTCGTTACGGAACGACCACATGTAGTTCTTCAGCGATTTGAGTTCAACATTGCTCCGGTCGGGCACGTAGTCGATGACCAGGAGCGCGAAGTCGGGTTGGCCGGTGAGCGGGCACAGGCAGGTGAACTCCGGCACTTCAAAATGAACCAGGTAGTCTCGCCCCGGGCTTGGGTTCGGAAAAATATCCAATATTTTCGATGGTTTGGATGGCATTTAGAAAGCGATTTGTTAGGAAATGGGCGGAAGGATTCCGCGGGTCGAGTGATATTATAGGGGGGGTGTGCCGGTCGTTCCGGCTCGACCCTTCACGCTGGGAGTTCGGGTGCGCCTCAAACAGGTCAAGTTGTCTGGCTTCAAGTCATTCGTGGAGCCCACGTCGTTTGAAGTTCCCGGCAAACTGGTCGGCATCGTTGGCCCGAACGGCTGCGGCAAGTCCAACATCATCGACGCGGTTCGGTGGGTCCTGGGCGAAACCAAGGCGTCAGAGCTGCGTGGGGAATCCATGCAGGACGTCATCTTCAGCGGCACAACGTCGCGAAAAGCATCGGCCCGCGCATCGGTCGAATTGGTCTTCGACAACTCCCTCGGCCGCATCGGTGGCTCGTGGGGCCAGTTTGCCGAGTTGTCGGTGCGGCGTGTGCTGGGGCGTGACGGGCAGTCCATTTACTCCATCAACAACCAGGTCGTTCGACGTCGAGACGTCCACGATCTGTTTCTGGGAACGGGCCTGGGTCCGCGGGCGTACGCCATCATCGGACAGGGCACCATTTCCCGCATCATCGAGTCGCGCCCAGAAGAACTGCGGGTGTTCCTCGAAGAGGCGGCTGGCGTCTCCCGCTATCGCGAGCGGCGGCGCGAAACCGAAGGGCGGCTCTCCGACACCCGGGAGAACCTCACGCGGGTCGAAGACATTCTTCGTGAGCTGAACGACCAGATTGGCCGGCTCGAGCGGCAGGCCGAGCTGGCCGCTCGGTTTCGAGAGCTCGAGTCCGACCGGGACGCGAAGCAGCGCATGCTCTGGATTCTGCGACGCGATGATGCGGTGGCCGAGCAAAGCCGCATAGCGGGTCAGATCGCGGCGGCGTCCAACGCGATCGAGGAACGCCAGGCAGAGCTTCGTCGGCTGGAATCCGAGCTCGAGTCGGTGCGCGCGTCTCACTACGCTGCGGGAGACGAGGTTCACGCGGCACAGGGTCGGCTCTATGACGTCAACGCCGAGGTGGCGAGGCTCGAATCCGATATCCGGGTGGTTGCGCAAACTCAGGGGCAGTTGCGGGAGCGCCTCGATTCGTTGGCGCAGCAGGCTCAGCGCGCGAAGGCGCTGCTCGACTCCACGGAGGCCGAGCGAGGCGATGCGGTCGCGCGGCTCGAAACCGACCGCGAGCAGGCGGAGACACTGGCCGCGGTCTGTGTGCAGCTGTCCGACGCCTATCCGGATGCCGAGGCGAGGGTGCGCGAGGCCAGGGTTTCGCTCGAGGCCGCCCGCGCGCTGGCGGCGCAATCCAGTCAGGCCATCGAACTGTCGGCGCTGCGACAACGAAACGCGCAGAACAGCCTCGAGTCGCTTCAGATCAGGCGTGACCGGTTGAAACTCGAGCTCGCGCAGCTCGCCAACGTCGACCCAGGCGAACTCGAGCATCAGCGGGAGTCGGTGGCTGCCGCGGAGGAACTCGAAGCGCAGCTGCAGCAATCTCTAGAAGACGCTGATCGG
>RFXC01000015.1 GCA_009921765.1 Betaproteobacteria bacterium | reverse complement strand
GACCACCACCCCCGCAAACATCACGCCCACCCGGTCGCACACCTGGGCGACAACACCAAGGTCATGCGTGATGAGGAGCGCTGCCAATTGTCGTTCCCGCACACTGGCTCGCAACAGATCAAGAATTTGCGCCTGGACGGTGACATCCAGCCCTGTCGAGGGTTCATCTGCGATCAGGAGCTGCGGATCATTGACAAGCGCCATCGCGATCAGCACGCGTTGTGCCATGCCGCCAGAGAACTGGTGCGGCCATGCCCGCATTCGCGCCTGCGGATCGGGGATACCCACCGCCTGCATCATCTGCAGGGCGCGAGCCTGCGCCTGCTCGGCGCTTGCCTTGCGGTGAACCCGGTGGATGCGGGCGATCTGCTCGCCAACACGGGTGAGGGGATCGAGCGACGTTCGCGGCGACTGAACGACCATCGCGATCTGGTCGCCACGAATCGAATTCAGTTCGTCGTCGTTGATTGTCGTGAGTTCGCGTCCGTCGAATTCGATGCTGCCACCAACCTGCCGGGCCGGCTCGCGCAGCAGCCCCATGATTGCATGCGCAGTCAGGGATTTACCGGCACCGGTCTCGCCCACCAATCCAAAAATTTCTCCGCGGTCGACGCTGAGATCGACCCCGTTGAGCGCTCGGGCAACACGGACCTGATCAAAGCGGTCGCGCGCCACGAAGTGGACATGCAGATCGCGGACCCGGAGCAGACTCATGACCGTCTCATCGGCTGGTCTTGCTTCGGCGCGGATCAAGGAGTTCCTCGAGCCCGTCGCCGAACATTGAAAAACCGATGATCAGAATGACCAGCGCGAGACCCGGCACGATGGAGACCCACCACTCGCCGCTCACCATGTATTCAGCGCCCTGACGGATCATGGCACCCCACTCGGGCGTGGGAGCCTGGATGCCAACACCGATGAAGGCAAGTGTCGCCGATACCCTCACCGCCCAGGCCATTCGGATCGGCATCTGGGCCATGGCGCCGCGAATGCAGTTGGGCAACAGATGGACAAACACGATCCGCCAGGTTGGATTGCCGGCGTTGATCGCTGCCTCGACAAACCCGCTGGAGCGCAGCGCCAGCACCTCGGCTCGGACCAGCCTGGCGAAGACCGGCACATCGAGCATGCCGATCACCAGCACCACGTTGGCAAGCGATTGCCCGGTCGCCGAGACGATCGCAAGCGCAAGAATGATTGACGGAAATACCCGCAGCGCGTCCATGATGCGCAGCGTGATTTCATCAAACCAGCCACCGCGAAAACCGGCATACAAACCGATCGGCACACCGACCAGAAAACCGAACAGCAACACCGGTATTGCAATGCCATAGGCGTAGCGTGCGCCATAGAAGGTTCTTGACAGCACGTCCATCCCGTTGCCATCAGTGCCAAGAAGAAAGCGTGTACCGGGTTCATCCAGCACATGATCGGCGAAAGGCTTGACCGGGTCATAGGGCGCCAACACAGGCGCGAGGACCGCAAGGAGCGCAAATGCCAGCATGATGGCCAGCCCCACCGCGCCGGTAGGCGAGGCCCGAACCAGTGCAACGGTTCGCAGGTGCCACAAGCTGAAGCCGCCGCTCACCGGCTCACCTCGTGAGCGCGGGGTTCGAGCTTGAGCACCAGCAGATCACCGAGGGCAAACACCAGCATCGCGAGCGCCGACATCAAGAGGACATAGCCCTGGACCACAGCAAAGTCGGCCTTGAGGATGGCGGTCAGTCCGAACTGCGACACGCCCCCCCAGGAGAAGATCAGTTCAAGCACCGATGCGGCGCCAAACAAGGCGGTGAGCTCGGTGGCGCCGTAGGTGATGATGGGAACAGCGGAATTGCGCCACACCATCCGCTCGACCATGCTGTGCGGGAGTCCGGCCGCCCGCGCATACCGCACGTAATCACTTGCGCGCACATCGAGCGCAATGGCACGGGTTTGCTTGAGCATGGGTGCGGCAAACACGATGGCCACCACAGCGCACGGCAACACCATTCGACCGGCCGCCGACCATGCCGCCTGAAGATCCCGGGCAAGGAGCGCATCGATCAGGTAGCTGCCGGTGATCACCGGCGGCGCGGTGATCATGAGATCAATCCGCCCCATGGGTGGCGGTGCCCAACCCAGAATGAAAAAGAACACAAAAATGAGGGCAAGGCCGAGGAAGATCGTGGGCATGCCGAATCCAAACAGAGACAGCAGGCGACTCAGCTGGTCGAAGCGGCCATTGACCGAACGGGCCGCCCGCATACCCGACCAAACGCCCAAAAGCCCTCCCACGGCAGACCCCACGAGGACCAGCTCCAGCGTGGCAGGCAGGCGCTGGAGCAACTCGGTCAGCACCGGGCGATTCGAGAGCCACGAGGTGCCCAGGTCGCCATGCGCAACACGCCGCACATATTCGAAAAATTGGGCGAGCAGCGGCTGGTCGAGCTTGTAAGTGGCACGGATGGCAGCGATTTCAGCCTCGCTCGCCGTGGGTCCAGCCAGCATGCCCACCGGGTCGCTATCGCCCAGCCGCACCAGCATGAAGGTAAACAACAGCACGCCGAACAGAATGGGCAGCGCGAGCGCGAGCCGACGCAGGATCAGTTGCAGGACAGCAAGCATGAGCGACAGCCGGAATCAGCGCGAGCCGCGAGGCGGCCGCAGCCCCGAGGCGCAGGGACGGCGCAACGAACGCCCCGCCCCCAACCTCTGGACCCCCATGTGCGCGACGCGTTCGGCGATCGCGACCTCAGCGCTCGCAACGCAGATCAGAGAAGCGCGGCCAGTCATCGGGATGCCAGACCCAGCCCTTGATGCAGGGGTTCATGACCTGGTGGATGCCCGGATAGTAAAGATAAAGCCAGTCGTTGTCGGCGGCGTGCAGGCGCTGCGTACGCGCGATCAGATCGTTGCGCTTACCTTCATCGAGTTCGGTCAGGGCAGCGCCGATCAGCTTCTCGACCTCGTCGTTCTTGTAGGCATTGCGATTGGCCACGCCGCTGTAGTAGGCGAAGATCCAGGCAGTGAAGACGGGATCGAGCACGAAGGTGGCATCACCGCTTGGAAACATCGGCATGTCGCGCGTCTTGATCAGCCCGCGATTGACGAACTCCGGATCGGGAATGCGCTGAATGTTGAGGCGGATCCCTGCCTCGGCCAATTGGCTGCGAAGCTGAATGCTCACTGGCTCCATCCACCAGTAGGTGCCCGCATAAAGATAGGGCAGATCGATTCCATTGGGATAACCCGCCTCGGACAGCAGGGCCTTGGCCTTGGCAACGTCACGCCCCGGGCGCTTGAACGCAGCAACATGCCCAGGCACCGTCGGCGGAACAATCGAGGTGACGGGAACGCCCAAGCCCTCGAATACCGATTTGTTGAATGAGTCGAAGTCGGTGGCAAGCATGACCGCTTCGCGAATCCGACGGTCGTCGAAGGGCTTGATTCCCATGTTGAACTTGACCGCCGCCGGCTGTGTGCCCGTGACGGATTCGACCTTGACCGTGCGGTCGCGCTTGAGGTCAGCCACCTGCTTGAGCGGCGTGTCTTCCAGCCACTGCACCTGTCCGGTTTTCAGCAGCGCGACCCGGTTGGAGAGCGAAGGTACCTCGCGATAAATCACCCGATCGTAGTAAGGCTTGCCACGGAAATAATTGGGGTTGGCGCGCAGCACCACCTGCTCGCCCGGCTTGAATGAATCGATGTAGTAGGCACCAAAGCCCACCAGATTCTGATCGATGTATTTGTTGCCGAACGGGTCGTCTGCGGTGGCGTGCTTGAGAACCTGGGTTTTGTCGTGAAGGGTCGGGAAATACATTGTGAGCATCGGGAGCAGCAGCCGTGTGGGCTGCTTCATCACGATGGTGACTTCATAGTCGCCCGTTTTTCTGAACTCGGCCACACCGATCAGGTTGTAAAGAAAGAACGAGGTCCGCTTGATGGTCCACGCGCGCTCGAGACTCCAGACGATGTCATCGGCCTTCATTTCGTTACCCCAGGCGCTCTTCACGCCCTGGCGCAACTTGAACACATAGGTCTTGCCATCAGGCGATACGGTCCAGCTCTCGGCCAGATTGCCTTCAACCTGGGTGGGGTCGAGCTGCATGCGGCCGTCGGCACCCTGTACCCGTTTGAATCGCACCAGGCTTTCGTTTGCCTGCACGATCATCTGGCGGGTGGCGACTTTGGGGATGTCGCCATCGAATCCGGTGGGGGTCTGCGGCGCGGCTACCACCAGCGTCTGCTGCGCAGCAACGCCCGAGGCCGACGCGAGCAACGCGATCGCTGTCAGCGAGGCGGCCAGATGACTGCGGGTCCAGGACCTGATCGACACACACGGCTTCATTCGCGACCTCCTTGTCGGTAGCAAATTCAATATATAGGACTCGTGTGGGGGCCGCAACAGCGCGCATCGATGCGCGAGAACCCAGATTGGCTCAGCTTGATGCGATCAGGGTCAAGCCGCACTGCTCGCCAATGTCGACCGCCAGCCGCCGCACGCGCAGACGCCCGGCGTCGCGCCTGGAGGCGGCTGGTGCTGCCCCGGGCGAACGATCCGAGCCCGGCCACGGCGTGCAAGCGATGCCGCTCCCTCGACATCCACTCACCAGGGCATCGATCGAGTCGAAGCCGAGTTCCAGGGCCACAGGACGAATCGCCACGGCGTCGGCGTCGATCTCAAGGCGCAGCACCGTATCGCCCAGAGCAACCACGAGTGCAGGAAGCACACGACCGGCCCCGCGTGTTCGCGGCGCCGGCATCGCGCCAATCGTCCGCAGGCCGGCGATTGTGGAGGCCCCTGAATCGGGACGAGCAGGCAGTCCAAATGCCGCCAGCCTGCGTGCGAAGGCCGCCACCAGCTCGAGGGGTCCGACGTAGCAGATCTCGCGTACCGATCGCGCACCGTTGGCATGCTCACAATCCGCGGGTGATCGAAGCAGTTCAGGCGTGAGATGCTCGACAAAGCAGAAGTAGGAGGGATCGTTCGGATCCCAAGGCGAATCAAAAAAAGCGAAGCGCGCGATCCCTTCGCGATCCGGTTCGCGCACCGGCCGGGACCAGCGACGCAACGCCCCAACCCGCGCGGCCGGATCGGCGCCTGGCTGCCGGCTGGCTGCATCGAATGCCGCGTGGGCCTGTTCCGCATCGCGCACCGACAGCGCGAGCACATGCAGACCAAACCGCGCAGCCGGTGCGGCTGCAAGCGGATGCGGCGATCCGGGATCGGTGATCTGCATCAGCTCGACATACCCTTCGGGCAGCATCAGCGTGTGTTGTGAACTGCCCGCCGAAACGGTTCGGCCCTGCGGATCAGACATCGTGTGATCCGCGCGTGCGCTGAGGCAAAACCCCATCGCCTCAAAACGCGCGCGACTGCGCTCAAGGTCGGGCACGATCAGACCGACATGGTCAAAGCCCGGGGCACTCATGAGCGCGTGCGCCTCGCGTCAGTGGTCGCGCACCGCGCGCGATCAAACGTCGGGGTGATCGACATCAGCGCCAGTACTCAGGCCTCGAAAAGCCCTTGGCCTTGGGGTCGTTTTCGACAAATCGACGATACGTATCTGACTTGTAGCCTTCAACCAGCTTGGCCACCAGCGCGCCTTTCGCAACGTCGTCACGGGCCGCCAGAATGATCCGATATTGCGGCGCGGGGTCCTCCAGCGCGAGCGCCGAGGAAAGCAACATGCCAGCCGCGATGACGTGATTGCCCAGGATCGCGGCAGCATCCATCTCGGGCAGCGCTCGCGGCATCTGGGGCGCATCAAGCAGCACCAGCTGCAGTTTGCGAGGATTGCCGGTGACGTTCTTTTCCGTTGCGCGGCCCGCCGGCACGGATGCGTCGATCGTGATCAGCCCCTGCGACTGCATGAAGGCGAGCGAGCGGCCCAGCGAAGTAGGATCGTTGGGGACAGCCACCTTGCCGCCCTCTGGGAGTGCCGCAAGGCTTTTGTGCTTGTTCGAATAGAGCCCCAGCGGTGCGCTGGGCACCTGCAACACTTCGACCAGCCGGCCCTTGTGCTGGCTGTTGAAGGTTTCCATGTAGGCGCGGTTCTGAAACACGTTGGCGTCGAGCGAGCCATCCATCAATGCGGAATTGAGTTGCAGAATGTTGGAGAACTCGGTGGCCTGCACCTTGACACCTTGGCTCTCGAGAAAGGGTTGCACCCCACGCTTGAACTGGTCCGCATAGGGGCCAGGAAAAAACCCGATGCGCAACACCGACTGTGCGGTGGCGGGCAGACTCGTGGCGCCAGCCAGCGCGGCACTGCAGGCGATCAGAAACAGGCGCTTCTTCATGTTGGGTCTCCGTAGATGGGCGTCGTGAAAATGAAAGTGTCGCCGGCAAGGGATCTGGAGCGCAAGGCGCAACCGTCCCTGCGCTAGCGGCGGTCGCTGCGGCGTACCAGCCAGTCGCCCAGATACTGGGTGCACTGCACCAGCACGAACATGATGATTACGCACCAGATCATCACCGCGGTTTCAAATCGATAGTACCCGTATCGGATCGCGAGATCACCCAGACCGCCGGCACCGACCGCACCTGCCACCGCCGAGTAGGCGATGAAGCCGGTGGCGGTGACCGTGAGGCTGCCCAGAATGGCCGGCAACGCCTCCGGCAACAGCACCCGGGAAACGATCTGAAGCGGGCTCGCGCCGCATGCGCGCGCCATTTCGATCATGCCGCGCGGCACATCGCGCAGGTTCTGCTCGACCAGCCGCGCAAAATACGGAATGACCGCGAAGGACAAGGCCACCGCAGCAGCCCGCGGCCCGATGCTGGTGCCCACGACAATGCGCGAAAACGGGATCAGCAGCACCAGCAGAATGATGAACGGAAACGAGCGGAGAACGTTGACCAGATAGCTGGCGATGCCGTTCAGTAGCGGCCGCGGGAAAAGCCCCCCGGAAGAGGTGCTGAAGAGCAGGACGCCGAGCGGCGTGCCAAGCAGCACCGCCGCCATGAGCGTGACCCCCACCATCAGAAAAGTGTCAGTGGTGGCCTTCCAGAGGTCGGGACCAAACTGCACCAGTGCGTCGAAGAGCGTGGCCGGCGTCATGCGAGATCGTCCTCCTGAGGCAACTCGGTCTGGTCGGTCCAGCCGCGTGCGGTCTCGAAAAAGAAACGACCCAGTGCGCTCACCGGCGCGGGGTTCGCCATGTCGATCCGATCCACCACGCGCCCTTTTTCCAGCACCACAGCATGCTCGCAGAGATAGTGCGCCACCTTGATGTCGTGGGTGACCAGCACCATCGTCATTCCACGTTCACGGTTCAGTTGCTTGAGAAGCCGGAGGATGGACAGGGCAGTGTGCGGATCAAGCGCCGAGGTGGCCTCGTCACTGAGGAGAATTCGCGGCTCGGTCGCGAGCGCCCGCGCAATGGCCACCCGCTGTTTCTGGCCGCCCGACAGCTGCGCCGGGTAGCTCGACTCCTTATCGCTCAGTCCCACCGCAGCGAGCGCCTCCCGAGCACGCTCGCGCCGGCGTGCGCCCGCCACCCCGGCCACCTCGAGCGCGAAGCTGACGTTTTCAAGCGCGGTGCGGCTGCTGAGCAGATTGAACTGCTGGAAGATCATGCCGACCTGCCGGCGCGCCTCGCGAAGCTCGGCCGCTGACAGATCGGTGAGGTCCTGACCGGCCACGCGGATTCGCCCCGCCGAAGGCTCTTCTAGACGATTGATGAGCCGCAGGAGCGTGCTCTTGCCGGCACCCGAAAAACCGAGAAGCCCAAATACCTTGCCCGCCGGGACAGCAAGATCGGTAGGCCGCAACGCGTGCACCGCGCTGTCGCCGGTACCAAATGTTTTTTCGACCTGTTCGAGCTCAATCATGACGGATACGGGGAGGAGCCCAGGCTGCACGGGTCGCATCAACCACTTCACCCAGCCGCGGGGTCCATACGCTTTCAAGACTCAGTGCATGATCCAGCACCCGCTCGAAACTGGCAATTCGAAGGGGCGCCCCCATCACCCACGGTCGCACACAGAAATGAAAGAGACGCGCCGACCGGCGCGCGTCGCGATCAAGCTGCGTGAGGGCCTTGATGAAGTGATCTTCGAACATGTCGAGATTGCACATCCGGTTGATCAACACCGTCTGGTCATCAAAATCGGCCCAGAGCGGTGTCGCCATCAAACGCCCCGGCGTGTTCATTTCATAGGGCTGCTCGTCGTTGGCCCAGTCGCTGAGGTAAGACAACCCCTGCTCGTCAATCAGCTGCGGGGTGACGGTCGACTCGCCATAGTCGGGACTGAACCAGCCGCGTGGCCGAATGGCGCAGGCCTCCAGCCGCGCCAGCGTCTCGGCAATGTAGGCCCGCTCTGACGCAACGCTCATCTGGCTCGACTGCGGTCGCGTGATCGACAGCCCGTGCGCGATGAACTCGGCGCCATCGGCCTGCAGGCGGTCCACCAGATCGGGGTACAGCTCGGCGCTGAGCGCATCAATCGCCACAGTGGGACGCATGCCGCGCGCCCGCAGGGCCTCAAGCAGACGGAAGATGCCAACCCGGTGCCCGTACTCACGCGTTGACACCCTGGAAATATTGGGGAAGTCACGAATCAGCCCGCCGCCTACGCTACGGAGCTGCGGCCAGTTGGCTGGCAGCGGATCCTCATAGGCCTCAAGAATCAGGAGCGGCACCACGGCCAGCTGGCCTGGCGCCTCCCAGCGAAGCGGCGGGCGCGCCGGTAGCGGCTCCCACGAGAGATGGGGATGGTCGTAGCCCGGTTGACGAACGCCGGGCCAAGGGCCTGCAGGGGGCGGCGGACCGAAGTCGCCTCGAACCGACACGGTTGGTCGCGCCAGCGCCCGGTCGCGCCGCCTCGCTTCAACCTCCTCGGCATGCGCCCAGTGCGCGGCGTAGTCATGCTCGAGATAGTGCTCTGCCATCTCGGCTGCGGTTGCAAACCACACGCCAGACCGGGCACAAATGTGGTCGAGGATCTGGCGAAGATGCCCGATATGGTGAGGCTGACCGATCTGGTAAGGGTGGAGCGCGATGCAGAAGACGCGGCCTCCGCTTTCGCTCTCCGCATAGAGTCGGTCGAAGGCATCGAGACAGGCTTGCACGAAATACCGGCCGCCGTACGGCCGCCCATCCCATAGCGGCGCGTCGTTCAGGTCATACGAATACGGCAGCGAAATCAGCCGGTGACCCTCGACCCGAATGGGCACCGGCACATCGTCATGCACCCAGTCGGCGTGATAGAGCATGCCCGACTCGGCAATCAGCGCCGGGGTCCGGGTGGTGTTGGTGATGGCCGGCGTGAGAATGCCTTTGAGCGACATTCCGGTGTGTCGCATGAGGCTGTCGATGTTGTCGCGGTAAAAGGCACGCTCGGCGGCTTCGTCCATGCCGTAAAGAAAACGCGTGTTGTAGAGACCGTGGCTCATCACGTCCCAGCCACGCTCGCGAATGAGCGATGCGATCTCGGGAAAGTGGTCCAGGAGAGCCAGATTGAGCGAGATGGTGGGCCGTACCGGATACTGCTGCAGCACCTCGTCCATCCGCCACAGCCCGACCCGGTTGCCATAGTCGCGGAATCCGTATTCGCGAACATCGGGATGAACCGGAACGCGGTCCCATGTTTCTCGACCGATTGCCGGAGGCGGGGTGTACTCATAGAACTCGATGTTGGGCACGATCCAGACAGCGAGTCGCTTGCCGCCAGGCCAGCGGATGGGTGGACGCGAGGTCACAGGTGCATAGCGGACGAAGTCACGAATGGAAGACATGGCGAGTCTCCGGAACAGTCAGGCGGCCCGAGTCGGGCCCACCACGGGCAAACAGAGCGCCCCGACGTGATCGATCTGATCGAGCGTCTGGAGTTGCTCGTACAGAGCAAGCGCACGATCATCGGCAACCCCTGCATGCCGCGTGCATCCGAGAAACTTGTCCAGAATGGCTGAGGGTGACAGGGGCGTGTCGGCGTGGCCGGCAGCACGCCGCACCTGCGGTGATTCAAGCACGCTGCCATCACTCAGGTGCACGAAGATCTGATCAAACGGCGCAGCGTCCCGCCATCCCGGCTCAAACGCTTCGGTCGTGACGAGTTGTGTGCAAGCCATCAACCGCTGCATGACCGGGCTGAGAACCACCTCGTCTCGCAACTCGCTGAAGCCCACCGCGCCATGGACGAGTGCTGCGCTCACCGCAAAGGGCAGGCTGAATTTGGCCTGCAGGCTGTCCTGAGGCAGGGCATAGGGCATGACCGCCGCATGCCGCACGCTTACGTGGGCCACGATGGAAGTGATGCGGTCCGGATCGGGCGCCTGCGCTGACCGCAGGGCGAGGGCTGCATCGATCCCGCGCTGCGCGGCGCCCACCACCGGATACTTCTTGATGTTGAGGCCGAGCTTTTCCGAGCGCCATCCGGCTGGCATGGCGGTGCTCAGGTCTACCCTCCCCGCAGGAGAGAGTGCTTTCAGAAGGCCGCGTCCGCCCTCGATCGCGCTCGGCGAGGCTGTCAGCCCCGCGCGCGCAAGCCCGGCAGCCTGAACGCCCACGCTTGCAGCACGGCCACCATGCCAGGGCTTTGCCATGGTGCCAAAGTTTTCGAATACGCCACCGGCGCTCGACGCCGCCAGCGCGAGCGCATCCGACATCTGCGCCGCCGACAGGCCCCAGACGACCCCAGCCGCGACCGCGGCCCCGAGCGGCCCGAGCACGGCCGTGGGATGCCACCCCTTGTCGTAGTACAGATCGGGTTCGCGCAGAAAGGCATCGGCCCAGACCTCATAGCCGGCGGCGTACGCGCGCAGCATTCGAGCACCGTTTGCCCCCACACTTTCGGCCGCAGCCAGAATTGCCGGAACCAGCACCGCGCTGGGGTGGTTCGAAAACGCGAAGTCATCGTAGTCAAGCGCGTGCGCAGCGGTGGCATTGACCAGCGCCGACTGGCTTGCATGGGTGCGATCAGCGCGACTGACCAGCCAGCATCTCGGCGCCCCGCCCTGCTCGACCACCCAGTCCGACAGCCGCACGACTGCGGGCTCGCGCGCCCCGGCGAGCATCACGCCCAATGCGTCGGTGAAGCCCAGGATTGCCACCCGGCGAACCGCTTCGGGCAGGGTACGACCCGCCATCTCGGCGGCGAATTCGGCATAAATCCGGGTAAGCGGCAACACAACGGAAGGATGCGGTTCGGCCATGTTGGTATTTACGCGTTCAGTTGAGGTTCAGCCGCGCTGGTGGTGGTCGCCGCAGATCCCTACTGCTCGGGCCGAATGTTGCCTCGCCTGACGATGTCTGCATACTGGACCAGATCGCGACGCAACTGCTCGGCAAGCAGCTGTGGCGGTCCGGTCCAGGCCTGAAACCCCAGCGTGTTCATGCGCTCCTGAACCTCGGCGCTTTGCATCTGCGCATTGATGGTCTGGTTGAGAAGGCTGACGATATCGGAAGCCGTCCCCGCGGGTGCAAACACGCCGTACCAGAGATCCACGGCATAGCCGGGAACACCCGCCTCGGCCACCGTCGGCAAGTCGGGCATGGCTCGCGAGCGCTCGGCCGGCGCGACAGCGAGGGCCCGGAGGCGCGCGCTTTCGATATGCTGCTTGACCGACGCCAGGGTGAGGAACGCCGCCTGCGTCTGGCCACCCACCAGATCATTGATTGCTGGCCCGCCACCCTTGTAGACGACATGCGTGATGTCGACGCCAGCCATCTGCGAAAAGAGCGCTGCCGCCAGATGCTGGGGCGTTCCGCTCCCCGGGTTGGAGTAATTCAGCCGCCCGGGCGCAGACCGGGCAAGCGCAATGAATTCCTGGACTGTACGAGCCTGCACCGAGGGATGCACCACCAGCGCCATCGGCGCCGAGGCCATCATCGCGACCGCGCTGAAATCCTTCAGGAGGTCGAAGGGCAGCTTCTGAAGGCTCGCGTTGATCGGCATGGTGTTGGCGCCAAGGAGCAGCACCGAGCCGTCAGCGGGCGATTTGGCAACCAGATCGGCGCCGATGTTGCCGCCCGCTCCCGGCCGGTTCTCAACCACAACGGGCTGCCCCAGCGCGGCACTCAGGCGCGGCGCCACTGCGCGAGCCAGGATGTCGGTTCCACCGCCGGGCGCATACGGCACCACGAATCGGATTGGCCGGTCGGGATAGCGGGTCTGTGCGGCGAGCGGCGTCACCGCGAGCGCCGACAGCACGAGGGCTGCAATCACATGAAGCGGGCGCCACCGCGCAGGGCGGAGCGTGGACTGCGCGAAAGCGGTCGAGGGCATCGTCGGCTCTCCATGTTTGCAAGGATTCGGGACTCTACCGCGGAAGCCCGCATCGTCCATGCATCTGTCTCGCGCGCCCGGCGCACAAAAAAAGACGCCACCCGAAGACCGGGGGCGTCTGGCACGAGACACCGGAGGATGGGTAGGAATGAAACACTGTGCCAAAACTGTCGGCCTGACCCAGTCTGGGTCCTGCCTGAAGTCCGGTACCGAAGGTTTTGTGTGCGCCTCCTGGGTTGTTGGGGTGGCCCCGGCGGCACCGCCGCAGCGCGGCTCCGTGCACCCGGGGGTGATTGGGTCTCGCGTTACTGGGTCCGCGCCTCGGGTGTTGATTGGCCCGCTTGCAGCGCCGATGTGCGCACCGTTGCGCCCGGAGGCTTCGCAAGCTCCGGATGCGCAGTGAGCATCTTCGCGCCGTTCAACGGCTTGTTGGCTCCTTGATGGCAGGTCGCGCAGTTGATCTTGGCAATATCACCGGTGCGGCCCAAGCGCTCCTTGGGCTGCCCCGGGGTGAGCGGCACCATGAACACGTTGTTCAGGTCACGAACCATTCGGATACCGTGCCAGGCCTGAACCCGCGCGGGGGGGCTCTGACTCCACTCGGCAAACGCGCGCGTGTTGTGGCAATGCACACAGCCCACGCCCAGGCCCTCCGACATATGGACCATCAGTCCATGCGTGACCTCGGCCTGCTTGAGCGGCACCTGCGCATTGACCGGCAGCGCTGTGGTGGCCGTGACGCGGATCTCGTCCTTGCCCAGAAGGTAGGGCGTGAAGGGATCGTAGGGTAGCGATGAATTACCGACCGAGGCCTTGCCAGCCTTGTTCTGGCCAAAGTCGTTGCCAAGCATGCGGCCTGCGGTGGGTGCCGGTGGATCGGCGTACCACTTGTACTCGGGCACGTTCTTTCCGCGATGGCAGGTGTAGCAGGTGACCCCGGTATCGGCGACGTGGTTCTTCCAGTTGCCGTTGATCTCCTGCGTCATCTGCAGCATGCGACGCGAAACAACCTTGGTCTGCATCGAGTCATCGGCAAAATTTGCCGGGTTATGGCAATAGACGCAGCCCTGCTCGGGCGCCACCCAGTTGCTCATTGCAATCATTGTGCGGGTGAATTCACCGACGCTCAGATGACCTAGCACCTTCACGTTCTGGTAGACCTGGGCCGCCTTCGGACCGCTGGAATCAGCGGGATCAAGCGCTGGGGGAGCCTCGTGGCGCGAGGCATTGGCCGCCTGAATCCTTGGATTGGTCACCTTCTCCATGCCGGTACCGCGAAAGCCGATCTGATTGGTGTCCATAGGCAAGCGCTCGCAGCCTGCGAGCAACGCGCTCGCCAGGACACCTGCGGCGGCGACCAGGGCGATTCGGAAGTACGCCATGTCGGGCTCCTGTTATTTCGCAACCGAGGGATCAGGGACCGGGCCCCAGATCTCGGGATAGGCGGGCGCGACGCCGTGCTTGACCGCCCACAGATACCAGTTGTCGACCACCGTGCCGGTGAGCAGGATGCCGATGCCGCCGGTGATGCAGGTGAGCACCGCAAACCACCACGCCCAGCGATGAATCGACTCCATGGTGGCGTTGAAGCCCATGGTCCAGCGCCAGAAGAGCGCTGCGCGTTCGCTTGCCGTTCCCCGGTCATAGATCTGCTCGATCTCGCGCTCGCCGCCGTAACGGCCAACCGCCAGGATGGTGGCCGCATGCATCGCAAACAACAGGGCCGAGCCATACAGGAAGGCGATCGACAACATGTGGAACGGGTTGTAGAACAGGTTTCCGTAGCGAAGCGAGAACGCTGTGGTCCAGTCGAGGTGGGAGAAGATTCCAAACGGCACGGCCTCTGACCACGAGCCCATCAGCACCGGCCGGAAAAAGCCCAGCACCAGAAACAGCCAGATGGCCGCCGCAAACCCCCAGGCGATGTGCGTGCCCAGACCCAGTGCGCGTGCCCGCCGATACACCCGGGCCCACCAGAGAAGAATGGATACGGTGATGAAGAAGCCCGAGAACAACCACCAGCCACCTTCGTTCATGGGCGGCAGGCGCAGGCCGTACTTGGGCGATGGCGGATCGACCGACAGCCAGAAGAGCTGCTTCACGAACTCGATCGGACTGTAGTTCACCTGCACCAGCATGTTCCAGCCGATGGCGGTAAAACCGATCACAAAGAAAATGAGCGCGGCCACGCCCAGAAAACCGAGGTAGATCGGACCGATCTGGGCATTGCCGAACCAGGCGAGCGCCTGCACGTGAATGCCGCCCGTGCGTTCGGCGGTATCGCGCTCGCGCTCAAGCGGGACACCTGGGTATGTCGGCGCATCGACCCGAACCTTGGTGAAAAGGTTCTGGTAGTAGGGGACCGGAAACAGTGTTGTTTTCATTGAAAGTCTCCCGTCAGGACCAGATCGGCAGCCGCAGCCACCAGCCCCACCACTCGGGCCAGCCACGGGTCCAGAACGGCCCGCTGATTACGATGCACACCGCACTGAAGAACACTGCTGACAGCGCAAGGAACAGACCCAGCCGGTGAATGCCGAGCGTGCCCACCGAGTAGCCGATGATGTCGCGAAAGAAGGAGTCTTCGTGCTCGGGCGTCTTCACCAGTTCACCCTTGGCCGGGTTGGTGGAGGACAGGATCAGGCCGCCGTGCATGGCAAGCGCAAGCGCGGTGGTGAAGAACAGCGACACCGCAATCATGTGCGCCGGGTTGTAGTGAAAGTGCAGATACTGGTAGCCCACATTGGAGACCCAGTCGAGGTGACTGAGAATGCCGTAGGGAAAGCCGTGACCCCAGGCACCCAGCAGAATCGGCCGGATCACCACCAACGTGACATAAGCGAAGATCGCGAAGCTGAAGGCCACGGGCACGTGATATCCCATGCCGAGCTTTCGGGAAATTTCAACCTCGCGCAGCGCCCAGGAGCCAAACGCGCCAATGGCACAGACCGTGATGATCTGCCAGAGCCCGCCCTCCTTGAGCGGTGCCAGCCCCAATCCGTATTTCAGATCCGGCGGCGCGATATTGATCTGCCACAGATTCCAGGTGCCGCCGATGGCAGCGCCGTAAAGAATGAGCGCAGTGCCCACGAAGGTGAAAAACACCGTGGTGATACCAAAGAAACCCACGTAGAACGGACCCACCCAGAAATCGAACAGGTCGCCTCCGAGCAGCGTGCCTCCACGCACTCGATATTTTCTTTCGAAGCTCAACATCGCCATCTGCGGGCCCTCCCAGCTGTCGTCTCGGGCGGCGGACCGGCAAATGCCGGACCGCCTGCCTTTCTTCCTGCGCCTACTTCTTGGCGGCAGCAGCGGCCTGAGCGGCCTTGTACTGCGCCTGGCTCATGCCATCGAGCCAATTGAAGCTGGTCGTGCTGAGCAGAATGAGGTGAATCATTGCTGCCAGCCCAAAGAGGAAAACGCCTTGCGCAACCATCGCGCGCAGCGGGTCGTACAGTTTCCAAACGCGCCACATAGATCAATCTCCGTTCAGATGAGATGCGACATCAGGGTGTAAACCGCTCCCCTGACACCGCCCACCAGGGTTTCACTGCCCTCCGCACCAGGAAGCCAGGAGCGCCACGGCAGCAACAGCACCGACGCGACCAGCGCCACGCACAAAAATGTGACGAAGCAGACCGCAAAGATGAAGTGATAAGCGAGCGAATCGCTTCGAGTTTCATGTCGAACCGATGTATTGCTGAGTGGTGTCATGACTATCCCCGAACGGGTGGAATCAGTGGAACCAGGGGCGCCAGGCCCAGACGAGGATGTGTGCGATCACGGCGATTGCCGTGAAGCCCACCAGACCTTGCATGTAGTACGTGTGAAACTCCTGGGCTTCCTCGTCAGTGAGCCCTGAGACGCTCTTTCCACTCATGGGGTGTTCTCCATTGAGGTGGCCGTGAAGGCCAACTCCACGCTGGGCCCGCGTGGATCAGGCAGCCGCAGCACCGTGCCACGACGTTCGGTACGCCTCTTTAGTGAGGCTTTGTTCGAGGAGAGGGAGGCAGCACTCATACGCTTACCGCCTGCCGAACGACTCCGGCCGCGCGATCAACGCGAGCCGCAGTCACACGGTCTTCGCCAGCCTCGCGGGCTTCGCGCTCGGCGCGGTCCCGCAGACGCTTGGCAACAGAGATCTGTATCAGCACCGGCTCGTCGGCCACCCGCTCGGCCAGACGCTCGCGGGCGTCTTCATCCCAGTCGAGACTGCGCGCATCCGGAGCAACCGTTCCGGTGGGCGTGGGATCGACCCGGTCCATATCGGTGCCAAGCGGCAGGATGTGGAACAGCGCATCGAACAGGCCGTTACAGAACTCCTGAACGAGATAGGTGGCGCCCGCGTAGCCCATGAAGGGCGTACCGGTATGGCGGCGGATGATGGCGCCCGGAAACGAGGCCGGCACGTAGGTGGCACGCGCGCCCTTCTCGGCGAGGTACATGCGCTCGTTGTAGCTGCCGAACATCACCAGCGGCGTTTTCTCGTGGCAGAGCTTGCGGATCGCTTCGTTGTCGGTTTTGTCGCCAGGCTTGCGCGACACCGCAAACGAACAGGGCAAGCCGAGTTCGACTTCAAACAGGTTCTTGAGCCCACGTGCGTAGGTGTCGCTTGCCACCACGGCGAAACTGGCGGTACCAAAAAAGTCTTGGGTGACCGAACGCCACAGATCCCAGACCGGCTTGATGGTGGTGTGCTTCTCGCGCTCGATGAACGGCTCGGGATCAAGGCCCAGCAGCTCGCCCAGTGCCCGCAGAAAGCGCGTGGTGCTGTGGAGCCCGATTGGCGCCTGAAGCCAGGGCCGCTCGAGGGCTTCGCAGAGGAGCGCGCCAAACTCGCGGTACATGCAGATGTTGACCTGCGCATCCGCGAGCTTGGAGACATCAGCCAGATGTGCACCCAGCGGAAAGGTGAGATTCACCTCGGCACCGATGCCTTCAACGAGTCGACGGATTTCCGCCAGATCGCTGGGCATGTTGAACGTTCCGTAGGCCGGGCCGATGAGATTGACGAGCGGCCGCTCGCCCGGCTTGCGGGGCTTGGGCTCGGGCACCTTTCTCTGGCCATACTCGGACCAGAGCCAGAGCATGGCGCGGTTGGCCGCCTGCCACTGATCTTCGTCGATGGTGCGGGGCAGGAAACGCTGAATGGTGGTGCCTTCCGGCGTGACACCACCACCGATCATTTCGGCGATTGACCCGGTGACCACGACAGCGGGCAGGTCGGGGTCGAGCACCGCATGCGCCCGGCGCATGGCATTTTCGGTCCCTTCGCGGCCCAGCTGCTCTTCGGCAAGGCCGGTGACAACGATGGGCAGTTCATGGGGCGGCAACGCGTCGGTGTAGTGAAGCACCGACGTGACCGGCAGGTTCTCGCAACCTACCGGGCCGTCGATCACCACCTGCAATCCCTTGATGGCGGTGAACACATAGACAGCGCCCCAGTAGCCGCCCGCGCGATCGTGGTCGAGGACCAGCATCAGCCCATCTCCTCGGATTTGCGCTGCGCAGCCGCCTTCTGCACGCGACGGCGGGTGAGCGCGCGAAACTCGGGACGGTCGACCGGCACGCCCTGCCAGACGCCGGCGTTCTCACCCTCACCAACGTCACCAAAAAACGCCTTCATCTGATCGAACCGGTCGCGGTTACCGATTGCGGTGTTGATCACCTGCGCAAGCGAACCGGCGCCAGCGGCGCCCATGAGCGGTCGCGCAGAGATGAGGTTGGTGAAATAAAGCGCGGGCAAGCTCTTCTGCTTGGCCGCCTGCACAACCGGCGTGGTGCCAATGGCAAGATCGGGGCCGTACTCCTCGATGGCAGCCAGATCGTTTTCGAGCGAGGCCCGGTACTGCACGCGTGTGCCGTGCTCCTCGAGCCAGGCGCGGTCGGCTGCGCTGTGCACGGTTTCAGGACACGCCGAACCGACGTAGGGCACATCAGCCCCGCTCTCGATGAGGAGCCGCGCGACCAGAAGCTCCGACCCCTCGTAGCCGCTGACCGTGATACGTCCTTTGATCGGCGCACGGGCGAGCGCAGCGCGAATGCCGGGCAGAACTGCATCGCGCGCCGCACCGATGGCGCGCTCACCCACACCCGCCGCCTCGCCGACGACGCGCAGCCACTCGGCCGTTCCTTCGTAGCCCACTGGCGCCGACCCCACGACCGGGCGACCCGCCGCCTCGAAGACGCGGATGCTTGCGGTGTAGAAGGGGTGCACTGCGGCAACCGCCGCGCAATCAAGCGCAGCATAGAGCTCGCGCCATTCGCGCGTGGGTACGGTCGTGCCCAGTGCAAGCCCAAGCGGCGCAAGCATCTGACCCACTGTCATCGGGTCAGCGGGAAAGAGTTCGCCCAGCAACGTGACAGTGGGGAGAGCGACCCGCCCCTGACGCGGCGCAGCCACCGGACCAGAGCGGGCTTCATTGAGCGCGTACTGCAGCATGGCACCCGCCAGCACATCCTTGGCCTCGGCATGGGTGGGGACACCGAACCCCGGCACATCGATACCGATGATGCGGACGCCGTTGATTTCGCGCGGCAGCAGCTGAAGCGGTACGCCACTAGCTGTGGGCACGCACAGATTGATGATCACCAGCGCGTCATAGCGCTCGGGATCGGCTTCGCGATAAACGGCTTCGCGGATGTCTTCGAAGAGCTTGCCGGTGACCAGCGTCTCGGAATTGAACGGTACGTAGCCGACGCTGCGGCGCGCGCCGTAGAAATGCGAGGTGAAGGTGAGCCCGTACACGCAGCACGCCGAGCCCGACAGGATGGTGTGCGTGCGACGCATGCGCAGGCCCACCCGAAGCGAGCCGAATGCCGGGCACATGCTTTGCGGCTGATCATGCGGGCCCTTGGGGTAGTCGGCCGCATAACGCGCCAGCGTTTCGCTCTTTCCCGCCTTGCGTGCCGCGTCGAGCATCTGATCGCGACCACCGTGGCAGGAGAGCCCCGCCACAGCGCTTGGCTGCGCTGACGCATCGGCTGCAGCGGTCTGCCCGACAGACTCGTCTGCCGGCAGGATCGGGATGGGTTGGCGCGCGTTCATGGCCGGTACGTGTGCTCAGATTTGTTCGTAGACCACTTCAAGCGAGGGCTTCTCCACCACGTCGCGGCCCATCATGTCGGCGGCCGTGGCCGGCAGCAGCACCACGTCGCGGCCCACCGCGCTGGCTGCGAACAACCCGAGGAGCGAATCCTGGGAGAGCGGCCTGGGGCGCACTGGTGGCGCTTCGGCTACGTTGGTGGCCAGCGCCTCGAAGAGCGGCGCCCACTCGGTGCCTGGCCGACCGATGATTTCGTAGCTCGCGCTTTTGCGGCGGATATCTTCATGGGCCGGAATGGCTGAAAGCACAGGGATGCCCGCACGCTCGGCAAACGCTGCCGCCTCGCCGGTTCCGTCATCCTTGTTGATCACCATGCCGGCCACGCCGACGTTGCCGCCCAACTTGCGGAAATATTCGACTGCCGAGCAGACGTTATTGGCGACATAGAGGGACTGCAGGTCGTTGCTGCCGACCACGATCACCTTCTGGCACATGTCGCGGGCAATGGGCAGACCGAAGCCACCGCACACCACGTCGCCCAGAAAATCGAGCAGCACGTAGTCAAAGCCCCAGTCGTGGAAACCGAGCTTTTCGAGTGTCTCGAAGCCATGGATGATGCCGCGGCCACCGCACCCACGCCCCACCTCCGGGCCGCCCAGTTCCATGGCAAAGACGCCATCGCGCTTGAAGCAGACATCACCGATCGACACCGGCTCGCCTGCGAGCTTCTTGCGGGAGGAGGTTTCGATGATGGTGGGACAGGCCCGGCCGCCAAAGAGCAGCGACGTGGTGTCGCTCTTGGGGTCGCAGCCGATCAGCAGCACCTTCTTGCCCTGCTGCGCCATCATGTAGGAGAGATTGGCAAGCGTGAAGCTTTTGCCAATGCCGCCCTTGCCGTAGATGGCGATGATCTGGGTGGTCTTGGTCACTGGGCCGTCGTGCACCGGATCGGGTTCAACCGCCGCCTCGGCCGAGAGCCGGGTTTTCATCATCAGCTGTACCGTGGTGGCACGCGCCGCTGGGCCAGTAATGCTCATTGCACATTGCTCCAGTCGAGGACCATCTTGAGACAGGCCGGGTCTTCAAACGCCTGCCGATACGCATCGCTTGCGTCGTGCATGGGTGCGCGGTAATTGACGATGCCCGCAAGCGACAGCGCGCCCGAGGCAACCAACCCGCGCACAGCTTCGAGGTCTTGCGGCAGCCATTGCGCCGCGACCCGTATCCGCACTTCACGCAGAAACGCGGGAACGAAATTGAAGCCAAGCGCCGCGGTGTAAAAGCCGGCAAGCACCAGTTCGCCACGTGGGGCGAGGTGCGTGATCCAGCGCTCAAGCGCGGCGCCGTATCCGCTGGCATCGACGATGGTTGTAAAGCGGCGCTCGGCGTCTTCGTCGGGATCGCAGACGCTATAGCCGATGGTTTCGCCGCGCCGCTCGCTTCGCGTTTCCCAGACGCGCGGCGCCCCGCCCAGCGCGACAGTGATGCGCGCAATCAGCCGGCCAAGCGCGCCGTGGCCGACGATCAGATCGGGGAGCGGCGCGTGTGCGCTCGGGCGGATCGCGTGATAGGCGGTGGCCGCAAGCGCGAACAGGACCGCGTCTTCGCCCAGTGCGGCATCGATCGGAATGACACGGTGAGCGGCGGTGTAAAGCTGAGAAGCAGCGCCGCCGAAGAGGCCACGCGCATCGCTATAGCAGTTGGCCCCGGGAACAAACACCCGGTCACCAGCCGACAGCCCCGAGCGCGGCTCGGCCTGCAGCACTTCGCCCACCGTTTCGTAGCCCGGCACCAGCGGATAACCCATGCCGGGGAAATCAGGCATTTCGCCGCTGTAGAACAGCCGTTCGGTGCCGGTGCTGATGCCGCTATAGAGCGTTCGTACCAGCACCTCGCCCGGCCCGCGCGACACCAGGCCCACCGACCGGTTGGATAAACGGCGGGGGCCTTCAAAGACAATGGCGCGGGCGCTTCGGGCAATGGTCACGATTTAATGTGTCAGAAGTTGATGACGATCAAAGTGTCACGTAGAAATGACATCCTATGCCATTTGGCCTGTTTGTCAACACCCAGGTCATCGCGTCAGCCTGGCGCGACACGCGCGAGCAACACGCCGGTCTGGAGCGGCAATGTGGTGGGCAGCGCCCGGATGTCGATGAAGCCCGCCTGGGTCATCAGCTCTGCGAGACGGGCTGCGGAGCGAGCGCGCCCCTTGCCCATCGCGAGCAGGTAGAGGCCGAAATACGCATCACCCATCGCCTGCGCGCCCGGCGTGCCGGACAAGGGCTCGGCAAGCAGCAGATGGCCGCCGCGCTCGCGTAGCGCCTCCCGGATGGCGCAGAGGATGCGCAAGACCCGCTCGTCCGGGTGGTCATAGGCAACGCGCACCAGCGTGATCAGATCGGCGCCGGCCGGCAACGGATCCTCAAAGAAGCTGCCGCCCGTGCACTCGATGCGATGCGCGAGACCGGCTTCGGCAAGCCGCCCACGAGCCAGCTCGGCCACAGCGGGAAGATCGAAAAGCTTCAACCGGAGCGCGGGATGGGCACGCGCCACGTGGCTGAGAAAAGTGCCCTGTCCGCCCCCCACATCGAGCACGCAACGGTGCCTGGAAAAATCGTAGGCCTGGAGCACCTGCTCAGCGACCAGCGGCTGCGAGGCCGACATGAGTTCGGAGTAGTCGCGAACCTCGGTGGTGTCGAGGCGCTTTTCGCCAAAGTGCCGGCCATTACGGGCGTAGGCCCAGTAGTTGCGAAGCTGCGTGGGGCGGTCGGGCTCGCGCAGGGTCAGGACCGGATCGGCCAGGTCTTCGTAAACGGCCTGATGATGGCGCACGAGCGCGCCGAGCGCGGGATTGTCGACCATGACGGCGCCCAGCATGCCCAGCCCCACACGGCCTTTTCCACGCCATTCGAGCAGATCAAGCGAGATGGCTGCGCGCAACAGAATATCGGCACTTTCGGCTGGCAATGCCGCCTCGCGTGCAATGTCCTCAACCGGCTGCGGTCCGGCCGCGAGCTTGTCGAACAGCCCGAGCCGAACGCAAGCAAGCAGCACCTGGCTGTAGGAGAAGCCCGCCACCAGATCGAACAGCCGCCGAGACTGTCGACGGCTGATCGCCCGCAGGCCGGGAATCATGCTCACGCGACGCCGGAAGGCTGCGCTCGTGAGCAGCCGATCGCGAAACGCCGACCAGGTAGCAGCCAATGCAGCAGCCATGATTATTCCCGCCTGCGTTCAGTGCTCGCGCACCGCGCGCGGCGCGACGGCGCGGCCTTCAGGGACCGGCGCCTGGAGCGGCGAGGACACCACCCGCTGAACGCTCGCAGGCCCTTCGCTTGGCACCAGCCTGCGCGCTTCCGACAGCACGAGCGACCGCAGCAGCGCCTCCCCTGGGCACGCGGGGATACTCTCGATGGCACGCGCGATCAGCCGGTCAAAATGAATCACCGCGCCTTCCAGACCCAGCTCCTGCGCCGAACTCGGCCGACCCAGCAGCATGTCCTGCCCCACGGGTTTGCCGAGCAGCGCCGGGTCGGAAATGACGTCGCGGATATCGTCGGCGACCTGGTAGGCCTCGCCGAGATTGGCACCCAGGGCAAACCAGTCATGACCATCGGCACCAGCAGCTGCCGCGCCGCCCGCAGTGGCCGCAGAAAACAGCGCGCCGGTTTTGGCACGCTGATACTGATCGAGGCGGGCACTGGGTTCACACTCCCACGCCTGCCCCGCGACGATGCCATCGGGCGGGCCCACTCCCTCGTCAAGCCAGCGCATGACCGTGGCGAGCCGCTCGGGGTGACGGCTGCCGGCGCGCGCCAGCTCGCGAAAAGCCATCACGATAAGTGCATCGCCCGAGAGCACCGCCAGCCGCTCGCCGAAGGCCCGGTGCACCGAAGGCAGGCCCCGTCGGGTGTCGGCGTTGTCAAAGCAGGGAAGATCATCGTGAACCAGCGAGGCGCAATGCAGAAGCTCGAGCGCAGCCGCCATGGCATCGGCCAGTGCGGGATCGTCGTCGCCACAGGCCAGCGCCACCGCCAGGCACAACTGCGGACGAATTCGGGCGCCGCCCGGGAATACGGCATGCTGCATGGCCTGCTGCAACCGGGGCGGGGCACCCGCGCATCGGAGCAGACTGCGCGAAAGCGCGCCTTCGATTCGATTGAGGAGTGGCATGAGGGATCTCCCTTGAATGTAACGTACACTTGTCACTTATTGTGTCCTCTACACTAGACACTTGGCTGCAGCACGTCAACCGGCGCATCCCGCGCCGGCTGGTGGCGTTCGAGCGCCGCTGTGGCGAGACCATCTGGTCGGGGTGGCGCAGCGCCGAGTTCCCCGAGACCGGCGCCACGCTTTTGCTCCTTCATGGCACCGGCGGCGCCCGGCACAGCTGGACCCCCGTCCTCGAGCGGCTGGACCCCTCCATTGGCGTGCTGGTCCCCGATCTCTCGGGGCACGGCGCGACCCGCTGCTTCGGGCATTCCCGGCACGGGCTCAACGACATCGCGGCCGAGCTTCTTGCACTGCTGCGCGCAGAGGGGCTTGCGCGGCTCGACCTGGTGGCCGGCCATTCCGCCGGCGCAGCGCTCGCCCTGACGCTGGCACTGGGTCGCCCTGAGGGCCTGCGGATCCAGGCCCTGCTCGGTATCGCACCCTCGCTCGTGCCACCCCCCGCGATGTACACGCTGATGCTGGGGCCGCTACTCGCACCGCTGATCGGTTCTGACCTGAGCGTCAATGCCACCGCCGCGCTCGCCCGGTCGACCGGGCTGGTTGATCGGCTGCTTGATTCCACTGCCTCGGTGATCGACGCCGAGCAGCGCGAGGCCTATCGCCTGCTGTTCGGCGACGCCGGCCATGTTCGAGGCGCGATCCAGTTCATGGCGGCCACCGACCTTCCCGGTCTGCTCGCGCGTCTGCCGCAGCTGCCTGCGCAGACGATCGCGACCGGGTTTCTGGTCGCCGACGACGACCCGTGGATTCCCGTAAAAGCACTGATGCCGATTCTTGCCGATCGACTACCGGGCGCCGCAATCGAACGGATGCGGGGCGGCCACATGCTTCCCGAAGCAGCACCTCAGCGGGTGGCGGCAGCGATCGAATCCCTGATTGCCCGGGCACGCGCAAACGGCATCGGGACATAGCGCGCAGCGAGCGCCACCGCAAGTGCCTGCGCGGCAGGCTCGGGGCGGACCGAGGTGTCGATCAGCACCCGATGGGTCGCCAGGGGCGCGAGTTCGCGCGCCACGCGTCGTGCCTCATCGGCGGCGCGTTCACGCCCCGGAAGACCGTCGCGAGAGAGATTGGCACGGCCATCGGTCAGCACGACCACGGTCACGTCGTCACCCGAGCGGTCGAGTTGCGCAGCCACGCGCGCGGCCAGTTCGAACCCGGCTGCGATCGGACTCCCGCCGCCACCGGGAAGCGCGGTGAGGGCACGCCGCGCGGCCACCAGCGAGCGCGTGGGAGGCAGGAGCAGCTCCGCCCCCGCGCCCCGGAACGAGACCAGCGCGACGCGATCGCGACGAACATAGCAGTCGGCGAGCAGCAGCTCCACCGCGCCCTTGGCCTCGGCGAGTCGCTGTAGCGCCGTGGAACCCGATGCGTCAACGACGAACACCGTGGTGCTGCCGCGCCGCTTTCGCTCGCGGTGCACATGAAGGTCATCCGGATGAAACCGGACTGGCTGGCGCGCGACCGGCCTGCTGGCAGGCGCCACCGGCCCGGCGCCCGCCGCATCAGCCCTTTTCGTGGACGCTTGCCGCAAACGCTGCCAAGGAAGCGCAGCGCGAAGGGTGGCGAGCAGATGCACCCGTTCCTGCCCGCGCGGACGGCCACGGCGGGCGCCCACCGAGCGGGCGCGGCCGCGCCCCTTGGCGGACTCGCGACCGCTGCCGGCGCCGCGCGCAGCCGCGGCGCGTGCGCCGATCTGGGAAGCCATCATGGCGAGCAGGCCGGGCGGTAACGCAGAGAGCGCAGCCTCGACCAGCCGTTCCGACGCGCCGTCGGGAAGCGACGTCGGGTCGGGATCGGTCGGATCAGCGGGCGACTCGGCATGCGGCGTCTCAGGGTCCGAGGGTGTTTCTGGTGGATCGGGCTCGCTGGGTGAATCGGGTGAATCAGGGGGGTCGGGCCGGGCCGGCGGCTCAGACTGCTCGGGCGCGGGCTCTTCGTCAGACTCCGCCATCATCGGCATGACCCGCGCCCGGGGCAGCAGCACCTGCCGGATCGCGAGCGCGAGGTCGCTGTCGCGCGGCTCGAGCGTATCGCTGGCCGCCTCACCTGCCGCAGGCGCCCGCCTGGCTTCGGCCGCACTCATCCGGGCAAGCATCGAGGCCTGCTCGACCCGGCGCATTGAATCAATGCCGAACAGCATCGCGGCGCGGCACAACTCGAGCAACCCGCGCTCCCCACTCGGGGCGGGCGCCACTGGTTGGGCGGCTGCCAGCCGCCGAGCGGCACCCCGCGGGGCGCGCGCAAGTTCAGCCAGCGCATCGAGGCTTCGCCACGGCGACTCATCGCGCATGTCAAGCGACAGCGCGAGCCGATCAAGCAGCACCGCGGGCGGCCCGACCCGCTCCGCGCGTTGCAGCACCACCACGCCGCCGGCAAACCGCGCGAGGAGTCCGGGCCGCGCCACGGGGCGCCCGAGGCGCAGGCTTTCAGCCAGGTCGGTCCCGGTCTCAAGCTGATCAGGTTCGGTGTGGTGCGGCAACGCATGCCAGCCCGCCGACTGCCCGCCGGCTGCGCTTTCACACGCCCGGCGCAGCCAACCGAGAAGGGCGTGCCGCCTTGGCCCATGCCAGCCACGCAGATGCAATCCGCCAAAGTTCAAGGGCGAGCGCGAGAAGAGCTCGAGCGCGCGCAGCGCGTCGTCAACGGGGTCGATCGGCGTCTGGCCCTTCGCGGGCAGCGTGCGCGGCACGGCGGGACCGCTCATCACTGAACCACCGGAGGCGCCGCCTACGGAGCGGTCGCGCCCAGCACCTGCTCAATGGCCCGCGCCACCCGCGCCGACGAATCGGTTTCGTCGAGCGGATCGCGCCGCAGGCGATGGCGAAGCGCCATGGGCGCAACCTCGATCAGATGTTCACGCGCCACCGCCCGACGCCCGTCGAGCGCAGCCGCTGCCTTGGCTGCCCGCATGAGCGCAAGCTCGCCGCGCAAGCCATCGGTGCCCAGTTGCTGACAGAGCGCCGCCGCCTGTCTGAGGAGCACGTCGTCAAAGACAATGCGATCCAGCGCACGCCGGGCCGCCACCAGCTGCGCGCGCAGCGCCGCCTCCGCGCTTTGATGGTTGGCACAGAACGCCTCGGGATCTCGTTCGAACGCCTCTCGCCGCCTCACCACGTCCACCCGCTGATCAAGATCCTGGGGCGTTCGCACTTCGACCGCAAGGCCGAACCGGTCGAGCAACTGCGGCCGAAGCTCACCCTCCTCGGGATTACCGCTTCCCACCAGGACAAAGCGGGCCGGATGAACAACGCTCAGGCTTTCGCGCTCGATCCGGTTTTCTCCGGAGGCCGCCACATCAATGAGCAGATCGACCAGATGGTCCTCCAGCAGATTCACCTCGTCGATGTACAGAAACCCCCGGTTCGCGCGCGCGAGCAAACCGGGTTCATAGACCTTCTCGCCGGAGACCATCAGCCGCTCGAGATCCAGCGCACCCAGGATGCGGTCCTCGGTGGCCCCCAGTGGCAGGTCAACCACCGGCACGGGCACCTCCACGGCGGCCGGACGGGCCCGCGACTTCCCGGTACAGCGCTCGCACAGCCCGGCGGTGGCGCGCGGCTCGCAGCGGTACGCGCACGCCACCGCACGGATCGGCGGCAGCACGGCAGCAAGCGCCCGCACCGCAGTGGATTTGCCGGTGCCGCGGTCGCCCAGAATCAGCACGCCGCCCACCAGCGGATCAATTGCGGCGATCAGCAGGCCGCGCTGCATCTCGCGCTGGCCCACCAGCGCGGTAAACGGAAACACCGGACGAGAGCGGGTCATTGCGGCGCCTGAGCAGGAAACGGGGCGATCGGGCGCGGCCAGCGCCGGGCCAAATCGAGCACGTGAAGTACACCGGAGATCGCGAGCAGCGCGAGTGTGGCTGGTTCAAGCGGGCCATGCAGATTGAGGCGACACAGCAGCATGAGCGCCATGCCTGCGCCCAGACCCGGCGCGAGGTCGGCGGGCGATGGCCCGAGGCCACGCGCGCGGTGCAGCCACCACAGGCCGGCCCACTCGATCAGCAGCCCGGCGATCACAAGATCGAGCACCCAGGGGCCCGGCAACCAGGCAGTCACGTCGTGATCACTCCGCAGCGGGGAAGATCCTGATTATGAACGCTGGACCGGAATCGTCAACTTTTCGCGACAATTTGCGAGTCAGTGAAACGAGTCGATCACCCCGCCTCCCAGACAGACCTCGCCGTCGTAGAGCACCGCACTCTGACCCGGCGTAACCGCCCATTGCGGCGCCTCAAAGCGGAGGCAGAAGGCGACCTCACCGGCAGGAGCAGGTACCCCGGTTGCCACGCCGTCGGCGCCTCCGCCGAGGCGAGGCGCACCAGCGGTTGTGGCGGCATCGGGCACGGCGAGCGCACAAGGAGAATCAGCCTGACGATAACGGGTCTTCGCGCCATAGGCGGCCGCGAGATCGGGCGCCCCGCCCGCGATCCAGTGCGCATCGGTGGCACGCAACCACCGGCTGCAGAGGAGCGGGTGATCGTGGCCCTGCACCACTACCAGGGTGTTGCTTTCCCGCCGCTTGGCCGCCACAAACCAGGGCTCACCCGACCCGCCGCGCGCCCCGCCGATGCCGATGCCCTTGCGCTGACCCAGCGTGTAGAACGCGAGCCCCACGTGCTCGCCAATCCGCCGCCCGTGATCATCCACGATCGGCCCTGGCTCGGTGGGCAAATAACGATTCAGGAACTCGCGAAACGGCCGCTCGCCGATAAAGCAGATGCCGGTTGAATCTTTCTTGGTGGCGTTGGGCAGACCAAGCCGCGCCGCGATTTCCCGCACCTCGCGCTTGGCGAGCGCACCCACCGGAAAGAGCGCTCGCGACAACTGCTCCTGACTCAGCCGGTGCAGGAAGTAGCTCTGATCCTTGCCGGCGTCCAGACCCCGCAGCAGTTCAAATCGCGGCGACGCGCCCGACTGCTCGACCCGCCGCACCCGCGCATAGTGCCCGGTGGCAATTCGCTCGGCGCCCAGCCGCATGGCGTGGTCGAGAAATGCCTTGAACTTGATTTCCGCGTTGCAGAGCACATCCGGGTTGGGCGTGCGTCCGGCGCGGTATTCGGCGAGGAAGGCGGCAAACACCCGATCACGATATTCGCCAGCGAAATTCACCGCCTCGATGTCGATGCCGATGACATCGGCGACGCTCGCTGCATCGATCCAGTCCTGCCGGCTGGAACAGTATTCGTCGTTGTCGTCGTCTTCCCAGTTCTTCATGAAAAGACCGACCACCTCGCAGCCGCGCTCCTTGAGAAGCCAGGCCGTGACCGCAGAGTCGACGCCGCCCGACAATCCCACGACCACGCGCTCGCCGGGCTGCGCCTCGACCAGCGCGGTATGGCGCTCGTGCACGACTGCGATCATCCGATCTGCTTCGGCACAAACGGCAGCCCAGCAAAGCTTGAATCGGCGCGCAGCACCTCGGGATTGAAGCGCTGACCGGCCAGATAGTCATCGACCACCTGCATGACCAGCGGACTGCGATGCTCGGGAAGCCGCGCGCGAAGTTCGTCGGCACTCAGCCAGTGGGTCGCGAGAATGCCCTGGTCGAGACTGCGACCCGCCTCCCGGGCACCGTCTGGCCGATCTGACAGACGACAGGCGAAGGCAAAGCGCAGGTAGGTGACATCGGTGCCGCTTGATTCGTGAACGAACCGGGCGAGGTAGACGCCAATCCCTGACACCACCTCAACATGATGGGCGGTTTCCTCGAGTGCCTCGCGCACCACGGCGCGAACCAGCGTTTCACCCGGATCGAGATGACCAGCCGGCTGGTTGAGGCGCACCCCCGCCACCGTTTTCTCCTCGATGATGAGAAAGCGCCCCTGATGTTCGATCACGGCAGCCACCGTGACGCTTGGTTTCCAGACGGACATGGCTCGGGAATGAAGCGTGGCCAAAGACCACAGATTTTACCCCGGCGCCCCGGCGAACCACGGGCCGCCGCGTGTAGACTCCGCCGTTTTGTCTGGAGCGGGCAGACTTTGCCCGCAACAATCTTCCCAGGGAGTACGCATGCGAATCGGCATCCCTGCCGAAACCCGCGACGGCGAGACGCGGGTCGCGGCCACAGCAGAAACGATCAAGAAACTGACAGGCTCCGGTCATCAGGTGCTGGTCGAACACGGCGCCGGCACCGCAGCCAGTCAGATTGACGCCGCACTGGAAGCGGCGGGTGCAACGCTGGTCGGCGCTGACGAAGCGCTCGCCGCCGAGATGGTGCTGAAAGTTCGTGCGCCTCAGGCGGCCGAACTCGCGAAAATGACGCCTGGCGCCGTGCTGGTGGGCATGCTCAACCCGTTCGATCGTGAGGGGCTGCAGGCGCTGGCACAGGCCGGTCTCACCGCGTTCGCACTTGAGGCCGCGCCGCGCACCACGCGCGCGCAGAGCATGGACGTGCTGTCGTCCCAGGCCAACATCGCCGGCTACAAGGCCGTGCTGCTCGCAGCCAGCGCATACGGCCGCATGATGCCGATGCTCATGACCGCAGCGGGCACCGTCAAAGCCGCGCGCGTACTGATTCTCGGGGCAGGCGTGGCGGGTCTTCAGGCGATTGCCACCGCCAAGCGGCTGGGCGCCGTGGTCGAGGCCTCGGACGTCCGCCCGGCAGTCAAAGAGCAGATCGAGTCACTGGGTGCCAAGTTTGTCGACGTGCCCTATGAAACCGATGAAGAGCGCGAAATCGCCAAGGGCGTGGGTGGTTATGCGCGCCCCATGCCCGAGAGCTGGATGAAGCGCCAAGCGCAAGCCGTGGCCGATCGCATGAAGCAGGCCGACATCGTGATCACCACGGCACTGATACCGGGCCGCAAGGCGCCGGTGCTGGTGACCGAAGAGATGGTGCGTTCCATGAAGCCCGGGTCGGTCGTCCTCGACATGGCGGTCGAACAGGGCGGCAATTGCGCCATCAGCGAGCTCGGCCGCTGGGTGGTCAAGCATGGCGTGACCCTCATCGGTCAGCCCAATCTGCCCGCCACCGTACCGGCCGACTCCTCGGCGCTCTACGCGCGCAACGTCATCGATTTTCTGAAGCTCGTGTTCGACAAGGACGGCAAGTTCACCGTCAACCTCGAAGACGACATCGTGAAAGCCTGCCTGGTCACGCACGACGGCCAGGTTCTGCGGAGCTGACAGCATGGAAGCGATCAACCCCTTCGTGATCAACCTGATCATTTTCGTGCTGGCCATTTATGTCGGCTACCACGTGGTCTGGAATGTCACCCCCGCGCTGCACACCCCGCTCATGGCGGTCACCAATGCGGTATCGGCCATCATCATCGTGGGCGCCATGCTGGCGGCTGCGCTCACCGAAACCGGGCTCGGCAAAGCCATGGGGGTGCTCGCTGTGGCCCTGGCTGCGGTCAACGTGTTCGGCGGCTTCCTGGTCACGCGCCGGATGCTCGAGATGTTCAAAAAGAAAGAGCCCAAGTCTGGCTCTGCCAAGCACTGAAAGGGGCGACACCATGAGCATGAATGTCGTCGTCCTGTTGTACCTGATCGCCTCGGTGTTTTTCATCCAGGCGTTGAAGGGCCTGTCGCATCCGTCCACCTCACGAATCGGCAACACCTTCGGCATGGTCGGCATGGCCATTGCCGCTTTCACCACCGTGGCGCTCATCTACAAACTGCGGCCTGAAATCGCGACCGCAGGCATGGGCTGGGTGCTGGGCGGTCTGGTGGTGGGCGGTGCCATCGGCACGCTGATGGCCAAGCGCGTTGAAATGACCAAGATGCCCGAGCTGGTCGCCTTCATGCACAGCATGATCGGCCTCGCAGCCGTGTTCATCGCGGTCGCCGCGGTCGCCGAGCCCTGGGCATTCAACATCGTTGCCAAGGGCGAGCCCATCCCCATGGCCAACCGGATCGAGCTTTTCATCGGCACCTTCGTGGGCGCCATCACCTTCTCGGGCTCGGTGATCGCCTTCGGCAAGCTCTCAGGCGCCTACAAGTTCCGCCTGTTCCAGGGCGCGCCGGTGGTGTTCAGCGGTCAGCACATGCTGAACCTCGTGCTTGGCATTGCCATGCTGGGCTTTGGCATCTGGTTCGCGGTCACGCAGGACTGGACGCCTTTCGTGCTGATGACCGCGATCGCGTTCGTGCTGGGCGTTCTCATCATCATCCCGATCGGTGGCGCCGACATGCCGGTCGTGGTGTCGATGTTGAACAGCTACTCGGGCTGGGCGGCGGCGGGCATCGGGTTCTCGCTCAACAACTCCATGCTGATCATCGCGGGCTCGCTGGTGGGCTCGTCGGGTGCAATCCTGTCCTACATCATGTGCAAGGCGATGAACCGGTCGTTCTTCAACGTGATCCTGGGCGGTTTCGGCGGTGAGGCCACAGCAGCCGCGGGCGGTCCGCAAGCTGCGCGTCCGGTGAAGTCGGGTTCGCCCGACGATGCCGCGTTCCTCATGTCGAATGCCGAGAG
>RFXC01000140.1 GCA_009921765.1 Betaproteobacteria bacterium | reverse complement strand
TCCGGGGTCTGACAGCGCGATGAGCATCGTGTCGCGTGCGCCACAACGCGGAGCCGGTGCGGTTGAATTTCTGGTGGCCGTACCGGTCATACTGCTGCTCGGACTCCTGATCTGGCAGTGGGCACTGGTCATGCAATCGCGCGCCATTGTCGACTTTGCCGCGCGGGAGGCGGCACGTTACGGGGCGCTCGGTCATGCGGCGCCCGAAGCAATTGAACAGGGCATCATTTCCGGCCTCACCCCGCTTTGGGTGTCCAACGCCGAACTGGCCGGGTCCGCGTCCGCGCTACCGGCGTCTGCGGTCCAGTTTGACGTTGCAGTTCGCGCGGGATGGCTCACCTGGCGGCAGCTGTCACCCACTCGGGAGAGCTTTGCCGATTGGGGGATCCTGGCTACGGCGGGCGCTCGACCAGGATCGGCGGATACTGCGCTTGAAATTCCTGTCGATAATCCGTCGCTTCGATCGCGCTACGGGGCACCGCTATCCGTCACGGGGCGCCCGGGTGGCGACATGGGCTACGCGCCCATGGCGCCCAGCTCGGGCGGGCTCGCCACGGAGCCGGTCGGTCCAGCCTCGGGGCAAACCTTTCGCGAGGCCGGAATCCTCAGGCTGGAACTCTCCGTTGGGGTGCCGCTTCATGTTCCGCTTGCAGGGCGGTTTATCAGCTGGGCTGCACGCATGTTCAGCGGCTGCGAAGCGGGCGAACCACCGCATCTGGGTGCGCTCAGGCTCGATGGACCGGGGGCTGCCGTGCCGGCCCCCGCCGCGCTGGGGGGTGCAGACCCAACGCGGGCTTCGCGCAGCAACCAGGCCCCTGCCTGCGCCCTGTTCAGCGGTCTCGATCACAGCGGCCGCGTCCTTCCACGGCTGCCCGTGAGCGTGGTGGGCGAGGCAAGAATGCAATCGGCTGCGCGTCTATCGGTCCGCACGCCTGCTGGGGTGGGCGCGAAGCGCTTCGGCGGGATGGGCCTGTCGATGTCCGTCGCCTCCGAGACCAGCGAGCAACATCCACTACAAGGGCCGCCGGACATCGCCGATCATTCGCCGGGCGGGCCCGCTTTCTCAATTGCCGCGTCGGAATCGTCAGCTTTCCATGCAACTGGCGCCGAGCGTCAACCCGGCTTCCTGCAAATTGGCGGTGAACGCGAAATCTGGGTGCCCGGCGCGTGCGGCTTCTCGCCGTCCTGACGGTCAAGCCATCCGGGCGCGCGCCCCGTTCGTCGCGCGGTCAGCCTGATCTGGTGCTCGCAGGGGTATGGTGAGCGGGGTTGGCTTCCCAGCCGAAATAGTGGCTGAACATGGCGTACAGATCGGGGAAAGCCTGGGCAATGGCTTCGGGCATGGTGAAAAACGCCTCGGACGCCACCGCAAAGAACTCTGCAAGATCGGTGGCTGCATAGGCGTCAAGCGGCAGGCGCGCATAGAAGCCGTCGGCGGCCTCAGACTCCGGGTCGATATCAATTGGAATGGCCGCTTCAACTTCCTCGAGCATCCTGCAGAACTGCTCGTAGGCAGCCTCCATTCTCTGGGTCCAGAGTACGCGTGCGGCGGCAGGAAGGGGAGGAATCCCGTCCGCCTCGCCGTCCAGCATGTCCAGCTTGTGAACAAACTCATGGATGACCACCGAGAGTCCCGGCGCGCCCATTGCGGGGTCCACATCGGGCCATGCCAGCACCACGGGCCCGCCTGGCATGGTTTCACCTGACAATTCTTCGATGGACTCATGAACCACGCCGCTGTCGTCGACATGCGATCGCGGCGTAATGAAGCGATCGGGATAAACGATCACCTCAACAAAATCATCGTAGGGACCAAGGCCCATCCGAAGGATCGGCAGACACGCCTGTAGCGCGATTGCTGCGCGAACGGCATCGGTGATGGCGAACCCATGTGTGCCAGTGAAACGTTTTCGGGCAGCGAAACTGTCGGCGAGATCGAACAGGCGATCGCGCGCTTCAGGCGGAAACGCGTCCAGGAAGGGCATCTGGTCGGCGCACGCTTCCCACACTGAGCGGGTAATGGCCGGTTTTTTTGCGGGGCGAGAAAACCAACGTTTAAGCATGGGCCGAGAGTCTAATGCCAGACTGGCGCATCCACCCCGACGCCTGAACGTGGCATCCTGTTTCCAGTATGACAATCCGTGCTGAGCCAGGCTCGCCGCAGTCCGCCGACGTTGCCGCCGATCCCGCGGCGCACGCGAGCATCCTCGCGCGCGCGCGCTCACTCGCTCACGCTCTGGTCAAACCCGATGCCCTGAGCGGTGGCCTGCCGGTGATTGAGCATGCCGAGGGTGTAGAGGCCATCCTCGCCGACCTTGGGGTGGACGAAACCGCGCAGGCCGCCGCCTGGCTGGTCCGCCCGGCCGAACTCTGGCCCGTCTCGGCGATTGCGCGCGACTTCGATCCGGTGCTGGCGCATCTGGTTGAGCGCCTTCGGCAGGTGGTACGGCTAAGCGCTGGTGGCGGTCTGGCGAGTGCAGCGCAGGCGCAGCATGAAATGCTTCGCCGCATGCTGCTTGCGATGGCTGACGATATTCGCGTCGTGCTGCTGTCGCTTGCCTCGCGTCTCCAGACGCTGCGGCTTTGCGCGCGCAGCGGTCAGGCGCCAGACCGGGCGGTGAGTCGCGAAACCCTGGACGTGCTGGCGCCACTCGCGAATCGCCTCGGGCTCTGGCAGATCAAGTGGGAGATGGAGGACCTCGCCTTTCGCTTCCTTGAGCCCGAGACGTACAGGCTGCTCGCCGCGCAGCTTGAGGAAAAGCGTACCGCTCGCGAGGCCTTCGTGAAAGCCGCGGTGGCTCGCTTGTCGGGCGCGCTCTCCGCGCAGGGTGTAAATGCGCAGGTGAGTGGCCGGCCCAAGCATCTGTACAGCATTCATCTCAAGATGCAGAGCAAGCGGCGTGACCTCGATACGATTCAGGATCTGCGTGGCCTGCGGGTCATCGTCGAGAGCGTGGCCCACTGCTATCAGGTGCTCGATCAGGTGCATAGTCTCTGGAGGCCGATGGCCTCTGAGTATGACGACTACATTGCGCGGCCCAAGCCCAATGGTTACCGCTCTCTTCATACCGTCGTGGTGGCCGAGGACGGTTTGCCTCTGGAAGTTCAGATCCGGACGTCGGAAATGCACCGGTTCGCCGAGTACGGCGTAGCCTCGCACTGGCGCTACAAGGAGGCTGGGCGCTCAGGGTCCGTATCACCATCGGCTGCCGTCGAGCGGAGCATCGACTGGGTGCGGCAGCTGCTTGCCTGGCAGCGCGAGGTGGGCCAGGCGCTAGGGGGCGCCGGTTTGGAAGCAGCGCAGCCCGAGCTTGCTTTTATTTATGCGCTCACGCCACAAGGACGGGTGATCGAGCTTCCTGCGGGGTCCACCGCAGTCGATTTCGCCTATCACGTGCATACCGGTCTCGGTCATCGCTGCCGCGGCGCGAGGGTGGATGGTCAGTTGATGCCGCTCAATCGGCCACTCCAGAACGGTCAGACGGTTGAGATTGTTGCAGCCAAGGAGGGCAGCGCAGAGGGACCGTCCCGCGACTGGCTGAATCCCTCGCTGGGTTATGTGGCTAGCCCGCGCGCGCGTGGCAAGGTGCGTCAGTGGTTCAATGCGCTAGAGTTGGCGCGCGATGCTGCGGCGGGGCGCGAGCGTATCGAGCGGGTTCTGCAGCGTGAGGGCAGCACCGCGCTGTCTTTCGAGGAGTTGGCGCGCAGGCTAGCAGAGCCTGATCCGATGGCGATGTTCGTGGCGGTCGCGCGCGAGGAAATCGGCCCGCGTCAGCTCGAAGATGCAATTCGGGGCGAGGGCGACGTGGCGGCTCCGGAAAGCGAACCCGAGTTGTTGCAGCGGCTCACTCGCCCGGGAGCGAGCGCAAGCCCGCAGCGAGCCGGGTCGGTCCTGGTGGTGGGCATGGACTCGCTCATGAACCAGCTGGCCCGATGCTGTCGCCCACTGCCGCCCGATGCGGTGTCAGGCTTTGTGACGCGAGGGCGAGGCGTCTCGGTCCATCGAACCAATTGCCCGACGTTTTCCCGGCTGGCCCGAGAGGCACCGGAGCGTGTGATCGACACCAGCTGGGATCCGCGTGCGCTCAAAGCGGGGACCGGGGCTGATCAGCGCCGTTTTCCAGTGGAGATCGAGTTGCGCGCAAATGACCGGCAAGGGTTGTTGCGTGATGTGTCCGATGTGTTTGCCCGGGATCGCCTGAATGTGACAGCCGTCAACACGCTCAGCCGTCAGCAGCAGGCGCTGATGCGGTTCACGATCGAGGCGTCTGATGCGGCGCAACTCGAGCGGACGCTGGTTGCCCTGAGGCGAGTTGCTGGCGTGGTGGACGCGCGCAGGCGGATGAACTGACCGCACGCCGGCGCATTCGCCGGCTGCGCGGCGGTGGACAGCGTGGCCTCGCTTCGGCGGATTGGCTGACCGCACGCATGCTGTGCGCTGGGTCGCCCGGGCCGCGGGTGTTCAGCCGCCAGCAGGTTTGGCGGCCGCGCTCTTCGGGCGAAACGCCTTGCACACCGCCTCGTTGGTCTCGATGCGGGCGGCGCCAATCAGGTCCAGGCAGTAGGGAACGGCTGCGAAAATGCCGTGCACTTTCTGCGTGCCGTCAGGGTGGCGAAGCCCTTCCAGCGTTTCGCGGATCGACTTGGGTTGGCCTGGCAAATTGATGATCAGCGCCTTGCCACGGATGACCGCGACCTGGCGTGACAAGATCGCCGTGGGTACGAAATTGAGGCTGATCTGGCGCATCTGCTCGCCGAAACCGGGCATCTCGCGGTCGGCGATTGCCAGGGTCGCCTCGGGCGTGACGTCGCGCACCGCCGGTCCGGTGCCGCCGGTGGTGAGGACCAGACCGCAGCCCTGCTGGTCGATCAGTTCGATCAGGGTTTGCTCGATGACGGGTTGTTCGTCAGGGATCAGTCGGACCACGGCTTCCCACGGCGAGGTCAGGGCCTGTGCTAGCCACTGCTCCAGCGAGGGAATGCCCTGGTCTTGGTAAACGCCAGCCGAGGCCCGATCGCTGATGGAAACGAGTCCGATTCGAATGGGGGCAGTCATGATGAAGCCGAGATGTTGGATTGATCGGGGGCCTCGAGCGTGGCGCGCACCAGCCGAAACAGCTCGCGATACCGGCGGCCGCGCTGACCGGTAGCCACTTCAGCCCGTGCCTTGTCAAGCAGGGTGGGCAGCGCAACGCGGGTGTCCGGGTAACGCTCCAGCCAAATATTGACGGCCGATGGATCACCCAGCAGCCGCTCCCGCCACTGTTCGGCCGCATGCATTCGCGCGGTTTCGGCACGGTGCTGCTGGCGATCGCCTTCCAGTGCCTGGTGGATGGAATCGGAGTCTGCCTCGCGCATCAGCCTGCCGATGAACTGCATTTGCCGACGACGCCCCTCGCGCGCCCGAATGCCGCGGGCGAGCCGGACTGCATCAATCATGCGTTCGGTGACCGGCAGCTGCAAAAGCCGTTCGTCGGACAGTTCGACCAATCGCTCTCCAAGCACTTGCAGCGCATGGCTGTCGCGCTTGCGCTGCGATTTGCTGGGCGGTTCGGAAAGGGGGTCGGAGACGGGGGTCTCGCCAGTCGCGGAGGAGCGTCGCATGAGGTGGGCGCGGCTATGCGCTGAGTCAGACCGGGGCAGTTGCTATGATACCGCGCTCTTCAAAAGGGACCATGATGTTCGATCACGATCAGCAGCGGCTTCGCGAGATGGCAGAGACGATGCTGCGCCGCGCGCGCGAATTGGGCGCGAGCGACGCCGCGGTGGATGTGTCCGAGAACACGGGCTTCTCGGTCAATGTCCGGCGCGGCCGGGTGGAAACGATCGAACAGCACCGCGACAAGGGTATCGGTGTCACGGTGTTTGTGGGAAAACGCCGCGGGCACGCGAGTTCATCGGATTTCAGCGCCCGCTCGCTCGATGAAACCGTTGACGCAGCCTGGCAGATTGCGCGGTTTACTGCCGAAGACGATTGTGCCGGCCTGCCCGATCCCGACACGCTCGCGCTTCGCTACCCGGAATTGAATCTGTTCCACCCCTGGAGCATCCCGGTCGATGAGGCGGTGCGGATCGCCTGCGAGGCGGAGGCGGCAGCCTTCGATACCAGCCGTCTGATCCGCAACTCAGAGGGCGCCTCGGTGTCGGTGAGTCATGGCCAGTTCGTTTCGGCCAATACGCTAGGGTTTTCTGGCGGATACCCCTATAGCCGACATTCGATTTCATGCGCGCCCATTGCCGGCTCGGGCCGCAAGATGCAACGCGACGACTGGTATTCGTCGCATTGCAATCCCCTCAAACTTGCCGACCCCGCAGCGCTCGGGCGCTACGCCGCCGAGCGCGCGCTTGCAAGGCTGGGCGCGCGCAGACTCTCCACGCGCAAGGTGCCTGTGCTGTTCGAAGCGCCACTTGCCTGTGGGCTGCTTGGCCATCTGACGCAGGCTGCCAGCGGCGGGGCGTTGTATCGCAAGTCGAGTTTTCTGGTCGACGCACTGGGTTCAACGCTTTTCGCACCTCACATCAATATCGTCGAAGACCCTCACCAGCGCGGCGAGCCTGGCAGTGCCCCCTTCGACAGCGAGGGCTGCGCCACCCATCGCCGCGCCGTGGTCGAGTCGGGCGTCCTCAAAGGCTATTTCCTCTCAACCTATTCGGCGCGCAAGCTGGGCATGAAGACCACCGGCAACGCGGGCGGATCACACAACCTGCGGCTCACCAGTCGCCGGACGCGCCGGAGCGATTCGCTCGAGGCGATGCTTGCCAAACTAGGCACCGGGCTGTTCGTGACCGATCTCATGGGGCATGGGGTCAACTATGTGACGGGCGATTATTCGCGCGGCGCGGGCGGCTACTGGGTCGAAGGCGGAAAGATTGCCTATCCGGTCGAGGAAATCACCATTGCCGGCAATCTGCGCGAGATGTTTGCTGGTATCGCCGCGGTTGGATCTGACGAACTCACGCGAGGCACCAAACGCTCTGGCTCGGTGTTGATTGACGCCATGTCGGTGGCGGGCACCTGAGAGTTGGTGCGGCCTTGAGCAAAGCGTTTGTTCGCGATGATGCTGACGCGGTCGATGACGATGCCGACCCGCCAGGGGTAGAGGCCATCCCGGCAGGCTCCAAAAACTACATCACGCCGGCCGGGCATCAACGGTTGCGTCACGAACTGCTTCATCTTTTGGATGAAGAGCGGCCCGAGGTCGTACGGGTGGTCTCCTGGGCGGCGTCGAACGGCGACCGATCAGAAAACGGCGATTACCTTTACGGCAAGAAAAGGCTGCGCGAAATCGACCGACGGATCCGTTTCCTCACCAAACGGCTGGAATTGGCCGAAGTGGTGGATCCGGACCTTCGACGCGGCACCACCCAGGCGTTTTTCGGTGCCACGGTGCGATTTCTGCGAAATGGCGAACGCGAAGAGACCGTGACGATTGTTGGCGTGGACGAGGTGGAGCCGGCCACCGGTCGAATCAGCTGGATCTCGCCAGTGGGACGGGCGCTTCTGAAGGCCAACGAAGGCGACCTCGTGAGCCTCAAGGTGCCGGGTGGGGTGGACGAACTCGAGGTGATTGAGGTTCGCTACGGCTAGCCGCAAGACGGTGGCAACCGCCGATTAGTGGTGACGGCTGATTCGCGAGACCTCTGGCAATCGCCTCAGGTTGCGAAGCACTCGGGCCAGATGGACCCGGTCGCGCACCATCAGAATGAAGCGAAGCGAGGCAACCCGTTCTGCGCTTTCGTCCATGGACACATGCGCGATGTTGGCCTCGCTCGCGGCGATTTCGGCGGCAACCCTGCCCAGCACGCCGCGGTCGTTGCGAACGCTCACTTCCAGCTCGGAGCGGAAGGTGCCGCTGACCTGCTCGGACCAGTCGACATCGACCCAGCGCTCGGCATCGCGGTCGCGCTGGCGGAGCGCTGTGCTGCAGTCGGCCCGGTGCAGTACCAGCCCATGTCCGCCCCGAAGATGACCGACCACGGAGTCGCCGGGTAGCGGGAAGCAGCAGGTGGAATAGCTCACTGCACTGCCCTCGTTGCCAGTGATCACCATGGGAGCCGGCCGCGGCAGCATGAGCGCCGCAGGCGTGGCCGCCGTTTGCAGCGCGATACTGCGCGCCACGACGGGCGCCAGCCGCTTCCCGAGACCAATGTCTGCGTACAACTCTTCTATGGTGCGAACGCCGGAGTCGCGGATTGCGCGATCAAGCACTGTGGTTTCGAGCGAACCAAGCGCGATTCGAAGCGCTGCGAGTGATTGCTCGAGAAGCCGCCGCCCCAGCATTGCAGATTCCCGATAACTGAGCGTGCGGAGACTGTGCCGGATGCTGGCGCGCGCCTTGCCTGTACGCACGAACGCGAGCCAACTCGGGTCGGGGCGCGAGGTGGAGTCGGTGAGCACCTCCACCACATCGCCGTTGACCAGTTCGGTTCGCAGCGGCACCAGCTCTTCGTTGACCCGACAGCCCACCGCACGATCGCCAATATCGGTGTGGATGGAATAGGCATAGTCGAGCACGGTCGCCCCGCGCGGCATGGCGCGAATCTCGCCCCTGGGCGTGAACACATACACCGCATCGGGGAACAGATCGACTTTGACATGCTCGATGAATTCCAGCGAATCACCGGTTTGACTCTGGATGTCGAGGAGAGACTGCAGCCACTGATGGGTGCGGGTGTGAAGCTCGGAGAAGCTCACGTGGTGCGCCTTGTAGAGCCAGTGCGCCGCAACGCCCGACTGTGCCACGCGCTGCATTTCGTGGGTACGGATCTGAAACTCGACCGGTGTGCCGAACGGCCCGACCAGCGTGGTGTGCAGCGACTGGTAGCCATTGATCTTGGGAATGGCGATGTAGTCTTTGAAACGCCCCGGGACCGGCTTGAAGGTGGTGTGGAGTGCCCCGAGCGCCAGGTAGCACTGCGGCACCGTGTCGACGATGACCCGCATGCCGTAGATGTCGAGCACCTGCGCAAACGACAGGTGCTTCTCGCGCATCTTGGTGTGAATGGCGTAAATGGACTTCTCGCGGCCCTGCACCTGGGCACCATGGACCCCTGCCTCGGGCAGCGCCTTGTTTGCAGCCTCGAGAATGCGCCCCAGCACCTCGCGGCGGTTGCCGCGCGCAGCCTGCACGGCTTTTTTCAGCGTGCGGTAACGGAACGGATGGGTCGACCGGAAAGCGAGATCCTGCAGGTCGCGGTAGAGGCTGTTGAGCCCCAGCCGGTGCGCGATGGGCGCGTAGATGTCCAGGGTTTCCTGCGCGATACGCCGCTGTCGGGCCGCGGGCAGTGCCTCAAGGGTCTGCATGTTGTGCAGCCGATCGGCGAGCTTGATCAGAATGACCCGCACGTCGCGGGCCATGGCAAGGAGCATCTTCCGAAAGCTCTCCGCCTGCTGGTGTTCCTTGGAGGCGAATTCGACCCGGTCGAGCTTGGACACGCCATCCACGATGTCGGCGACCGCCGAGCCGAATCGTTCAGCCAGAATCTGCTTGGCAACCGTGGTGTCTTCGATCACATCATGAAGGAGGGCCGCCATAAGCGAATCTGCATCCAGCCGCCAGCCGGACAGGATTTCTGCCACTGCGATCGGATGCGAGATGTAGGGCTCGCCGCTTGACCGGAATTGACCGAGATGGGCCTGATCGCCGAAGCGGTAGGCCTCGCGGATGCGGCGCAGGTCGTCTTCGCCGAGGTACTCGCCCGCCCGCTGCATGAGCGTGGCAAGCGAGACGATTTTGCGCTCGTCGGCCGGCGCGGCGAACCCGCCACCAGCGGGCAAGCGCTTTCCGGGAAATGAATCGGGCGGAGGGGGCCTGGACCCCGTCGCAACGCTGGCGAGTCGCTCGGGCATGGGGAGCGACGCGCTCTGGCTCAGGTGGGAACCCGGCGCAGCATTTCCTGGCCGACTTTGCCGGCCGCGATTTCGCGCAGAGCAGTGACCGTGGGTTTGTCACGGGATTCAAGCTTGGGCGCATGACCCTGCGCCAGCATGCGTGCGCGATAAGTGGCCGCCAAGGTGAGCTCGAACCGATTCGGGATTTGCTTCAGGCAGTCTTCAACGGTGATGCGTGCCATGGGGAACCATTGGTAGTGGAGGGGTGGGGCGATTCAGCGAGCCAGACGCAACTGAGAAAACACCACGGGGTTGCGCGCAAGCTGGCGCGAATATCGCAACCGAGCCGCGCGGACCACAGCGCGAAGCTGCTCGAGAGCGATGCCAAAGTCTTGATTGATAATAACATATTCGAATCGCTCGGCCTGTGCGAGCTCGGCCTGCGCGGCGTCTATCCTGCGCTGGATCACGCTCTCCGCATCCTGGGCGCGCGCGCGCAGCCGCCGCGCCAGTTCCTCGATCGATGGCGGCGCAATAAAGATGCCGACAGCGTCAGGGTAGAGGCGCTTCACCTGCTCGGCGCCCTGGCAGTCAATCTCCAGGATGATGTCCTGGCCCTTGGCCATCTGCGCCTCGATCCAGGCCCGCGAGGTGCCGTAGAGGTTGTCGTGCACGCGGGCCCACTCGAGGAATTCTCCCTCGCTGCGGCGGCGCTCGAACTCCTCGACGCCGATGAATCGGTAGTCGATTCCGTCGCGCTCGCCGGGACGGGGCTGCCGCGTGGTGAACGACACCGATAACCGGACATCGGGTTCGTTCTGCAGCAACCCGCGCACCAAAGAGGTTTTGCCGGCGCCTGACGGGGCGACGATCACGAACAGACTGCCCGGATTTCCAGTGCGGCTCATTCGAGGTTTTGTACCTGTTCGCGGATCTGTTCGATGAGCAGCTTCAAGTCGATTGCTGCGCGGGAGAGGTCGACGATTGCTGCTTTCGAACCCAGGGTGTTGGCCTCTCGGTTCAGTTCCTGAAGCAGAAAATCGAGCCGTTTGCCGACTGGGCCCGCCCCGCTGCAAGCCTCGCGCAGTTCATCGAGGTGGGCCAGCAGCCGGTCAAGTTCTTCGGTGACGTCGGCGCGCATTCCGTAGAGCGCGAGTTCCTGTCTGACACGGGCCATGGTTTCCTCGACCGGCACGCGCGAGCCCAACGATTCAACCGCCGTCTGCAGACGTTCGGAGAGCCGCTTTTCGTGCGCCGCGAGCAGTTCCGGGCCCCGCTCGCGAAGCGGCTTCACGATCTGGGTGATGGCCTGGGCGCGCTCGGCGATAACAGCCACGAGACGGGCGCCTTCGCGAGCACGGTGAGCGAGGAAACCCTCCAGCGCTTCGCGGCCCGCATCGATCGCGAGTGCCGCGAGAGCGAGGGCGGCGTCGTCTTCAGCGAGCACGCCTGGCCAGCGAAGAACCTCGGCGACGGTCGGGGCGGCTGCGTCGGGGATCCTGGCCCGATCCCGCGGATGCTTCGGTCACCGAGTTCTGCGAGAACGGCGTCAAGGCGCTCACCTACGAAACGACGTCCAAACGCGCTGCGCCGGAGCTGTTCGCGCGCCACACCGTGACGGAAATGCAGGGATGGGACGATTTTACCCTGGAGAACACCGGACGGCTCACGCACCCCATGGCCTACCATCCGGAGA
>RFXC01000139.1 GCA_009921765.1 Betaproteobacteria bacterium | reverse complement strand
ATGCGCAGTGCTTCGCGAACAAACATGTAGCCCGTGGAGCGCAGCCCGTAGGAGGCGAGCGTGCGGCCCTTGAGGGCGGCAGGGTCGGCGAGGGGGCTCCCTTTCTTGACCCAGACGCCGCCGCCTTCGCCAACTGGGGACGCGTGGAGCGCGGCCGACAGAATGCGCAGCTCGAGTCCGCGCGCTGCCGCTGCAGGTACGCCAATGACTGCGGTCATCACCACATCGAACTGCTTGGTGGAGGTGGCCTGCAGCAACTGCGGGATGAGCATGCCCGTGGCTTCGACATCGATCAGATCGGAACGTACCTTGCCATTCCTGATCGCCCACACCACCGCGTCATAGGCCGGGTCGAGCAGATAGGCATAGGTGACCTTGGGCTTGGCCTGCGCGCGCAGCGGGCTGGCGGCGAGAACCGCGGGCGCGGCGGTGGCCGCGAGGAAATGACGACGATTGATCATGATGCAGAGTCCTCCGGTGCTATGTGTTCAAGTGACTGAAAGAGGCGCTGCAGGCGGTCTCGCAGCGCATCGAGTTCGGGATTGCCCGACACCCGCCGCGGCCGGGGCGCAGTCACGGGGATGCTTTCAAGCACCCGTGTGGGCTTGTTGGAGAGGAGCACGATCCGGTCGGCGAGCACAATCGCCTCCTCGATGTCGTGGGTCACGAAAAGCACGGTGCGGCCGGTGCGCTGCCAGATGCTCTCGATCTCGGCGCGCAGGCGCCGACGGGTGTTGGGGTCCAGTGCCGAGAAGGGTTCGTCCATCAGCACGATGGTCGGATCCACGGCGAGCGCGCGGGCGATGGCCACGCGCTGGCGCTCGCCTCCCGACAGCATGGATGGGTATTTGTGGGCTGCATCGGAAAGTCCGACCAGGGCAAGCAGCTCGCGCGCCCGGGGCTCACGCCGACGCGCCTCATCACGACCCATGCGCAGTTCCACACCCATCAGGACGTTGGCCAGTGCATTGCGCCAGGGGGCCAGCCGCGGTGACTGGAAGACGAACGCCACCTCCTGCCAGGCCTCGGCCGGTGGTTTTCCATCCACGGTGAGCGAGCCTGATTGGGCGGCAAGCAGATCGCCGATCAGGCGCAGCGACGTGGACTTGCCGCATCCCGACGGCCCGAGAAGGCAGACGAATTCGCCGCGCCCTACAGAAAAACTGATGTCGTCGTAGATGGCCTCGCCACCGAAGGCAAGCCCCACCCGATCGAAGACGATGGATGGTTCGGTCACGGCCAGTATTTCCAACGGGTGCGGCCCGCCGGATCGTTGGCCGCGCGGCTGTGCACATCGAAAAGCATGGTCTGCATGCCGGCTTCATGTCGCGGCCAGTGCGGCAGGCCCGGATGGGAGGGGTCGCCGCGATGGGCAAACGCTGCCCACGCGTCGCGCATCTGGCCGGCCAGTCGCGCCATGGCCTGCGGTTCGCCGCCCGCCAGCATGGGTGCCTGCCAGGCGGGCAGGGTGTCGAACATGAACGGGATCTCGCAGCAGTGGCAGGCGGCAAAGCGGTTGTCGGGGGCTGCCCAGTCAAACCGGTAGACCCAGGCGGGCCGGCCCATGGCTGCGAGCCGCTCGGCAAAGCCATGAACGCCTGCGCCAAACGAAGCATCGCCGAGCATCGCGCCGAGTATTGACGCGTTGTCACCTGCGCGCGCGCGCAGCCGATACTCGGCCATCGCTTCGTCCGCCGCTGCGCCAAAGGTGCGGGCAAACACATCATGAATCTGCTGGGGGGTGGCGTCTCGAATCTTGTCATCGGCGCCGAAGAAGGCGGCCATTTCGTCGCGGGTGTAGCCCACCATCACATCACGCTCGGCGGCGCCCGCGAGGGCCGCCGACATGAGGTCCTCGCCCAGCAGTTTCTCGTCGATCACCGGAATGAACACCGGCGTGGTCGCGGCAAATGAGCCCAGGCTGCGTGCCACGCCCAATTGGGCCTCATTGATTTTTTGCGCATCGACCGTTTTCCACTGCGCGGGGTCGGTGATGCCAAGGGCCTTGGCCATGGCCTCGGAAATTTGAAGCGCTTTGGGCATGGAGCGCAAGATGCGGCCGAAGGGCGCGCTCTGAATGATGGCGCGACGAAGGAGCGCGCGGCTTTGCGGTTGCGCCAGCATTGCCAGCACCGACAGGCCGCCCGCCGACTGACCGGCCACCGTGATGTTGTCGGGGTCACCGCCGAAGGCGGCTATTTCGCGCGCCACCCAGCGGAGCGCGGCCATCTGATCGTGAAGGCCGAGATTGGGTTCACTGACACCCGGAATGTGCATGAAGCCGAGTGCGCCCAGGCGGTAGTTGACCCCGACCACCACCATGTCCCCGTGCCGTGCCATGGACACACCGGAGTACCAGTCGATCGAGCCTGCACCGGTCCAAAACGCCCCGCCGTGGAGCCAGATAAGTACCGGGCGCCGGCGTTTGTCAGCGGCGGGGGTTGCGATGGTGAGCGTGAGGCAGTCCGCATCGCGCTCGCCGCTCCAGGGCTCTACCGGGGCGGGCATCGCAAAGCGCAGGGCGCCAACCGGTGGCGCCGCATAGGGAACAGCACGGAACACACTCACGCCGTCTTCGAGACCGCCGCGAAGCAGGCCTGCAGAGATGCGGGCGGTGGGCGATGCGCTCATTGCGCGACTCCTGATCGGAAAAGACGCCGCATTCTAGGCGCTTGTGCCGGTGGGATGAAGCCCTTGATCGCAGGTTTCCAGCGCCCGCACGCGGGTAAGGCCATGCGGACCGGTAGAATCGGGTGCTTCCCCCAGATCGGCTTCTTTTCATGGTCCGTACCCGATTCGCGCCCAGCCCAACCGGGTTTCTTCACATTGGCGGCGCCCGCACCGCGTTGTTTGCCTGGGCGTATGCCCGGCATTTCGGCGGCACCTTCATTCTCCGCATTGAAGATACCGACCTCGAACGGTCCACGCCAGAGGCTGTTCAGGCGATTCTGGATGGCATGAAGTGGCTGTCGCTCGACCCCGACGAGGGACCGTTCTTTCAGACCCAGCGCATGGACCGTTACCGCGAGGTGATCGCGCGCATGCTCGAGGAGGGCACGGCGTATCACTGCTGGAGTTCGCCCGACGAACTCGACGCGATGCGCGAGGCGCAGCGCGTTCAGGGGCTCAAACCGCGCTATGACGGGCGTTGGCGCCCTGAAAATTCAAAGGGGCGCGAGCCGCCTGCCGGGGTTCAGCCAGTGGTGCGTTTCCGGAACCCCGACGGTGGTGCGGTGGTCTGGAATGATCTGGTGAAGGGCCCGATCTCAATCTCGAACGACGAGCTCGACGATCTGGTGATTGCGCGCTCGGACGGCACGCCCACCTACAACTTCTGCGTGGTGGTCGATGACCTGGACATGCAGATCACGCATGTGATTCGCGGCGACGATCATGTGAACAACACCCCGCGCCAGATCAATATCCTGAAAGCATTGGGAGGTGTGCCGCCCAGCTACGGCCATGTCCCCATGATCCACGGTGACGACGGGCAGAAGCTCTCCAAGCGCCATGGCGCGGTGTCGGTCATGCAGTATGACGAGGACGGCTTTCTTCCCGAGGCGGTCATCAATTACCTGGCTCGACTGGGCTGGAGTCATGGTGATGACGAGATTTTCAGTCGCACCGATCTGGTGGCCTGGTTCGATGGCTCGCATCTGTCCAATTCCCCTTCGCAGTTCGATACCGGCAAACTGCGTTGGCTCAATCAGCAATATCTCAAGCGTGCCGATGACGCCTGGCTGGCCGCTTCAATCCGGCCGCGGCTGATCCGCGCCGGGGTGCATGCGGTGGCGCTTGCGGGCCACGACGCCCCCGATCTCGCGCAGGTCTGTGCGTTGTTGAAAGATCGGGCGGCCACGCTCAACGAGCTCGCGGACAGCGCACACATGTTCTACGCCGATCCGCGTCCGCGCGCCGAAGACCTGTCGACTCATCTCACCGAGGCGGTCAGGCCTGCGCTGGGCACGCTGGCGGGGCTCCTGCGCGACGCGGCCTGGAACCGCGAGGCAGTGCAGGCGGCTCTCAAACAGGCGCTTGCCGAGCACTCGCTCAAAATGCCGCAACTGGCGATCCCGGTCCGGCTTCTGGTGTTCGGCTTGGCGCAAACGCCTTCGGTCGACGCATGCCTTGCGCTCCTGTCGCGGGAGCGGGTGATCGAACGACTGCTTGCGCCGCCCAACCCGCAGACCTGAGATCCAGGCCCCGCTCACCGTCCCAACCCTCCGTTCAACGATCCGTCAGGTCAAACCGCGATGTCTGGAAACACTTTTGGTCAGTTGTTCCGGGTCACCAATTTCGGTGAGTCGCATGGCCCTGCCATCGGATGTGTGATTGATGGCTGCCCGCCCGGGCTTGCGCTCGCCGAGGCCGATATTCAGGGCGACCTTGACCGCCGGCGCCCAGGCACCTCGCGTCACGTCACCCAGCGGCAGGAACCCGATCGGGTCGAGATCGTGTCGGGCGTATACGAGGGGCAGACCACCGGCACCCCGATCATGCTGCTGATTCGCAATGAGGATGCACGCAGCAAGGACTACTCAAAGATCGCCGACACTTTTCGGCCGGGTCACGCCGACTACACCTATTGGCACAAATACGGCGTCCGCGACCCGCGCGGTGGTGGCCGATCCTCGGCCCGCCTGACCGCGCCCATGGTGGCCGCTGGCGCGGTGGCGAGGAAATGGCTGCATCAGCACCATGGCACGCGCGTGTTCGGATGGATGTCGCAGCTGGGCGAAATTCCGATTCCGTTTACCGATGCCACGCAGGTGTCGCAGAACCCTTTCTTTGCGCCGGATGCCGCGATCATCGAGCGGCTGGAGGGCTACATGGACAGCCTGCGGCGCGCGGGCGATTCCTGCGGTGCACGCATCGAGGTGATGGCCGATTCGGTTCCGGTGGGATGGGGAGAGCCGCTCTACGACAAGCTCGACGCCGATATCGCCTGGGCGATGATGGGCATCAATGCGGTGAAGGGCGTGGAAATCGGGGCGGGCTTCCGTTCGGTTTCGCAACGGGGCAGCGAGCACGGTGACGAACTCACGCCGTCCGGTTTCGTGGGCAATGAGGCGGGGGGCATTCTGGGGGGTATCTCGACCGGTCAGCCCATCACCGTCTCCATTGCCATCAAGCCCACTTCCAGCATCCGCGTGCCACGCCGTTCGATCGACAAGTCCGGTTCAGCGACGGTGGTCGAGACCACCGGGCGGCATGATCCCTGCGTGGGGATCCGGGCGGTGCCGATTGCCGAGGCGATGCTCGCGCTGGTGCTGATCGATCACGCCCTGCGCCACCGCGCCCAGAACGCCGATGTGAGCGTCGCCACGCCCCGGATCTCCGGGCGGGCACCCGACTGACCCCGGTGGCTTCAGACCCCGGTTCGCGAACCCGTAATGCGGTTCGCGCGCTGTTTCTGACCTACTTTCTGTTTGTGGGCGCGCTCTCGCCTTATCTCACGCTGTATCTCCATGAAGTGGGTCTGGGCGTGGCCGCCATTGGCCTGGTGATGTCGCTGTCACCCGCCTCGCGGATCGTGGGTCCGCTCGCCTGGGGGTGGCTCGCGGACCGCAGCGCCTCGCGAAATCGGGTGCAACGCGCCTGCTCGTTGATCTCGATTGCAGCGCTGATTGGCCTCTGGACCTCGGGTGCGGACGTGGGCTGGATTCTGCTCGCCTGCGCGGTGCTGTTTTTTTCCACCTCGGGGCAGATGCCGATCGCCGAAGCGATCGCGCTCGAGGCCGCTGGCCGCGATGCCGGCCGCTACAGCCGGATGCGGGTTTGGGGGTCAATCGGATTCATTGCCGGGGTCGTGATCACCGGGCCGCTCTTCGAGGTGGCCGGCATCGGATGGTTGCCCGCTTGGCTGATGCTGATGATGGCAGGGGTACTGGCCTGCACCTGGGGGCTGCCCGAGGCGCCGAAGCGGGCGGCAGGTCCGCGACCAGCGCCCCTCTGGAAGGCGCTCCGTGACCCGGCCAAGGCGGCGTTTTTTGCCTCGGCGTTCCTGATGCTCTATGCGCACTCGGTTTTTTATACGTTTTTCTCGCTATACCTGGAAGAGCATGGCTATGGGAAGGGCGCGATCGGACTGATCTGGGCCGTCGGGGTGGTCGCGGAAATCGCCATGTTTTATTTGCAGCGGCCCCTGTTCATACGTTTCTCCGCCTTGTTTCTGCTGGGGCTGAGCGTGGCGGTGGCGGCGCTTCGCTTCGTGCTGGTGGGCGCCTCGGGGGGCGCGTTATGGTTGCTGGTGTTCACGCAGCTGCTGCACGCCATCACCTTCGGCGTGCATCACACCGCGTCGCAGGCCATCCTGTCGCGCTGGTTCGGGCCCGAGCAGCAGGCGAGTGCCCAGGCGCTTTACGTCACCATCGGCTACGGTGTGGGCGGCATGATTGGTGGCCTCGGGGCGAGCTGGATCTGGGTGGCGATTTCTCCTGCCGCGGCGTTTTACGGCGCCGGCGCCGTGGCGGCGCTGGGCTGCCTGGCCGTGTGGGCCTGTGCGCGCGCCGAGCGCCCGGTTGCGGCAGGCGAGTCGTTTCGCTAGCGCGAGTGAACCTGCGAAACCGGGCCCGCGCGGGGCTGCATGGCATAATCTTCGGTCCGCCTTCTTACCGGTTTTTCCCATGTCGCTCGCTCTCCGTACCCTCTATGACAAGCTGTGGGATGCGCATGTCGTGCGCACCGAATCCGACGGCACCGCCTTGCTCTACATCGATCGGCACCTGGTTCACGAAGTGACCAGCCCCCAGGCCTTCGAGGGCCTGCGCCTGGCTGGCCGCAAGCCCTGGCGCATCAGCGCCAATCTGGCTGTGGTCGATCACAACGTACCCACCACCGACCGCAGCGGCCCCATTCTTGACGAGGTGGCCCGCCTCCAGGTGGAAACGCTCGATCGGAATGCCCGCGAGCACAAACTCGTCTATTTCGATATCCGCGACCGCAGGCAAGGCATCGTCCATGTGATCGGGCCCGAGCAAGGTGCCACGCTGCCCGGCATGACCGTGGTCTGCGGCGACTCCCACACCAGCACTCACGGTGCGTTCGCATGCCTTGCCTTCGGCATCGGCACCTCCGAAGTCGAGCACACGCTTGCCACGCAAACGCTCCTTGCGCGCAAGATGAAAAACATGCTGGTGCAGATCGACGGCACGCTGGGCGCGGGCGCCACGGCCAAAGACATCGCGCTGGCCGTCATTGGTCGCATCGGCACTGCCGGCGGTACGGGCTTTGCCATCGAATTCGCAGGTTCGGCCATCTCGGCGTTGTCCATGGAGGGGCGGATGACCCTCTGCAATATGGCGATCGAGGCGGGCGCACGTTCGGGCATGATCGCGGTGGACGACACAACGCTTCGCTATCTGAAGGGCCGCCCCATGGCCCCGGCTGGCGACGAGTGGGACCAGGCCGTCAACTACTGGCGCACGCTGCGCTCTGACCCCGGCGCCAAGTTCGATGCCGTGGTCACGATCGATGCGGGCAGCGTCGTTCCGCACGTCACCTGGGGCACATCGCCCGAAATGGTCACCACCATCGACGGCCGTGTGCCCGATCCCGAGAAAGAAAAGGATCCGGTTCGCCGCGAGGGCATGGAACGCGCGCTCACCTACATGGGGCTCAATCCCAACACCCCCATCAGCGACATCCGGGTCGACAAGGTGTTCATCGGGTCTTGCACCAATTCGCGGATCGAAGACCTCCGGGCTGCGGCGGCGGTCGTGCGCGGCAAGCGTCGGGCTTCCAATGTGAAACTGGCGCTGGTCGTTCCGGGCTCGGGGCTCGTCAAGGCTCAGGCCGAGGCCGAGGGGCTCGATCGTATCTTTCGCGATGCGGGCTTTGAATGGCGGGAGCCTGGGTGTTCCATGTGTCTCGGCATGAACGATGACCGAATCGAGTCGGGCGAACGCTGTGCGTCCACCTCGAATCGCAATTTCGAAGGCCGGCAGGGGCCAGGGGGGCGCACGCATCTGGTAAGCCCCGCCATGGCGGCGGCCGCAGGCATCGCTGGCCATTTTGTTGACGTTCGCAGGCTCGGCTGAGGAGATCGGCAATGAAGAATCTCACCGTACACCGCGGCCTGGTGGCTGCGCTTGATCGTGCAAACGTCGACACCGACGCCATCATCCCGAAGCAATTTCTCAAGTCGATCAAGCGCTCGGGTTTTGGTCCGAACCTGTTTGACGAGTGGCGCTACCTCGATCGCGGCGAGCCGGGCATGGACAACGCAACGCGTCCGCTCAACCCTGACTTTCCGCTCAATCACGCGCGCTATCGCGGCGCTTCGGTGCTGCTTGCGCGCAAGAATTTCGGTTGCGGATCCTCGCGAGAGCACGCGCCCTGGGCGCTGGAAGACTACGGCTTTCGGGTGCTGATTGCGCCCTCGTTCGCCGACATCTTCTACAACAACTGCTTCAAGAACGGGGTGCTGCCCATTCGCCTCGCTGAAAGCGAAGTCGACTGGTTGTTCCATCAGGTCAATGGGTTCGTCGGGTTCGAACTGGTGGTCGATCTGCCCGAGCAGGTTGTGTCCACCACCGATGGTTCGCGAAGCTTCAAGTTCGAGGTCGATGAGTTCCGCAAATATTGCCTCGTCAATGGTCTCGATGAGATTGGGCTAACGCTCAGGCATGCAGATGCCATCCGGGAATATGAAGCCAAGCGGCTCGCCGAGCAGCCCTGGCTGGGTCGGATGCTGGCTGGCTGATTGCCGGCGCGGGCAAGGCAGTCTTTGCGGCAGATACGGGGCGGCAGGCAAGCGCCCCGTTCTGTCAGGTGAGTGAGGTGTCGCGGCAGGGTGTTGGTCGCGGCACTCCCCAGGGAGTGTATCAACATGAAAATTGCAGTGCTGGCGGGCGATGGTATCGGCCCGGAAATCACCGAACAGGCCGAACGGGTCATCGCTGCGCTTCGCAGTGACGGATTGCCGAGCAGTCGGACGCCATTCTTTTCGGTGCGGTGGGCGGCCCCAAATATGACGCGCTGCCACGCCCGCAGCGGCCCGAGCAGGGGCTTCTCCGGTTGCGCAAGCACTTCGACCTGTTTGCGAACCTGCGACCGGCCACGGTGTTTCCCGAGCTTGCGCATGCCTCAACGCTGCGCCCGGAAATCGTTGCCGGGCTCGACATCCTGATTCTTCGCGAACTCACAGGCGACATCTACTTCGGCCAGCCGCGCGGCATACGCACGAACGAGCAGGGTGAGCGCGAGGGCTTTGACACCATGCGTTACAGCGAGGGCGAAATCCGCCGTATTGCCCAACTCGCCTTTGAAGCGGCACGCAAGCGCGGCCGCCGCGTTTGTTCGGTGGACAAGGCCAACGTGCTGGAGACCACCCAGCTCTGGCGAGATGTGGTCACCGAACTGCACGCTGGATACAAAGACGTTGAACTCACGCACATGTACGTCGACAACGCAGCCATGCAGCTGGTGCGCAATCCCAAACAGTTCGACGTGATCGTGACGGGCAACATGTTCGGCGACATTCTGTCCGATGAGGCGTCGATGCTCACGGGCTCGATCGGCATGCTGCCCTCTGCCTCGCTCAATTCGAAGCACTTCGGCATGTACGAGCCGATTCATGGCTCGGCCCCCGATATTGCGGGCAAGGGCGTGGCAAATCCGCTGGCCACGATCCTGTCGCTTGCCATGCTCATGCGCCACTCGCTCAATCAGGAGGCTGCTGCGGCAAGAATCGAAGCGGCGGTACGCAAGGTGCTAGCGCAGGGGCTTCGCACTGGCGACATCGCCGAGCCGGGCAAGCGCACGGTGGGCAGTCGCGAAATGGGTGATGCTGTGCTGGCAGCGCTCTGAACCAGGCAACGCACGGGGAACGGGGATGGTGATGAAGGTCGGGATGGTGGGCTGGCGCGGCATGGTCGGCTCGGTTCTGATGCAGCGTATGCGCGAGGAAAATGATTTCTCGCTGATCGAGCCGGTGTTCTTCAGCACCTCTGCAACAGGGGGCGAGGCGCCGCTGGGGGCAGGTCGTCTGCAGGACGCGATGTCGGTGGAAGCGCTTTCCCGGATGGACACGATCCTCACGTGTCAGGGTGGAGACTGGACCAACGAGATTTATCCCAGACTCCGCGCGGCGGGTTGGAAAGGCTACTGGATTGACGCGGCGTCGGCGCTGCGCATGAAAGATGAGTCCGTCATCATCCTGGACCCCCTCAATCTGCATGTCATTCGCGACGCGCTGGCCCGCGGTGGCCGCGACTTTATCGGTGGCAACTGCACGGTGAGCCTCATGATGATGGGGCTCAACGGTCTCCTTCGCGAGAACCTGATCGAATGGGTCACAGCCATGACCTATCAGGCGGCCTCCGGCGCCGGCGCGCAGAACATGCGGGAACTGCTTGCGCAGATGGGGGCACTCCATGCGTCGGTGGCGCCGCAGTTGGCCGATTCCGCCTCGGCCATCCTCGAGATCGACCAGCGCGTGGCCGACACCATGCGAGGCAGTTCATTTCCCACCGAGCAGTTCGGCGTTCCGCTCGCGGGCAGCCTCATTCCCTGGATCGACAAGGATCTGGGCAACGGCATGTCGCGCGAAGAGTGGAAGGGCGATGCCGAGTTGAACAAGATCCTGGGGCTGCCGGCCTCCGGACCCTCTCACATTCCTGTCGAGAGTCTGTGTATCCGGATTGGCGCCATGCGATGCCACAGTCAGGCGCTCACCATCAAGCTGCGGCGCGACGTGCCGATGACCGACATCGAGGCGCTGGTGGCCAGCGGCAACGATTGGGTAAAGCTCGTCCCCAATTCTCGCGAGGCGAGCATTCGTGACCTGTCGCCCACTGCAGTCACCGGCACGCTGACCGTTCCGGTGGGCAGGCTTCGGAAGCTTGCGATGGGGCCGGAGTATCTCAGCGCATTCACGGTGGGCGATCAGCTGCTCTGGGGGGCGGCCGAACCGCTTCGCCGGATGCTGCGGATCCTCATCGACTAGCGCCGGGCTGGCGCTGCGCGGCCCGCCGGATCGAATCGATGCGAATTGCGCTCAGCTCGCCAGCCCGCAAAGTGGCGCTGCTCATCGCGCTGGCGGGTTTCCTTTGCGTGCTCGCGTTCGATGCGGCGGCAGCGCGCCTGGGTGTGATGACGGTCCGTTCGGCGCAGGGGCAGCCCTTTGACGCCGAAATCGCGCTTGCCGACTGGGACGAAACCTCCGAGCGGCCGCGGGTTGTTCCTGTCGAGCCACTGCGAATCCGGCTCGCGGGACGCGAAGAGCTTGTCTGGCCCACTGCCTGGCTCGATACATCACGTGTCGGCAACACAGTGGTTCGAGTCCGTACCGAGTTCGAGATTCCTGAGCCAGTGTTCGAGCTGACCCTACGAATCGAATCGGATCGTGGGCAGATGGTCGTCACCTATCCCATTACGTTGCAGCCTCCTGGCCAGAGCATGACGGGGGGGGCAACGCGGATTCGTGGTGTGGTGGCGCTCGACGACGTTCCCGGCAAGACCGTGACGGTCAGGCCAACGCCACCGGCTACGGCTCCACAGCGAGTCGCGCGAGAGGATCCGATCGCCGATTTGCTGCAAAGCCAGCAGCGGGGTCAGCCGCCTGCGCGGACAGCGGTGTCGCCGGAGATGCCGCGCGTGGCAACGCC
>RFXC01000138.1 GCA_009921765.1 Betaproteobacteria bacterium | reverse complement strand
CCCGGCAGGCGATCAAAGAAACCCGAAAACACCATCCGGGTCATCGCGGCGCGAATTTCCCCGACTATCTTTCCGAGAAAAAGTCGAAGTTCGAGATCTGGTGGACATTTGGCTGGCCCTATGAAACCAGCGCCGCGATGACCCGGATGGTGTTTTCGGGTTTCTTTGATCGCCTGCCGGGCCTGCGCCTCATCACCCATCACATGGGTGCGATGATTCCGTTCTTCGATGGGCGGGTAGGCCCTGGCCTCGATCAGTTTGGCAGCCGCACCTCGGATGAAGACTATGAAGGATTGCTCAAACGGATGCCGAGGCGCCCGATCGATTATTTCCGTCAGTTCTATGCGGACACCGCACTCGCGGGAGGCAGCTCGGGCATACGATGTGGCCTCGATTTTTTTGGCGTCGACCATGTGCTCTTTGCCTGCGATTGCCCGTTTGATCCGGAAGGCGGCCCGATGTTCCTGCGGACCATCCCGGAGGCGATCGAATCGCTGGGGCTGTCCGATGAAGACCGGGGCAAGATCTACTTTGGCAACGCCATGAAAATGCTGAGGCTTCGCCGCCGTGGTGCGGGTGGGGGCGCGGCTGCAGCAGCGCAAGGACCAGCGTCTGCCAAAGGCCTTTCTGAATGATCGACTGCACGCCAGACCATCCTGCGCGGCTTGCGCGCCAGGCCATCCGCGAGGGTCGGCACACCGGCTCGTCACGCGGACTCGCAATGGGTTATGTGCAGTGCAATCTGGTCGTTCTTCCAAAGGCGCATGCGTTCGATTTCCTGCTTTACTGTCAGCGCAACCCCAAGGCCTGCCCGGTGCTTGAAGTGACCGACCCCGGCAGTCCCGAGCCCCGCCGGATCGCACCGGGCGCCGATCTGCGAACCGACCTCGCCCGCTACACGGTGTGGCGTGACGGTCGGCGCGAACCCGACCGAACCGAGCTACACGAACTCTGGCGCGATGACCTGGTTGCGTTTCTCATCGGATCCGGCATCACTTTCGATCAGGCGCTCGAGCGGGCCGGTGTGCCCACTGACAGGGATCGTTGGGTGTTGAATACTTCGCTGCCCACGGAGGCCGCTGGCCGCTTCGCCGGGCCTTTAGTGGTGACCATGCGCTGGCTCACCCCCGAGCAGGCCATTATCGCCACCCAGGTATCGGCGCGGTTTCCTTTCAATCACGGGGCGCCGATTCATATTGGCGATCCCAAGGCCATCGGCGCCGACCTGACGCGGCCGCTCTTTGGCCCCCCGGTGGAGCAGGTTCCTGCCCACCGCATCGCGGTGTTCTGGGCCTGCGGCGTCACCCCCCAGGCCGCCGCCGAGCAGGCCGGACTGGATCTGCTGATCGCCCATGCGCCCGCTCACAGTTTTGTATCGGATCTGCTCGCCGACCGCTTCTGCGCGCCATGAGTCACGAGGCACCATCACCCGGATTACAGGCAGCTGAATGGCGGCGCGTGGCGCCCGCTTCAACCGCCAGGCGCCGGCTGATCGCCAGCATCGCAGCGCTACCGGTCGCTTCCGCCCTGCCCCGGAGCAGCCTCGCCGCCACCACGAGCGTGGATCTCGACTGGCATGACCCGGTGCGTGATCGCCCTGTCCCAGTTCGCCTTCATCTTCCCGCAGGCGCTCGTGCTGATGCGCCCCGCCCGCCGCTCGTTGTGTTCTCGCACGGCCTGGGCGGCTCGCGTTACGGCTACAGCTGGCTGGGCTCGCATTGGGCCTCGCACGGGGTGGCAAGCCTGCACGTGCAGCATGTCGGGAGCGACCGTGCCATCTGGGCCGAGCGCGGCAATCCCCTGACCATGCTGGGCCTCATGCGCGAGGCCACCAGCGAGCGCGAGGCCATCGACCGCGCACTCGACATACGGTTCGCCGTTGATCGGCTCGCCGCCAGCAGCTTCGGTCTCGCGGTGGACGCATCGCGTTTCATCGCAGCCGGGCATTCTTATGGCGCGAACACCGCCATGCTCCTGGCAGGCGCACGTATCGAGCGCCCTGGATTCGAGACCTCTCTCGCCGATCGCCGTGTGGTGGGCGCCGTTCTCATTTCGGCGCCCCCCTTTCACGGCGAGGGCCCTCCCGAAAACATTCTCGCGCCGGTTCGCGCGCCCACCCTGCATGTGACTGCAACCGAGGACATCATCCGGGTTCCGGGCTTTTTCAGTGACCTCGATGACCGGTTGGCCATCTTCCGAGCCACTGCAGGACCGGACAAGACGCTGGCTGTCTACACAGGCGGATCGCACAGCATGTTTACCGACCGCATGGGGCCTGGTGGCGAGGCGCTGAACCGTGCGGTCAAACATGCCACGCGCGAGCTGGCGCTGGGATTTACCGAGCGGGTGCTGCGTGGCCGCACCACCCAGCTGGACGGTTGGGCCGACCGCCACGCGCCGATTCTGTCGCGCTTTGTCGAGAGCCCTGTCCGCGCCGCCTGAGCGGGCTCACGCCGACTTGAGCGCGTGTCTCACCACATCGGCATGGGTCGCAAACCAGACTGGGCCGAGCGAGCGTGCAAGGCGAATCAGTTCGTCAAGAATCCACATTCGCGAGCGGTAGCCGATCATGTGCGGATGCATGGTGAGCTGGAACACGCCGCCCTCGTCTGCTGCCGCCTCCAGTTCGCGCCGGAAAATATCGAACACTGCCTCGGGTGGCGTGTAGGGCCGAAGACCGCTGAACCGGTTCATGTTGAAGTACACCGCATCATCGCGAATCCATTCAACCGGCAACTCCACCACGCCAGTGGGTTCGCCGTCGAGCAGCAACTCATAGCAGTCGACATCGGCCATGAGAGAGGAGTCGTAGAGAAGGCCCATTTCACGGGTGATGGCAAGCGTGTGGGGGCTGAAGTCCCATGACGGCGTCCGAATGCCTACCGGCCGGACGCCGGTGATGCGTTCGAGCGTGTCGGCACTGCGAAGCATGAGGTCGCGTTCGGCAGCTTCGGGCAATACCGAATTGCGTTCGTGAATCCAGCCGTGGATGCCGATCTCGTGACCCGCTGCGGCCACCGCACGCTGCTCGTCGGGGTAGAGCAGGGCCGTCACCGCCGGCACATAGAAACTCGCCGGAACCCCGTACCGTGCCAGACAGGCCAGTATGCGCGGCACGCCTTGCCGCGCACCGTATTGGCCATGCGACAGCTTTCCAATGGATTCGCCGCCGTCACGCAGTTCATTGGTTTCGTGGTCGGAGTCAAACGACAAGGCCACAGCAAACCGCGCGCCCTGCGGCCAGGACGCAGGCTTCAGACTGCGACCAGCACGAACGCGATTGACCAGCGCCCGCCAATGCGGTTCCGGCCACTGCCAGGGCTCGAGCGCAGGCGCGTTCATTTCTGCCCCCCGGCCTTGAGACGTGCGGCGATGTCATAAGCGCCCTTCGCCTCCGACGCGACGAACTTCGCAAACGCCTCGGGCGGCATGCCAACCCCCTCAAGCCCCAGCGTCTCGAACTGCTTGCGCACCTCCGGATCGACAATTGCTTCGCGAACAGCGCCGTGGAGGCGGGTGACAATTTCAGGCGGCGCACCGCCCGGCAGCCAGAGGCCAAACCAGTTCACGGCATTGAAGCCAGCGAGCCCCTGCTCCTGAAGCGTGGGGACCTCCGGCAAGCCCTGCCAGCGACGCGCGCCGGTGATACCGATTGCACGCAAACGCCCCGCCTGCACATGCTGAAGCGCGATCTGTGTCCCCACAAAAAACATGTCGATCCGACCGCCGATAAGATCATTGATTGCCTCGGGTATGGCCTTGTATGGCACCGAGAGAATGTCGGTCCCGGTCATGGCCTTCATCATCTCGGCAGGAATGTGGCTGGCGGTTCCCAGGCCGGCATTGGCGTAGGTAAGTTTCCCGGGTGACTTCCTCGCGAGCGCCAAAAGCTCGGCAAGATCTTTCGCAGGCACCGCGGGATGAATCACCAGCGCCTGCCCGAAATTCTGAGCCGCCAGCGTGACATGCGTGAAGTCCTTGACCGGGTCGTAGCCCACACTGTCATGGAATGGCGGAATTGCGGCATGCGATGCGGTGGTGAACAGCGCCGAATAGCCATCCGCGGGCAGCCTTGCGAGATACGCGGTGCCCACCATGCCGCCGGCCCCGGCGCGGTTCTCCACCACCAGCGGTTGCCCAAGCACGGCGCTCATGCGCGGCGTGAGCGCGCGCAGCACGAGATCGGGCGGCCCGCCGGGGGGCGACGGCACGATGACCCGGATGGGTCGATTGGGCCAGTCTTTTGATCCTGCAGGCGTTTGCGCTGCAAGCGGCAATAGCGCTGTGCTCAGCGCAACCGATGTTGCAATCTGCAACACGGTCCGGCGAGAGAAGGTCATGACACGATTCCTTTTGCGATGCCGAGGTGCAATCCTCAACGAACCTGAACGGTCTGAGATGCGGCAATCGATGCCTTGATTGCATCGAACACCGCCACATTGTGAACCGCGTCGCCATCGGGCGTGACCATGGCGCTGCGGCTTTCGACAAGCCGGGCGAAATGCTCAAGCTCGGCTCGCTCGGTACTGCCCGGTTCAAAGCGGATCACCTCGGGTGCGCGTTTCTGGGTGACGTTATCAAAATCGATCAGACACACTTTCAGGTCCCAGGTGTGCAGATGTTCGACATCTCCGACCTCCACCCAGCCACGACTTCCGAACAGCTGCATTCGCCAGGTTTCGGCGGAAGCAATCACCGTCCCCAGATATCCGGTTGCGCCGTTCCGAAACCGAAGCAGCATCGATGTGGTGTCGTCCATGCCGAAATCCTGCGCAAGGCGCAGACTCTGGGCGGTCACGGTGTCGATCGGGCCGACCAGATGGATCATCGCGTCAATCACATGCACCCCGCGCCCCGTCATGCCGCCAGCGGGACACTCATCGCGATCATGTCGCCAGTGACCACGCGGAAAGCGGTAGGCGCTTGGTCCACAAAAGTTGCCTTCGACATGCAGAATCCGGCCCAGGGTCCCGTCATCGATCATCGCCCGGATCCGCTGCAGCGCGGGCTGATAGCGCCAGTTGTAGCCCACACCCAGCGTCACGCCCGCTTCGGCACACGCCTGCGCGGCCCGCTGTGCGCTTTCGCGGTCCAGGCCCATTGGCTTTTCGCTGAACACATGCTTGCCAGCCCGGGCTGCTGCAACGATCTGATCGGTATGCTGCTGGTGAGGCGTGGCAAGCACCACAGCGTCGATGTCGGGATCGGCGAGCACCGCGTCATAGTTCGGAAGCAGTCGGATGCCGTGCTCGGCCGCGAAGCGCTGCGCCTTGTCCAGCGTTCGTGTGGTGCCGGCCGTAAACCGGATCAGTGAACTCTGGCCCTGCACATGACGCACCAGGTTCTGTCCCCACACCCCCATACCAACGATCGCAGCCCGGATCATCAACCGCCCTCCCCGCCTCTCGGCAAAGCGTCGAGCTTAGCAATCCGTATGAGCCGCTGTCCAACCGCGTGATAATGGCAGCGCGCAGCCAACTGGGCGCGCGCTTCCCGGGGGATCTGTCATGTTGCTTCACACTGTCATCGAGGGGCACGGGCCCCGCGTTGCGCTCCTGCATCCGGTCGGTCTTCATGGCGGATTTCTTGCGCCACTCGCGAGCCGCCTCGCCGAGCACTATCAGGTGATGCGGATCGACCTGCGCGGCCACGGCGAGTCGCCGCTCGAGCCCCTCGGTCATTCGATGGCCGACTTCGCAGACGATGTGCACGAAACCTTGCAAGCGCACGGCTTTGCGCCCTGCGCTTTGGGAGGTTTTTCCTTCGGGTCAATGACCGCGCAGGAACTCGCCATTCGACATCCGTCAGATGTGTGCGCACTGCTCGCGCTTGCAGGCCCCTGCTCCTACGATGCGCCGCGGCGGGCCGCGATCGCAGCCCGCGGCACCGACTCCCTTGCACGGGGCATGACGGCGGTGATTGATGCAACCATGGAGCGCTGGTTTACGCCGGCCTTCAGGCAGAGCCCGGCGGCGCTCGCGGCACGCGAGTATCTGCTCAATCGCGATCCACGCGGCTGGGCGCAGGGCTGGAAGGCCATCTCAGGGCTCGATACCGAACCTCGCCTGCACCAGTTGCGCATTCCGGCGCTTTGCGTGGCGGGCGAATGCGATGTGTCCTCCACCCCCGCCGCAGTCCGTCGCATTGCCGATGCGATCCCGGGCGCACGCTATGAGGTGCTGCCCGGTGCCCCCCACATGCTGTTCATCGAGCAGCTGGACGCCACGGCAGCGGTCATGATGCGCTTCCTCAAATCCCTCCCCTCGCACCGCACCGCCTGAGCGGGCACAGTCCGGCGCGCGGTCTGCCGGGCCGCCGCGTCAGCAACCGACGCAGCGAAACCGCATGCGACCGCCCCCTGCGCTCTCCACCCAACCCGCCGTTGGCGACGGGAAGTGCGCAGCAAGTAGCAGCGTGCCGCTGTCGCAGGTATGTTTGAGGAGGCGCTCGCGGCAGTCTGCCGACTGCGCTGCGTCCTCGCAGAAACGAGACGACCACTGCGGCACCGCAATCTGCACCGGCGTATGAATGACATCACCCGTGAGGAGCGCGCGCTGACCGCCGCTTTGCACCGCAATCACGCTGTTGCCCGGCGTATGGCCAGGCGCAGCATCAATCCGCACCCCCGCGCAGACCTCATGCCCATCGCCAACGAGCTCGGCCCGGCCCGCCTCCATCACCGGCAGCACGCTGTCGGCAAACGAACCGTGGTTGGTCGGCGGACCGCCTGCGGCGAGCGCATCGCGATGTGCCGCCTCCCAGAACTCATATTCCGTCCGGGAAAACAAATAGCGCGCACGCGGAAAAGTGGGCACCCAGCGACCGTCCTTCAGCACGGTGTTCCAGCCCACATGGTCGGCATGCAGATGCGTGCACATCACCACGTCAATGTCGTCAGGCGAGAGCCCCAGCGCGGTCAACTGATCGAGATAAGCGCTTGAGCGTCGGCGATGCCAGGTTTCGCGCTGCGGCCGCTCCTTGTCGTTGCCGACACAACCGTCGATCAGGATGGTCAGCCGGCCAGTACGAATGACGAAGCTCTGAAAGCCCATCACCAGCGCATCATCTGCAGTGAGAAACTGCGGCCGCAACCAGGCATCGGCCTCGGCCTGCGCGAGCACGACGGGATTGAACTGCGGCATGAGAACCTTGGCCGGCGCAAACGTGCCTTCCGACTCCAGGACTCGGTCGATCCTGAATTCACCCAGGGGCTGCGTTAACATCATTCCTCCTTTCCGGCGCAGGGCCGCGCCCGACATCACTTTCACAGGACGTTCCAATGCATTATCCCTGGTCCGCCGCACCCACGCGAAAACCGATTCACTGGCCTGACGGCAAGCGCCTCGCCGTGATCATCACCATGAATTGCGAGTACTGGGATCTGACCAAGCCCGGCTCCGAGCCCTATTACGCCGGCGGCCCCCCCATGCTGCCCGACCCGCTGCCTGGCAACGTCGCCGATTTCCCGAATTTCACCTGGCGGGAGTACGGCCAGCGCGCAGGCGTCTGGCGCCTCTTTCGGCTGTTTGAGGAAGCAGGCGTACCGATGTCACTCACCATGAACGCCAAAATGGGCACCGAGCGCCCGGAGGTGATCCGCTTTGGTCTGGATCGGGGCTGGGAGGTGGTGGCGCACAACTATGAGCAGGGCGAGCTCCTCACCCGCTACACCTTTGATCCGGCCGCCGAACGTGACCTGATCCGCCGTACGCTGGAGGTCTACAAGCAGGTGTGCGGCCGGCCAGCGCGTGGCTGGTTGTCATCGTCGCTGCGCAGCACCCCCAATACGCCAGACATCCTGGCCGAAAACGGGCTTCTGTTTTTCTGCGACTACATGAACGACGATCAGCCTTATCTGATCAGCACGCCCTCAGGCCCGATCGTCAATGTGCCCTACACCATCGAGGTGAATGACTTCACCTTCTTTCACCGCCGCGCCATGACCACCTGGGACGCGGCCCGGATGCTGAAGGACCAGTTCGACGAACTGTATCGCGAAGGAGCCGAGAGCGCGCGCCTCATGAACATCGGCCTCCATCCACATGTCTCCGGCCACGCGCACCGGATGCCCTGCTTTCGCGAGTTTCTGAGCCACGCGAAAAGCCGTTCTGATGTCTGGTGGACCACCCGCGAGCAGGTGGCGGAGTGGTATCTGAAAAACTGCCGCGACCACATCGCAGGACAGGGCTGAGCGCCCCGCCAGGGCAGGCCCCTTCGCGGGGCCTGACGCTGCAGCTGCGCCTGGCGGCACAGCCGCAGCCCTCGGGGCACCCGGCCCCGGGCTGACCGATTACTTGCAGGAATCGGGTGCGTGTGAATCGAGGAGCGTGCGCTTGCCACCCTTGATCTGAATGATGTAGGCGGGCAGCTCGGAATCGCGGTCCTTGTCGAAGCAGACCTTGCCGGTGACACCGTCGAGTTCAACCATGCGAAGCGCTTCGCGGATAGCGGCGCGCTCGTCTTTCAGTTTGGCCGGATCACCGCTCACCTTGGCGCGCCGCATTGCATCGGCATAGGCATACACGATGTCATAGGCCGACGCATCCACGTGATGAGCGCCGGTCTTGTTGATACCGCGCTTACCCGCCTCGTCAAGAAATTTTTTCTCGAAAGCACGGGTACGGTCGTTGAGATCCCACCAGTACCACGACACAAAAATCGCACCCTCTCCATCGGGACCAAGCACCTTGGCAATATCAGGGTCGGCAAAAATCTGCGATCCGATCAGCACGCTGTTGTGCCCCTGACGACGTACCTCCTTCATCACCTTGATTGCGCCCTCGGGCAGGCCGGCAAACGCGACCACCGCAGGCGTGTTGCCCTTCAGTTTGGTGATATGCGGCGACAGATCGGTGGCATTGGTGGCGAAGCCCTCGGCCGGAATCACCAGTTTCCAGCCCGACTTCTCGAGCAGCGAAGGCATCCAGCCCGCAAGCGCCTTGCCCACGAACTCGTCGCTGGGGTACATGACGGCGGCCGTCTTGGCCGAGAAACCGCCCTTGGTCTCCAGCGTCTTGAGAAGTCGGCCGAACTGCTTGCCTTCGTCCTCGGTCACGCGAAACGCCCAGTTGCGGTCTTTGGTGAGCCCCGGCGCGGAAGCGGCATTGGGCACCTGCACGATCTCGAGCCGCTCACCCGCTGCGAAAGCAACCTGTGCCTCCTGGCTTGAGAACGGGCCGATAATGCCCAGCGCGCGCGCATCCTGGGTGAATTTCTGAGCCGCCACCTGGGCGTTTTTAGCCTCGCTGCCGGTATCGAATTTTTCGATGCGCAGCTTCTTCCCATTCACCCCGCCCGCGGCGTTGATCTCGGCCACAGCGATGTCGACAGCGACCTCGGTTCCAATTCCAACGCCCGCATAGCGGCCGGTTTTCGCGTGCGTGAGGCCCAGAACCAGGTCCTGAGCAGCGAGCGGTCCGGCCGCAGCCAGCGCCCCAGCCAATACGATTGCCTTGAGCTTCATCAGTGTCTCCTTTCAGACGATCCTAGATAAGCGGCAGCGATCCGTGGATCGCCAAGAATGTCGGCAGCAGGCCCGGACATGGCCAGCCGCCCCAATTCAAGCACATAGGCGCGATGCGCGCACTGAAGTGCCATCTGCGTGTTCTGCTCGACCAGCAGCATGCTGAGCCCGTCGCGATTCAGTTCGCCGATCAGATCGAAGAGCGCGCGCACGAGGATCGGGCTCAATCCAAGCGAAGGCTCATCGAGCATCATCAGCTTCGGGCGAGAGAGGAGCGCGCGACCAATCGCGAGCATCTGCTGCTCACCCCCCGACAGCACCGATGCGAACATGTCGCGGCGTCGCGCGAGGTTGGGAAAACGCTGATAGATCTGATCGATTTCCCTGGAGGGGTCGTCGCGCCGCGAGTAAGCACCCATCAGCAGATTGTCGTGCACCGTGAGACTGGTGAAGATCTGCCGCCCCTCGGGCACCAGCACCAGGCCGCGCGACACCCGGTTCGCTGCGGACGAACCCGCAACCAGCTCACCGTTGAAGAGGATCGATCCACTCGCCGGGCGAACCAGCCCCTGAACTGCCCGGAGGAGCGAGCTCTTGCCCGCGCCGTTTGCGCCCAGCACGGTCACGATCTCGCCCGTCTCGACCGTGAGGTCAAGCCCGCGAACAGCCCGGGTGGTTCCATAGGTGACGTCGAGCGCGCGGACCTCAAGCAGCATCGGTCGCTCCTGCGCTGCTGCCCAGATAGGCCTCGAGTACCGCCGGATCACGGCGCACCCCATGGTTGTCGCCGTCGTAAATCTTCCGTCCGAAATTGAGCACCACCACGTGGTTGCAGAAGCTGTGCACGAACGGCATGTCATGCTCGACCACCAGAATGGTGACCCCGCGCGCAGACACGCGTTCCAGGAGATTCCGCAGCTCGTCGGTCTCGGCTCCGTTCAGTCCGGCCGCGGGCTCATCAAGCAGCAGCAGCGAGGGGTCGGCCAGGAGCGCGCGCACCACCTCGATGCGCTTCTGAATGCCGTAGGGCAATTCGGACACCACCATGCCGTCGTAGGCGGTCAGCCCGGCATCGGCAAGCGCCGCCCGGGCCCTTTCGGTGGCGCGCCGGCCCCACGCCGGGGCAAGCGGGTGGCGCCGGTGATGCTCGCCCAGCATCACGTTTTCAACCGCAGACAGATGCGGCATCAGCCGAATGTTTTGAAACGAGCGAGCCAAACCCAACCCGATCCGACGCGCCGCGGTCACCCCTGCCGAGTCGGTGCCACCAATGAGGATTCGGCCTGAATCGGGGGTGTAGACCCCGCTTATCAGGTTGAATACGGTTGTCTTGCCTGCACCATTCGGGCCGATAAGCGCGGTGCGGCTACCGCTGGGCACGGAGAAGCTCAGGTCTTCAATCACTTGAAGGCCGCCAAAAGCCTTGCTGACCGATTCCAGCCGGAGCGCGTCAGCCACGCTGTCCTCCTGCCCCCGAGCGCCCCAGCAAGCGCTCGATCATGGTTCGGGTGATGAGCCCCTGCGGCCGCCAGATCATGAGAAGCACGACCGCAACGCCAAACACGATGAAACGCCCCGACTCGAGCGGCTTGAGGGACGGATCGAGCGATGCAAGGTATCGGAGCAGTTCCGGCACGAGCGTAAAGAAAAGCGCACCTGAAACCGGACCCCACACCGTCTGCGTACCGCCCATCAGCACATAGAGCAGCACATAAATGCTGAACAGCACGCCGGTTCCCTGCACGTCGATGAAATTAAACTGATGCACGAGCAATGCACCGCCCACTCCACCCACCAGGCCGCCAAGCGTAAAAGCCGCGACCTGGGTGCGGCGCAGATCGATACCAAACAGGAGCGCCACATTTTCGTCGTCGTGGATCGCGCGCACGGAAAGACTGCCCATGGACCGGAAGGACCGATGGGGGTTTCTGCGGCGTCACGGGGGCGTCGTGGTACCGATCATCGCGGCCTACACGCTGGTCACCCTGCTGCGCAGCGTGCGCGCGGATTTTTCGCGGGAACTTTGGCAGGCCCTGGGTGCGCCGGGTGCCGCCTCGGTGTTCACCCGATCGGAGGCCTGGGTGACTCTGGCCATGATCCTGCCCCTGGGGCTGATCGTGCGCCTCGCCGACCATCGGAGGGCCTTCTACGGAGGACTGG
>RFXC01000137.1 GCA_009921765.1 Betaproteobacteria bacterium | reverse complement strand
TCGAGATCGGCAGCGTCATCGCCGAATACCTGAAGGGACGCCCCGACATCAAGCGGATCGCCACCATCGCGCCCGACTATGAATACGGCCAGCACTTCATCCAGGACTTCATCGCGGCCCTCAAAGTGGCGCGCCCGGACATCGCCGTGGTCCGCCAGGAATGGTCCAAGCTTGGCGCCACCGACTTCTCCGCGCACGTCACCGCACTCCAGGCACGGCCGGTGGACATGATCGTGAACGGCGGCTTCGGCGCCGACCTGATCAACTTCCTCAAGGCGGCTCGCGACTTTGGCCTTTTTGCAGGCGGCAAGGTCGAGTTTTTCACCCACGGCCTTGATCTGGTCAAGATGAGCTCGGTCAAAGACTCACTGCCTGCTCGCACTGCAGGCACGGTCTGGTATCCGTTCTATGCGCTCGATTCTGCCAAGTCGAAGTCGTTTGCAGCCGAAATCGAAAAGCGCATGAAGTCCTATCCCACCGGCCCCACCACCGTGGGCTATGTGGCGGGCAAGATGGTCACCGAGGCCATCCGCAAGGCGGGCACCGCGGACGATGTCGACAAGGTGGTGCAGGCCATGTCCACGGTCAGTTTCGAAGGCCCCACCGGAATGACCACGGTCCGCGCTTGCGACAACATGGCGCTCTACAACTTCTATGTCGGAACGGTCAAACGCGACCCGTCGCTGCCCGATGGCATTGGCGTGGGCGATGTCAAGGCCTTCAATACCGAGTCGGTGGCCCGTCCCTGTGTTGAACTGCTTCGCGCGCGTGGCAGTTGATCGCCGCAGCCGGCAGGCCGGCTGATATGGCACTCCTCAGCGTGCAGGGCTTGCACGCGGCTTATGGTGACAGCCGCGTGCTTTTCGGGATCGATCTCGAGGTGGGGCAGGGCGAGGTGGTGGCGCTTCTCGGGCGCAACGGAGCGGGGAAGACCACCACGCTTTCCTCCATCATGGGGCTGGTGCCGCCGCGCAGCGGTCGGATCGAATTTCGCGGCCGGGATCTTGCAGGCGCCGAGCCTTTTGAAATCTGCCGTGCAGGGCTGGGTTTCATTGCCGAGGACTGCAGGCTGTTCACTTCGCTCACGGTCGCTGAAAACTTTGAGGCGGCGCGCATGGCCTCGCGCTCGGGCACCTCGAACTGGACGATTGACGCCGTACTCGAACTGTTCCCCGATGTTCGAAATTTCTTGGATCGGCGGGCGAGCGCGCTCTCCGGCGGGCAGCAGCGCATGGTTGCCATCGCCCGCACACTCATGGGCAACCCCGACCTCATCCTGCTCGATGAGCCATCCGAGGGGCTCGCCCCGCTCGTGGTCGATGCGCTTCTCAAGCAGCTCAAACGATTGAAGCAGGCGGGTCAGACAGTGCTCATCAGCGAGCAGAATCTGCGCTTTGCCAACGAACTCGCCGATCGGGTCTACATCATCGAGAAAGGTGAAATCCCCTATCAGGGCACGCCGGCGCAGCTCGCTGCCGAGCCCGAGGTGCGGCAAAAATACCTGATGGTGTAGGCGCGGCGCCTACTTGAGCATATCGGGGGAAATCAGCCCAGGCAGGAAGAGCGATACCTGCGGCCAGATGATCACCAGCAGCAGCACGCCAAGCATTGGCAGCAGCATGATTGTCACGTCCTTCAGCACATCGCGCATGCGTACGTTCACGATGGCACATGAAATCATGAGGCAGAGGCCGTAGGGCGGCGTGACCAGGCCAAATGCGAGCGACACAATGCCGATCATGGCGAAGTGCACCGGATCCATGCCCACTGACTTGGCGAGCGGCTGCAGGATGGCACCCACGATGATGATCGCGGGGATGGCATCCAGAAAACAGCCCACCACCAGGAACACGAAGGCGATGAAAAGCCCCGCGCCGATCGGACCCATGCCCCAGCTGAGGATGTTGGCAAGGAGCGACTGCGGGATCTGGTAGTAGGCCATGATCCAGCCAAACGCGCTTGCGGTACCCACGCAAAACAGCGTGACGCCCGCCAACCGGCCGGTGTCGAGGAGCGCGCTATAGAGGCCCTTGAGATTCATCTCTCGGTACACGATGACCGACAGCACCGCGGCGTAGATGACTGCCGCCGCAGCTGATTCGGTTGCCGTGAACCAGCCGAAGATTTTTCCGCCGATGATGATGACCGGTGTCATGAGCGCCGGAACGGCGACCCAGAATGCCCTCAGCATCTCGCCGCCACTCGCGCCTGCGTAGGTGGGATAGCCGCGCCGAACCGCGTAGACATGCACGGTGATCATCTGCACCAGGCCGATCAGGAGGCCGGGGATGATGCCAGCCAGAAACAGCGCGCCGATCGAGGTGGTGAGCACGCCTCCCCAGACGATCATCAGGATGGAAGGCGGAATGATGACCGCCATCACCGCCGATACAGCGGTGATCGCGACCGAAAAGCTGATGTCGTAGCCTTCCTTCACCTGCGCTTCGATGAAGATCTTGCCCTGGCTGGCTGCGTCGGCCGTGGAAGAGCCGGAGATGCCGGCAAAGAAAATCGACAGCACCACGTTGACCTGCGCAAGGCTGCCTGGCATGCGCCCCACCAGTGCGCGCGAGAGTCGCACCAATCGGTCGGTGATGCCGCCGATGTTCATCAGGTTGGCGGTGAGCAGGAAAAAAGGCACCGCCAGCAGGATGAACGAGTTGTAGGCGTTGAAGGTTTCCTGCACCAGCAGCATGAGCGACAGCTGTGGCTCGAGCGCGAGCATTGGCAGGCAGGCAAGGCCCAGCGCCACCGCGACCGGGACTCGGAGTGCGAGCAACAGGAAAAAGACGCCAAAAAGCAGCGCCGCTGCCTGCCCCGGCGAGAACAGAAGCTGACCCATGGTTTAGTTCCGGGCGGTGTCGGCCGATCGAAGAACGCGCAGCATGTCAATCATGTGCTCGCCCTGGAAGAGCAGCCAGGTGAGGCCCAGAAGCGGCCACGCCATGTGAATGGTCCAGAGCGGGAGCTCTGCAAGCTCCGAGATGCGATAGAGGGCGAACTCGGTGAATTCCCAGCCGCCATACACAAACACTGCGGCGAACACCAGAATGCCGACGCCTGAAAGCAGCTCCACCCTCGCGTTGGCACGAGGGGAGAGCGTTGGCCAGACATCCACCACGAAATGCGTGCGCTCGCGCATGCCCACCATGGCGCCGATCATTACGGTCCAGATGAACATCAGCCGCGCGAGCTCCTCGGTCCAGATGTAGCTCGGGATCAGCTCGGTGTGTCGGGACAGGATTTGCAGGGATACAGGCACCAGCAGCACCACCAGCGCCGTGACCATGAGAGCGCAGAGCACGCGGTACCAGGCGTCGGCGACCCGACGCCAGACACCGCGTGCCGCCCGGGGAGCATCGGTCATGAGCGGCAGCCCGGCTTATGCGGCGTTGATTTTCTCGTAGACGGCGAGTGCGTCGATTTCCTTGGCGTAGGCCGCCATGACCGGATCGACGAGCTTCTTCATGCCAGCACGGTCATTGAATGTGACGCGCTTCAGTTTGCCCGCTTTTTCCAGTGTTTCCAGGCGCTGGCCGTCGCTACCCGATTCGAGCTCGCCGCCGTAAAGCCCTGCTTCCTTGCCGGCCCGCATGACCGCGTCCTGCAGGCCCTTGGGCAGTCGCTGGAAGGTCTTGACCGAGAAGCAGAGCGGCCGGATGGTGATGGCGTGCTGCGTCATGTTGAGTTGCGGCGCCACCTCGAAGAACTTCATCTGCTCGACCCCGGCGGCTTCATTTTCACCCGCCTGGATCACGCCGTTCTGGATGGCGTTGTAGACCTCGTTGTAGGCAATGACGGTGGGGGCCATGCCCGCCGCGGCGAAGGTCTTGCTCCAGATGGGAGCGCCCTGTACACGGACCTTGAGCCCTTTCATTTCTGCCAGGTTGCTCACCGCCTTGTTGGCGAAGATGTTGCGCACGCCGCCGCCGCCGTAGCCGATCAGCATCACGCCCGCCCGCTTGGCGATGTCGTCGGCGATCGGCTTGAACAGATCCTGATCGATCACCTTTTTCCAGTGGGGCAGGTCGCGGAACAGGAATGGCGCATCAATGAAGGGCGCAGCCTTCGAGAAGGTGGACATGTGGGCGGGCGAGGCCACCGCGAAATCCACAGCCTTGCCGGCCGCCATGTATTCGACGTACTGCTTCTCCAGGCCCAGCGAGCTGTTCTTGTGGAGGGTGAAGTTGACCGGCTGGTCGTAATATTTTTTGATCAGGTCGGCGAAGCGCTGCATCGCCATCGTGTAGGGGTGCTCGTCGTTGAACTGCGAGGCGCCGTTCAGCGTGATGGCCTGTGCCTGGGCGCGGCCGATGATTCCGAAGCTTGAAACGGCAGCGGCGCTTGCCGCCCCGACGAAGGCTCTACGTTGCATGCTGGTCTCCTGAAGTGTTCTTTTAGGTGTCCGGGGCAGGCCCGCCCGACGGCGCGCTTTGAGTGTAGCCGCTTGGGGCGCTGCGGTCGAGGCCTGAAAGACTGGCCGAGAACCGTCGGCCCGGGGCGGCGCGCGTGCCGCCCGCGCGCCCGATCCTTTAGCGCGGGGCGGCGCCCCGGGTGTTCTCCCACGAGCAGTAAATGCCGCCCTGCAGGCTGCGCGCGATGGGGTCGCGGTCGTTCGCGTGTTCAGTGACCTGACCGCGCCAGTCGTCTGCGCTGTCCTGCGGACGGTAGCCGATCCGGCGCTGGGCGTCGTCAGGCCACCATCCCTCCCGGTTGTTCGAGGCGCCAAACACGATTTCAAAATGCACATCCGCTTCGATGGAGCGCTCGATCAGGTGTGCGAGATCCCGATGGCTGATCCAGGTGGAGAGATGCCGCAACTCGCCCGGCTCGTCGGGCGAGCGCGCGGTGCCGATTCGCAGGCACACCGCGCTGAGCCCGAACTTGTCGGCGTAGTAACTCGCGAGCGCCTCGCCAAACGCCTTGGATACGCCATAACGGGTGTCGGGCCGAACCGGCTCGGCGCCGGTGAGAGGGGTGCTCCGCGGATAGAAGCCGATGGCGTGGTTTGACGACGCAAACACGATGCGGCGCACGCCCGCAAGCCGCGCCGCCTCGAAGGTCTGATAGCAGCCCTCGATATTGGAATCGCGAATGTCTGCCCAGGAAGCTTCGGTGGAAATGCCGCCCAGATGCACCACCGCATCGACCCCCTGCATGGCGCGCTGCATGGCGTCATGGTCGGAGAGGTCGCAGCGCACCACGGTTTCATGGGGCCCCGCCGGATCCATCTCGGCGCGATCGACGAGGACCAACGCCCACTGATTCCTCCAGCGCGCGCGCAGCATGCGCCCAATCAGCCCGGCGGCGCCGGTGATCATCACTTTTTTCATCACAAGGTCTCCCTGAACTGGATGTGATTCGCAGTTTGAGCATCGTACAGCGGCTGGTGTATCGTCCGCTCGCCCGCCCCCTGATGAGGAGCCCCGAAATGTGGCAGCCCAGCCCGCGCTATCCGGATCCGGCCATTGAAGTCGTTGATCCTTCGTTCGAGCCGTTTCGGCTTTACAGTGCCGCGGTCGAGCGGCTCGCTACCGGCTTCCGATGGGCCGAAGGGCCGGTGTGGTTCGGCGATGGGCGATACCTGCTCTGGAGCGACCTGCCGAACAACCGCGTGATGAAGTGGGAGGAGTCGACCGGCGCAGTGTCGGTGTTTCGTGGCCCCTCGAACTTTGCCAATGGCAATACGCGTGATCGGCAGGGCCGGCTCGTGACCTGCGAGCACGGTGGCCGTCGGGTGATCCGTACTGAATACGACGGTTCGATCACGGTGCTCGCCGATCGCTATCAGGGCAAGCGCCTCAACTCGCCCAACGACGTGGTGGTCAAATCGGATGGCTCGATCTGGTTCACCGATCCGCCATTCGGCATTCTTGGCAACTATGAGGGGCACCGCGCCGAGCCCGAGCTGCCACAGAATGTCTACCGGATCGATCCGGTGAGCGGCGAGGTCGAGGCCGTTGCAGAGGATATTCGCGGGCCGAACGGACTCGCGTTTTCGCCCGACGAGCGCATTCTTTACCTGGTGGAGTCGCGCGCCCGCCCCAATCGACTGATTCTCGCCTTCGATGTCAGCGCCGACGGTCGCGTGCTGTCGGGCAAGCGCACTTTCATCGACGCCGGCCCTGGCACGCCCGACGGGTTTCGGGTGGATGTTCACGGCAACCTCTGGTGTGGCTGGGGGATGGGTCGTGACGATCTCGACGGCGTGCATGTGTTCTCGCCCGAAGGCAGGCTGATTGGCCGGATCCGTCTGCCCGAGCGTTGCGCGAACGTCTGTTTTGGCGGTCCAGCGCGCAATCGGCTGTTTATGACAGCGAGCCAGTCGCTCTATTCCCTCTACGTCAATACCCAGGGCGTGGCGGGCGGCTGATCGCCAGAATGGCTGCCCCCAATCGCTAGAATCCAACTTTCCCCTCGAGGCACGAGCCATGGAACTCTCCGACAAATCCAGCCGGCAGCTCTACACCGAGCTCAAGGCAACCAACACCCGCAAGCGCTTTGGCTTCGGCCGCAAGCCCGCACTGATCAACGTCGACCTCCAGAAGGCCTACACCTGTGTGGGCGAGTTCGCCACTGCGTATGAAACCGATCCGAAGCAGCTCCATTACGTGAACGAACTCGCAGCGGCGTTTCGCGCGCGCGGGTTCCCGGTGGTCTGGACCTATGTCGCCTATATGGACTCCGGCGAAGATTGCGGCGTCTGGGGTACGCGCAGCAACACGCCCGATTCGCTTCAGAACATCAAAGTGGGAAGCCGCCGCTCCGAGTTCGATGATCGTCTTCAGATCGATCATCAGCGCGACATCATCGTGAACAAGCGCATGGCGTCGGCTTTTTTCGAGACCAATCTGGGGTCGGTCTTCAATTTTCACGGCGTCGATACGGTGGTGGTCACTGGTGGATCCACCTCGGGCTGTGTGCGCGCCACAGTGGTGGACAGCCTCTCCCGCAGCTACCGGACCATTGTTCCCGAGGAGTGCGTGGCCGACAAACATGAGGGGCCGCATTTCGCCAATCTCTACGACATGGCAATCAAATACGCCGATGTGCTGTCGGTTGCCGAGACACTCGAGCAATTGAAGCGCGTGGGCGCATGAGCGGAGTGACAGCGTGAAAGCCGATCCTGGTTTCTATGATCATCTGCCCTACGCCGGCCGGCCCAAAATCCGCTGGCCGGGCGATGCCCGCGTGGCGTTCTGGGTGGCCCCCAATATCGAGTTCTATGAGCTCTACCCCGAGCGAAACCCCGCGCGTGCCGCCTGGGCGCGGCCTGCGCCCGATGTGCTCAATTACGCCTACCGTGACTACGGCAACCGGGCCGGTTTCTGGCGCATGTTCGATGCCATGAACCGCTGCGGCATGCGCGGCAGCGTGTCGTTGAATGTGGCCATGTGCGAGCACCACCCGGAAATCATCCAGGCCTGCGCCGACCGGGGCTGGGAGTTCTACTCGCACGGCACTTACAACACACGCTACCTGTTTGGCCTCGACGAGGCACAGGAACGCGCGGTCATCCAGGATTCCATCGACACCATCCGGAAGTACACCGGGCAGAAGCTGGATGGCTGGCTGGCCCCTGCGCTCACCTACACCGACAACACCATGGATCTGATCGCAGACATGGGCCTCACCTATGTGTGCGACCTGTTTCACGACGACCAGCCCGGTCCGGTGAAGGTGAAGAAGGGGCGCCTCACCAGCATCCCGTATTCGCTCGAGATGAACGACGTCATCGTCTACAACGTGAATCTGGTGTCGCCGCGCCGCTATGGCGACATCCTGAAGCGTCAGTTCGACCGGCTCTACCGCGAGGGTGAGCAGTCGGGCACGGTCATGTGCATTCCGCTCCATCCCTATCTGGTGGGCCAGCCCTATCGCATGGCGGCCTTCGAAGAGGCGCTCGACTACATCACGCGTCACGACAAGGTGTGGCTTGCCACCGGACGCGAGATCGCCCAGTACTTCAACGAGCACTACCACGACGCCTTCGCTGCGGCCGGTCAGCCGATTGGAGCACTGTGATGAGCATGCCCGATTCGTATCTGCAATACCCCATGCGCCGCTATGGCATGGATCACGACCTGTATTCCTGGTCGCCACTGCCGCAGCGTCAGCCCGTGGCATGGCCGGGCGGGGCCAGAATCGCGCTCTGGATCACGGTGGCCCTCGAATGGTTTCCGCTCAACATGAAGGGCGTACCGTTCAAGCCGCCGGGTGCAATGGTCACGGCTTACCCCGACCTGCGCCACTACACGCTGCGCGACTACGGCAATCGGGTGGGCGTGTATCGGGTGGCGCAGGCGCTGGCGCAGCACGGCATCCCGGCCACGGCGGCCGTGAATGCGGCAGTTGCCGCCCGCTATCCCTCCCTGATTGGCCACTGCGGTGATTGGGGCTGGGAGGTGATCGCCAATGGCCTCGACATGGATCACCTGCATCACGCGGGGCTGTCGCGCGAGGACGAACAACAACTCGTCACCCGCACCCTGGAGACGTTGCGACAGGCCTCGGGTCAGCCCGTACGCGGTTGGCTTTCTCCGGCCAAGTCGCAGTCAGCGGCCACGCTCGAGTTGCTTGCGCAGGCCGGGCTCGACTACTGCTGCGACTGGGTGAACGACGACATGCCCTACCGCATGAGCGCGGCTGGCCGCGAGCTGGTAGCCATGCCGCACCCCTGCGATATCGACGACTACACCATCCTCATCAACAACCATCACACCGAAGACGATTTCCGCGATGCGCTGATCGATCAGTTCGATACGCTTTACCGCGAGACCACCGCGCAGGGCGGACGGGTGATGGCGGTGTCGCTGCATCCGTGGGTGATCGGTCAGCCCTACCGGATCGGGGCGCTCGAGCAGGCGCTCGAGCACATCATGCGGCCCCGTAGCGGACTCAGGCGGCCGCGGGCGACAATCCGGCGCGGCGAGCCGCCTGCCAGTTGTCAAGGCTCCAGGCGCCGCCTCCGAGGGAAGCCATCATCATCAGCCCGCCAACAATCGCCATGTTCTTCCAGAACATGAGGTGCTGGACCATTTTCTGCGCCTCGGGAACCGCCCAGAACTGGTGAAAGAACATGGTGGCGATGAATGTGAAGGCGGCCAGTACGCCCGCCACCTTGCGGGTCTGCCAACCGAGCAGCAGGGCGATGCCCAGCGGAATTTCGATCCCGATGGCGATGACCGCAGCGAGTTGAGGCTGGGGGAGACCTGCCGCAGCGATGTAGTTCACCAGGCCGGGGTATCCGAACAGCTTGGTGACACCGGCCGGGATGAACAGCGCCGCGATCAGGACGCGACCCACCAGCGAGAAGATCGGGTTGTGTTCAGGTTTCATTGAGGAGGCTCCAGAGTGACGGTTTTATCCTCCGGTTGCGCCTATGGATGGCGCTTTTTGATGCACTTTCCGCCAAGTCTACTCGCTTGGCGCGCCCGCGTACCAGTCCGGCACTGTTTTCGTGAGGCCCCCTGATCTCCGCGGAGCCCCTTAAAGCCATCCGGACCGTTTGAAGCGCCAGTACAAGACACTGGTGCTCAGGGCGATGACGGCAAGGGCCATTGGATAGCCCCAGCGCCAGTGCAACTCGGGCATTGCATCAAAGTTCATGCCCCAGATTCCTGCCAACGCGGTGGGGACCGCGAAGATCGCAGCCCACGCCGCCAGCTTCTTGGTGGTATCGGTCTCCTCGATGGTGACGATCGCAAGCGTGACCTGAAGCGCGGTGCCGATGGTCTCGCGGATGGCCTCGGTGGCGGTGAGAATACGGGAGAGATGGTCGTGCACGTCACGGAAATAGTCGCTCACCGGCAGGCATACCGGGGGGGCGCGTCCGCCGTGGAGCCGCGCGGTTTCCTCGAGGAGCGGAGCGACCGCGTGGCGAAGCTGCGCGGCCCGCTGCTTCAGGTGGTAGAGCTGCTGGATGCTCTGGCGAGCCGAGCCGCGCTCGAAAATCTGGTGCTCGACCTCTTCGAGCTCGGTCTCGATGGCATCCAAAACCGGGAAATAGCGATCGACCACGGCATCGAGCAGCGCATAAAGCACATAACCGGGACCGTGGCGCAACAGATGCGGCTCGCGCTCGCTTCGGGCGCGCACACCCAGAAAATCGCGATTGCTGCGATTGCGCACCGACAGCACAAAATTGGGCCCGACAAATACTGAAACCTCACCCTCCAGCGTTTCGTGATTCGGGCCGCTCTCAAGGAGGTGCATCACCAGAAAAAGATTGTCGCCGTAAGCTTCGAGCTTGGGTCGCTGGTGCCCCTTCCGTGCGTCCTCGACCGCAAGCTCATGCAGACCAAACGCCTCCTGCATGCTCTCGAGTTCGTCATGCCCCGGGTCGCGCAGGGCGACCCACACAAGACAGCCGGGCCGCGCCAGCCATTCGGCAATGTCCCCCGGATCGATGTCAGCGAGCTTGTGACCCTGCTGATAGACGACGCAGTTGATCAGCATGATGCGATGCCCCGTCGCCCTCGCGGGCCAGGCTCAGGCCTGCGGCTTTGCGATGACGCTGACGTGCGCGGCCACCACCCGCCAGCCAGCGGGCGTGCGCACCCAGGTCTGGCTTTGCCGACCCACCTTGTTGGGGTCGTCGCGCTGGAATTCGGTCATGGCCGTGGCAAAGTCGGCACCGTAGGTGGTGATGACGGTGTTGGCAATGGTTCGTGCAAGGCCGACCGCCGGCCGGGCATTCCGGAACGCCCGGATCTGCTCGATACCGATCAGGTTTTCGGCCGCGCCATAGCGCACTGTGAGCGGCGAATTCCAGAACAGTTCATCGAGCACCTCGACGCGGTTGTTGACCAGGGCGTCTTCGTAGCGGGCGAACACGGCCTCGACTTCGGCGAGGATGTCCGGGCGATTGATGTCCATGGAAGTCTCCAGAAGGGGCAAGCTGCCACTTTACACAAGCGGTCTTCCCCGCGCCGGATCGGGGTTCACTGGCAAGCGCCGCGCCGTCTGGTTATAGTCGAACCGATTCACATCAGACCGCATGACACCTTCCACCGCCACCGTCCGCTTCATTCTCGACGGAAAGACCGTCGAGATCCCTGATCCGCCCCCCACCGAATCGCTGCTTCAGTGCCTGCGCGACCGGCTGGGCCGCCATGGCGTGAAAGAAGGCTGTGCCGAGGGCGATTGCGGTGCCTGCACCGTGGTGTTGGGCGAGGCAGCGGGCGATCGAATCGATTACCGCGCGGTCAATGCCTGCATCCGCATGCTGCCAACGGTTGATGGGCGCGAAGTGGTCACGGCCGAAAGCCTGAGCGCGCCCCAGGAAGCCCTCCATCCGGTGCAACAGGCGATGGTCGACTGCCATGCCTCGCAGTGCGGCTTCTGTACGCCTGGTTTTGTGATGTCGCTCTTCGGGCTCTGGCTTGCCCGACCCGACGCCGACCGCGAAGCGGTGCTCGATGCGCTCTCCGGCAATCTCTGCCGATGCACCGGCTATCGGCCGATCATCGAAGCGGGGCTCGCGATGAATCAGCTGCCAGAACCGGCCTCGGTCTGGTTGTAAGGCAGAGTTTGCGCCATGTGATTGATGACGGCATCGGAGATCACAGACACACCCGCGTTACCGCAGCGGCGAAACCTCTGCCGCACCGTTGGCGCCCGTGCCCAGCTTGGGCCTGCCGGGGCGAGGTTGAGTTTTCTTGCGAGGCTTTACATGAATT
>RFXC01000136.1 GCA_009921765.1 Betaproteobacteria bacterium | reverse complement strand
GATCCTGGGCGAGACCGACGAGGAACTGTCCGACCTTGATTTCTCGGGCCGTCTGTCGGCCTCCCTCATGGCGCTGGCGGGGCCGCCGGCAAGCCTTCCCACGGTATCGATCCCGACAGAGTTCGGCGCAATCCGCCCGGTGGGCGAGACGCAGTTCACCTCGAACATCATCTTCTACGGCAAGCCGTTTGGCGGTCCGGCCGACCGCGACCTGAGCGTCACCCTGCGGGTGGGCAGCGGTGCGGTTGTCGCGGAGTCTGGCGATGGCGTGACGGTAAGTGGCAGCGATACCGAGCGGATCTTCACCGGCCGCCTGGACAAGCTCAATGCCTACTTCACCAAGGTGGGCAAGGTTCGCTACAACTTTGCGGGGGATGCCACCGAGGAGCGGTTGTCGGTCGAGATCCGCTCCGACTCCAACCTCAACACGGTGCGCAGCACCATCCGCATTGGCGCAGCCACCGCAGAGGTGTCGAGCTGGACCGACATCGCGATTTCGCCGGTGCGCCAGGTGGCGGTGTCGATGAACGGCACCGGTCCCGACGCTGCAGTCGGCGGCATCTACCTGTCGGAGGATGGCGGCATCAGCTGGACGCTCGCGGCCGGCGCCCCGACCGGGGTCGACTACTCGTCGGTTGCCCTGTCTGACGACGGGCTCACGATCGTAGCCACCGTCGCAGGCGGCGGCGTGGTGAACTCTGCCGACGGCGGCAAGACCTGGCAAACCACGCAGGCGATTGCACTGCAAGGCTCGCCGTTCCTGGGCGGCGCTGCAACGGTCGAGCTCTACGAGAACATTGCCGGCACCAAGGTGTCGGACCTGACCTTCTCGAGCAGCGGCTTCTCCTTGCCGGCCACGCGCCTGGCCGAGATGAGCGGCGCCTTCGACTACACCGGCAAGGCCGACAGCTACGGCGACCGGATCTCGGGCTGGATCACCCCGCCCGAAACCGGAAGCTACCAGCTGTGGATTGCGGGTGATGACACCGCCGAGCTCTGGCTGGATTCGTCAGGCACCGGCGAGGGCGCGCTGTCGAAGGTGGCAGCGGTTGAATCGGCGGTGGGACGCAACAACTGGACCCAGACTGCGGGCCAGCGCACGGCGCCGGTGCTGCTCGAAAAAGGCAAGCTCTACCGGTTCGAAGTGCTGCATAAGGAAGGCTTCGGTGGCGACTTTGTTCAGGTCGGCTATTCGAAGGCAGGCAGCACTGCGGTCCAGGTGATTCCGGGCAGCTGGCTGGTTGCCGGTCACACGCCCGATCAAATGACGGTCACGCTCGGCGTGCCGCTCGGCTCAACCGGCGTCATCACGGGCGATGTGGTGAGCGGGCTCAATGTCACGGTAGGCGGCACGGGCACGCAGCGGACCTTCACCGGCACGTTGCCTGCACTCCATGCCTATTTCACGCAGCCAGGCAACATCCGCTTCACCGGCGATGCCCGGTCGCTCGATGTGCGCGTTGCGGGTGCAAGCGACACCGTGGCGCCCGTCACGCTCGCGCCGGCCCTGCCGTCGGGTGCGGTCACGGTTGAAACCTGGAACAACCTCGCCGGTACCGCACTCTCTGCACTCAAGACGTCTCCGAACTATCCCGGCAACTCGAGCTCGGTCCGCGAAATCGCGCTGCAGCCGGTCGATGCCGCGGGCAACAACGGCTTCTTTGTGAACCCGGGCGGCGACAACTATGGCGCGCGCGTGAGCGGCTATCTCGCGCCCGCCGAGAGCGGTGCGGTCAATCTCTACCTTACCGGCGACGATTCGGCCGAGTTGTGGCTCGATCTGTCGGTTGACGGCACCGGTCCGCTCACCCGGGTGGCATCGCTCGACTCGGCGGTGGGTACGGGCGACTGGACCCGGAACGCATCGCAGAAGTCGGCCAGCATCACGCTCGAGCGCGGCCGTCTGTACCGCTTCGAGATCCTGATGAAGGAAGGCTCGGGCGGCGACTTTGTCCGGGTCGGTTACTCCAAGGCAGGCTCGAGCACCGTGCAGGTGCTGCCCGCAAACTGGGTATTGCCCGATCTGCCCACGCAGCTCTCGGTCACGCTCACCGCGCCGGCAGGCGGCGTGGTGGTGCTGGGCGGCTCCGATGCCGTGCCCGGTCAGGCCAACTCGCCCTCGAGCGATGGGCCGCTCAACGTGCTCGACGGTGATGCGGGGAGCAAGTACTTCAACCGCGACAAGCTCAACACCGGGCTGGTGTTTGCCTATCCGCAGGCCTATGCGGCCGACACGCTGCGTCTGGTGACGGCGGGCGATGCGCCCGAGCGCGACCCGATGCGGTTCGTGCTCTACGGCTCGAACGAGTCGGCGGATTGGAGCGATGACAGCTGGGTGGAGGTCGCCTCAGGCGATACCGGCCTGAGCGCCGCGCGCCGCTCGGCCAATGACATCGCAATCGACAACGACACCGCCTACCGCTTCTACAAGGTCGTGTTCCCGACGCTGCGCGATGCAGCGCGCGCCTCGGGCATGCAGATCGCCGATGTGACGCTGTCTGGTTCGGGCGTGTCGCTCGCGGCCGTGCCGTTCGGGTCGGTCAGTGCCAAGTCGGCGAACGGCATCACGATCTCGGGCGATGCCGTCAGTCGCACGCTCTCGGGCAACGTGCATGCGCTCCACCGCTACCTGAACACGGTCGGCAATGTTGAATTTACCGGCATGGGCACGCAGCTTCAGGTGCGGGTTGCCGGCACCCAGGCGCTGTCGACGTCTACCGTCGTGCCGTCGCTTGCCAGCGGCTCGGTCACGCTCGAGATGTGGAGCGACATCGGTGGCACGGCGCTCACCGCGCTGACCAGTTCGGCGCTCTTCCCCAACCGCAGCACCTCGGTCAGCGAAGTTGCCGTCAGGGCCGACACTGGCTTCATCGTCAGCCCGAACAGCGACAACTACGGCGCGCGGGTCTCGGGCTATTTCGCGCCCACCGAGACGGGGAGCTTCAATCTGTATCTGACGGCCGATGATTCGGCCGAACTGTGGGTTGACCTGTCCGGCACCGGACAGGGCAGCCTCACCCGCGTTGCCCAGGTCACGAGCGCGGTGAACGCGGGCGAATGGACCAAGACGCCCGTCCAGAGATCGGCTGCGATCACGTTCGAGAAGGGCAAGCTCTATCGCTTCGAGGCGCTCCTGAAGGAGGCTGGCTTCGGCGATTACATACGCGTGGGCTACGCCAAGGCGGGCACCACCACCATTGCGCCGATTCCGTCCAATTGGCTGATCGCCGATACGCCCTCGCAGATCACGGTCACGCTGTCCGCGCCCGCGGGGGGTGTGGTCGTGACGGGCGGCTCGAATGCGTCGGGTTCGAAGGCCAATTCGCCTGCGAACGAAGTCGCAGCCAACGTTGCCGACGGCAACACCGGCACCAAGTACCTGAACACCGATGGTCCGGGAAGCGGGCTGGTGTTCAGTGCGCCACAACCGGTGTCGGTTGATGCGATCCAGCTCAGCACCCGCACCAATGACGACATCTGGCAGTGGGATCCCAAGCGCTGGCAGTTGTGGGGGTCGAACGCGAGCGGCGATTGGAACGCGCAGGGCTGGTCGCTGATCGACGAGGGCGAGACCGGGCTTGCCAACGATCGCGGCGCATCGAGCACGGTGGCGGTTGAAAATGCAGGCGCCTTCCGGTTCTACAAGCTCGTGTTCACCGAGACCAAGGGCACGAGCGCCGACGGTCGTCGCTTTGTGCATGTTTCCGAGGCGCGGCTGCTCTCGGCAGGCCAGCCGATTGAGCAGGTCCCGTACGGCGAGGTGGTGCTTGCGCCGTCCGCCAACATCACGATCGGCGGCAGTGGCGCGGTGCGCACGCTCACCGGCTCGATCCATGCGGTGCATGCGTATCTCAGCACCAGCGGCAATGTTCAGGCGCGCACCAACGGCCAGAGCCTCGAGATGCGGGTGAGCGCCGCGTTGCCCGAGCCGCGCACGGCGCCGATCGGGTCTGCGCCGCTCGCAGGCGATCCGATCGCGGCCGGCAGCTTCCGCGTCGAGCGCTGGGCCGATGTGGGCGGCACGCGCGTGTCCGACTTGACCGGCAATGCGCGCTATGCGGGCGCACCGAGTACGGTCGAGCGGGTCACTGGCAAGCTTGAAATCACGCCCAACCGCGACGCCTACGGCGAACGCCTGTCGGGCTGGATCTCTCCGCCCGAAAGCGGCAGCTACCGTCTGTGGGTGGCGGCCGACGACACGGCTGAACTGTGGGTTGATACCAGCGGTACCGGCACGGGCGCACTGACCCGGGTTGCGTTCATCGAGGGTGCGGTCACGGCGGGCGCCTGGACCAAGAACGCCTCGCAGAAATCGGCTGCAATCACGCTCGAGAAGGGCCGCCTCTATCGCTTCGAAGTGCTGCACAAGGAAGGCGGCGGCGGCGACTTCGTGCAGGTGGGCGTGAGCAAGGCAAACGAGGCTGCACCGCAGGTGATGCCCGCCAACTGGCTGGCGGCTGGCAGCGAGCAGCTGATGCTCACCTTCAGCGCAGCAGGCACTGCAGGTGGCGCGATCATCGCCAAAGCAGGCAACGGCATCACCATCGGCGGTACTGATACCGCGCGCACGGTCACCGGCACCTGGGCCGCGCTGTCGGCCTGGATGGCGCAGGCCGATGCGGTTCGCTACTCGGGTTCGGCCAACACGCTCACCATGGTGTCGACCAGCCTTGCGAGCAATCGCGTGCTCGAGTCGCGCTCGATCTTTGTGGGGGCCGGCAAGCTCGCGGTCAATCGCGCGAGCAGCTATCCGCTCGGTGCGGGTCGTCTCGATGTCGACAAGGCATACACGATCGAGTTCGCCCGTCCGTCGATCGATCTCAACCTTGCCAGCACGCTCACGCTCGGCGACAGCTACAGCGCCTCGGCGGTGCTGGCCGGCAACCGGTTGCTGGTGGCCGATCTGGCCAGTCGCGAAACCTATTTCTACAACCGCAACGACCAGGGAGCGCGCGAGACCCCGGGACAACTCCGGGTGCTCGAGGCGGGTGCGGCCGACTGGTCGTCTGTGACCGGCGCGGCCAACGCCAACTGGAGCGCGATTGCCACCGATGCCAGCGGCACGAAGCTGATCGTTGCATCGGCGGCGTCGGCCAACGGTGCGATCGGCAGCCTGATCTACACCGGCACCGTGTCGGCCAACGGCGCCATCACGCTCACCGAGTCCATGCGCGGCGTGCCTGCCGGCGAGAGCTGGGTGTCGGTCGATTCCGATGCGAGCGGACGCTTCCTGGTGGCGGCCGCAGGCCGCTCGGCCGCGACGCTGAAGCAGATTGCCGATCTGCGCGCCGAGATTGCCCCGGTGCAGTCGGAGCATGATGCGCTCAAGGCCCGCTGGGATGGCTACAACGCCTTCCAGAAGGTCGCCAATGCGGGCGAAGGCATCCGCCTCGCGGCGCTCGGCGCGCAACTCTCCGGCCTGAACGGCAACCTCGGCAGGCTGCTGGCGATCGGCGGCAAGCTCTATGTTGCCGATACGCAGCAGCCCGACTGGCAGTGGCGCGAGTTGGGTGATCTGAGAGCGGGCTGGAGCTCGGTGACCATTTCGGCCGACGGCAAGACCATTGCCGCTGCGGCAAGCGGGGGTCCGCGCGGGCTGTGGGTGATCACTGAAGGTGGCAACCGCTGGCGGATGATGTCGGACCTGGGCATCAAGGTGGACGCGATCGACTGGTCCGCTATCGAGCTCGACGCCGAAGGACAGACGCTCTACGCAGCCGGACTCAACAACCGCCTGTACACGCTGCCGGTGACGCCGGTGAATGCGGCGCCAAGCCTGTTGGTGCCCGATGCGATCGGAGCGGTGGCGGGCGAATCCACACAGCTGGTCTTCGATCGCAGTGCGGTGGCCGATGCCGATTCAAGCCTGGTGACGGTCACCTTCTTCCCGCCCGAGGGCGGCTATCTCGACGCGAGCCTCAACCGCGATGTGGTGGTGAACGACCTGTTGGTGACCGGTGTGGCCTACACCGCCGATCGTGGCGGCAGCGGCTTTGTCACCGGCGCCGAAGGCGGGCCCACGGGCGGGCTCGCGCTTCGGAGCGGCGAGCTCGCGCTCGGTTATCCGTCGATCGACAACAACGGCACGGCGCGGCAGATGCTCTCGGGCTTCTTCGTGCCCGAGCGAAGCGGCACCTATCAGTTCGATCTCGATGCGAACGACAGAGCGAGCCTCTGGTTCGAAACCTCGGGCGGCGGCGTGACCAGCGGCAGCACCTTCAAGCAGCTTGTTCTCGATACCGAGGCAGGCGGCTCGGCGCGTTCGGAGAAGCTTTCGCTCCTGGCAGGCAAGCGCTACTACTTTGAACTTCGCCATGCCGAGCAGCGCAACATCACCAAGGAAGGCTTCTTGGGAGTGGGCACCGAATACGACACGGCCAGTTATGCCCGGCTGGGTTACCTCCTTGGTGAAGACACACTGGTTCAGCCCCTGACCTCGGACCGGGTGATTCCGGCGGGTCTGCCCGATGTGCTCACCGCCACCGTCAGCGTGCCGACGGTGGGTGTCAAGGTCACGGGCGCGTCCAACGCCTGGCCCGACCGCTCCAATTCGCCTGCGAACGCACTTGCAGCCAATGCGGTCGATGGCCAGGCCGCATCCGCCTACCTGAACTACCACACGGCGAACTCGGGGCTGGTGTTTGCCTACCCGATTGCGCTTGCCGCCAATGCCATCCGGTTTACCACCGCGAATGCCGCGGCGACGAATGATCCGGTGAGTTTTGTGCTGTACGGATCCAATGATTCAGCGGACTGGAACTCCGACAGCTGGCAGACCGTTGCAAGCGGCAACACCTTCGGCGCGGTCACGGCGACGGCACCCGCGCGCGGCGCGAGCACGACCGTGGCGCTTTCTGGCGAGCCGGCTGCCTATCGCTACTACAAGGTCCTGTTCCCGACCGTACGCGATGCGGCCAAGGCGACTGCGATGCAGATCGCCGAGGTGTCGCTGCGTGCAGGCGATACCGCGCTTCAGGACATGCCCTTCGGGCGATTGAGCCTTGCGCCGATCGATGCCGGCGAGGGCATTACGGTGGATCCGTCATCCACCGCGGCGCGCGCAGTGCTGAGAGGCAGCGCGCCTGCGCTCCAGGCCTATCTGGGCGCAGCCGGCAATGTGTTCTACGACGGCAACGCGCAATCGGTTTCCATCCGGTTGACCGGCGCGCAGACCGGCCGCGTGTCGATCGACCGGACGATTTCGCTCCCGCGTGTGTCGGTCAATTCCGATGCCGAGTCGTTCTCCATCACCGGCACCGCTGACACCATTGCCGACTATCTGTCGCGTCCGGGCAATCTCACCTTCACCGCCACCGACGTGTTCCGTCTGGAGTTGAAGGGCAGTTTCGCGGCCGGCAGCACCATCCGAATCGGCGGCATCGCCGCGGCCGACCTGGTCTACACCGTGGTCGCAAACGACCTCACCGTCAAGGGCGACGGCACGGGTGGCGCTGCCACCGCCGAGCAGGCGGCTGCGAACATCGCCTCTCGGGTGGCCGCGCAGGCGCTCGCCGCGCAGGGCTTGCGCGCCGACGTAACGGTTGTCGGTTCAACGATCCGCTTCGAATCGCGCGAAGGCGATCCGGCGGGTTCGTTGTCGGTCCGGGCAACTGCCACCGGCGGCGTGGCCATGCTCACGCGCCCGGCGGGTTCGCTCGTGATGCGAGTCGATGATGGGGTGAATGTTCGCCAGCAGACGATCACGCTGGACGTGACCCGTCCGAGCGCCATCAACGCAGTGTTCAACGGCACCGGTCTCGAGGTGATCGACCCGAACGGCACCAGCATGCGGCTGTCGCGCTTTGCGCTTGACGACATCCGGCTGGGCAGCAAGGCCGACAGCTTCACGCTCACCCGTCTGGGTGCTGCGCCCATGACGGTGGTGGCGACCGAAGGCGCCGACAAGACACTGGTCAACCTGGGCAACACGGTATCGCCCGATGGTTCGCTGCGGCAGCTCACGCTCAAGGACGCGTTCGATGGCACGCGTTCGCTGCTCGCCGACGACATGCTCACGCTTGCGCTCAAGCCCCAGCCTGCGAAGTCCAATGGCGAAGGCACGCTGGTTCGGCTTGGCCGGGTACAGGTCGGGTTGAATGGCGCGCCGGACGTGATCCGCATGTTGTCTGGCGTCGAGGATGTGCGCTGGGATGCAACGCTCGGACAGCTGGTGATTCAGGGCGACATCATCCGGTTGGCGGGCTTTACCGATGCGCAGGGCAACACCCTGCCGATGGATCTGGGCCAGACCAAGGTCCGTATCGTGGCCAAGCGCCTGTCGATCGAGTCCGACCTGATCGTGGGCGCGCTCACGCTCGACGTGTCGGAGCGGATCATGGTTGACGGCCAGCTGCTGCGCTACGGCGGCGCGCCGATCGCGCTCGCTGCGACCGCTGCGGCATCCTCGCCCGCGCTGGCCGCGCTGCCTGCAATCACTGCGGTCGGCGGCTCGCCGATCACCGCGCTGTCGCCGTCAGGCTCCGGTGCGGCAGCGGCCAACGACAACCGCGCCGACACCAACTTCATTGCGCCCGCAGCGCGTCCGGTAATCCTGTCGAGCGAGGCCGCACAGCAGCTTCAGCAGGCAGGCGGATATGGCACCGAGACGCTCACCATCACCGTGACTGAAACCGGGGCCCAGGGCGGCGTGATGCGTGCCCAGCCGGCGCCCGGCATCACGATCAACGGCAGCGACACTGCTCGCGCGATAAGCGGCACCTGGGCCGCGCTCCGCAGCTATCTGGCGCGCGCCGACGGCCTTGTTTACCTGGGCAATGCGGCCTCGCTGAAATTCACCGTGACCAGCTCGATCGCAGGCAAGGCGGCGCAGACGCTCGCCGTGTCCCCGGCAGGCGTTCAGCCGGGCTTCGACCTGGGCGATCTCAACGCGGGGCTCAAGTTCACGCTGGCCCAGCCGGCCGCGGCCAAGGCGCTTTCATTCACCACCGCGCGCACCGATGCACGCAGCGATCCAGCGAGCTTCACGGTCTTTGGCTCAAACAATGATCTGGGCTGGAACGACACCGGCTGGACCCTGATCGCCGAGAACCGGCCGACCAATCTGCCGACCACACGCGGCGCCACGGTTGATGCCACCTTCACCAACAACACCGCCTACCGCTACTACAAGGTGGTCTTCAACGGCGTTCGCGACGCGGCGGCCGGCCGCGTGCAGATCGCCGAGGCGCGACTGAGCGTGCCTCAACCCACCGCGGCGAGCGGCGCGGCCAGTGCCATCGATCTGCTTTCAAGCACCCGCTACATGAGCGTGGGCGACAGCGGCAACGGCATGAAGCTCACGCTGGCAACTGCGGCCAAGGCGAACGAGCTGGTGCTCACCAGCGCTGCCGATCTACCCGGTCGCGATCCGATGACCGTGTCGATCTACGGATCGAACGACGATCTGGCGTGGGCGAGCAACGCCTGGGTGGAACTCGCACGCAATGCGGCGAGCAACCTGCTGGCCGAGCGCGGCGCAAGCAGTGCCGTTGCCTTCACCAACGGGACCGCCTACCGCTACTACAAGCTGGTATTCGGATCGAGTCGCGATGCCATCGAAGGCGCCGTGCAGATTGCCGAGGTCGGGCTGCGCGCGGTCCCTGCGGCGGCCGGGAAGTTCGAGTTTGCGCAAGTCATTCCGTCAGATCGCGCGCCGCAGATCGTCACCGCGCAGAAAGTTGATGGCGCACTCGATGCGGCCGCGCTCGCGAAGATGGCGGCCGACAACGCGGGTCAGGGCCTGCAACTGAAACCCTCCGACGCCAGCGCGCCGATCTCGATCGGTGGCGCCGGTGGCGGTTCGGGCGTGAGCCTTGACCCCTCGAAGGTCAGCGCTATCCCGGTGCTGGTGGTGGGTTCAACCGGAGGCTCAAACCCGGTTGCGCTGGGCGGCGCCGGAACCGCGCTTGCCATGACCACGCCGCTGGTGATCCAGGCGCAAGGCGATGGTGGCAAGGTGCGGGTGGGCGGCAAGATTAAGGGCACCAAGACCGAGGTCCAGGGCTCGGGCAACACCACCGAGTTCGACGGCACGGCGCCTGGCGGCACCGAACTCGAGATGACCGAGGGCCTGTACATCAATGACGCGTTGCGGATCTTTGGCGATGTCACGCTGACCGCGGGCGATACCGCCCGCACGGCGGTCGTGGGGGCGCAGGAGTACCGGCTCGAGTTGTCGGGCAACTTTGCGGTGGGCGACCTGATTACGGTGCGGGGCGCAGCCGCGGTCGACATCACGCTTACTGTCGGTGCCAACGACCTCACCGTTGACGGCGCGGGCGGCGGCGGCGCGGCAAGCGCTGCGCAGACGCTTGCCAACATTGCTGCGCGACTGCGCGCAACTGCCGCGGCAACCCTCGCCAACCCGGCCTCGGGCGCGCGCGCCACGGTCGATGGCACGGGTGCGGGTGTGCGCTTTACGGGCCTCAAGGCAGGCAACGAAGGCGACTTCACGGTCACCGCCACCGTCATTCCGCTCAGTTCGGGCGGGGTGGTGAGCGTTGCAACGCCGGATCTCACGGTCACCGGCCGGATCAACGGTAGCGACCGCAGCGACGACTCGCTCACGCTGCGCGCGCTGGGCGGCGACATCACGATCCAGGGCCGGATCGGCAGCGGTATCGGCAGCAGCCTCGAGCAGGGCGACTTCAGCTTTGTCGGTGGCGCAGGCTACGCGACCGAAAGCGGCCGCGGATCGGTCGCCTTGGCGGTCGAGGGTACGGTCGCCACGCTCAGGTTGTCCGGCAACTTCGTCGCGGGCGACCAGGTCGTGGTTCGCGGCGTGGCGCAGACCAATGTGGTGTACACGGTCACCGCCAAGGACCTCACCGCCAACGGCAACGGTGGTGGCGGGGTTGCGACGGCGCAGCAGGCCTACGCCAACATCGCGGCGAAGGTGGCGTCGCTCCTCACCGAGCGCGCGACGGGCAATGCTGCGGGGGCGAAGCTCAGCTCGGCGAGTGCATCGGGCAGCGCCATCGTGCTCAGCCTGGCCCAAGCCGGGCTCGAGCCCACGGCGTCGGTCGGCCGGCTCTACAGCAGCGTGCCGCTACTGGGCGGCACCGGCGCGGGTGCCACCGCGCACATCGTCGTGACCGATGGCGTGGCCACCTCGGTTGCGCTCGAGTCGCTGGGTGGCGGCTATGTGGCGGGTGATGTGCTCACTGCGGCGCGGGCCAGCCTGGGTGACACCACAGGCTCTGGCGATGGATTCAGCCTCACCGTCAACCGGATCATCGAACTCGAGGCGTTGCGGATCACCGAGGCGGTTGATGTCAACTTCCAGGATCGGGTCTACGTCGACGGCAACCTGACCATTCGCGCGACCGGCACGATCACCTTTGCCGACGAGCTGGTGATCTTCGGCAGTGGCAAGCTGGTGATCGAGGGCGCAACCTCGGTGATCTTCAACCGCGGCGTGCGTCTGGCCGGCGGGGCGAGCGCGAATTCAAGCCCGATCAGCATCACCCCGGCGGCCAACGATGATGTAACGATCGTGTTCGGCGCAAGCCTCCTTGCCGGCGACAGCAACAGCTTCAAGCTCTCGGGGGTCCAGTCGTTCTCGGTTGCCAAGCAGTTCGATACCGCGCTCAACCGTCTGGTGGTGGGCGATGTCGCGATCAGCGGCGCCGCGGGTCGTACGCTTGCGATGGAGCCCGCGCTCGGACGCAGCACGGCGGCGCTGACCGCC
>RFXC01000135.1 GCA_009921765.1 Betaproteobacteria bacterium | reverse complement strand
ACGCCGACGCCGACGCCGACGCCGACGCCAGCAGCGGGCGCGGCGCAACCCGATCCCTGGCCGACGGTGATCGCGCGCACCGAGTTCCGCTATGACCGGCTCCGCCGGCTGGAGGCGGTGGTCCACCCGGAGTCGATCATCCGCCGCGTCGAGCGCGACCCGCTCGGACGACCGGTTCGGGAGGTGCTCGCCGATGGCCTGGTGATCACCCGGCGCTTCGATGCGGGCTGGCAACTGGCGCGTCTGGATCACGGCGCGCGGGTGTTCGAGTGGCTGCGCGATCGGCAGGGACGGCTATCCGCGATCGGTCAGGGCGCGGGCCGCCCGGTGCCGATCGATCACCCTGTCTTAAGTCGATTAGTAAGCGACCACTCATCTCAAAAGCTAGCGTGGGCGGGCCATCCCTCGCCGACCATGCGGTCGTCCGGGCCAGGCGCCGAGACGCAGCCAACGGGCAGTCTGCCCCTGGGGCTACTGATCGTGAGCCCCGCGCTGGTCCAGATGGATGCGGACGGTCGGACCACGGAGACCCGTTTCGATGACCTCGGGCGGGTGATCGAGGAGCGGTCGGCGCAGCGCGGGGTTCGCCAGGTGTTCCATGACGCAAGGGGCCATCCGGTGAAGATGGTCCTGCCCGATGGCAGCCTGGAACTGCGCGAGTTTGATGCTGCCGGGCGGCTGCTCTTCCGCGAGCAGGCGGCCGCGGGCACGCGTATCGGCACTCGGTTCCTGTGGACCGGAATGCGGCTCGTCGGCCTCGATCACCCGGAGCACGATCTTCGGGCAACCCATGATGAGGCTGGCCGTCTGCGCCGTCTCACGCATCGGCTGGGCGTGCAGTCCATTCACTACGACTTCAGTTACGACGGGGCTTCCCGGCTCAGTGAGCGCTCGCTTGGCGACGGAATGAGGCTGCGCTATGAGTATGACGCTGCGGGTCGACCCCACCGGCTGGGGCTTGTCTTGCCCGACCGCACCGAGCCGGTCTGGCTGGTCGAGTCGGTCGAGTATCAGGCGGGCGATGCCGTCTCCGAGCGGCTGGGCGGGGGGGTGCGTGCGCTTCGCCGCTTTGACGGCGAGGGGCGGCTCGCCTCGCTCGGACGCCACCGAGTCGCTCGCCCGCTTCGAGATCCGGCGCCGGGATGACGGCCTGGTGGCAGCGATCGAGCGCCTGGATGGCGAGGAGCGCTTCGGCTTCGATGCGGCGGGCCGGCTGATCGTGCGTGAGCGGCAGCACGCGGGTGGCCCGACCCGGCGTTCGTTCTATCACTACTCGCCGGGGGGCGACCTCAGGCTGCTGCGTGACGAGTCGGGACGTACCGAATCCGTGCTGCCAGCCGCCTCCGACCCCGCCGGCCGGCCGCGTCGCCATGGCCCTTGGCTCCTGGGCTACGGTGCGTCGGGCCGGATCGAGCGGGCCGAGCGCAGCCCCGATGCGTTGCCTGCCCGCGAGCAGACCGCGTCCTCCGCCAGTGCGATCGACTATCGCTACAACGCGCTGGGCGAGCGGGTGCTGAAGCGGGTGCACGGCCCGCTGCCCCACACCACGCGCTTCCTTTACCACCAGAACGCGCTGGTTGCGGAGCTGGACGCAGCCGGCCGGATCACTCGGCACTTCATCCGCTGGCAGGGCCGGGTGGTGGCAATCGTCGAGCCGGATCTCCAGCCGCCGGCGGCTGGGCGGCGTGGCGCGCGCCCGCCCGCCATCACCTGGCTGCTCGCCGATCCGCTGGGTACGCCGCAGGTGGCGATCGATCAGACCGGCCGACCGGTCTGGCGGGTTCGGCTGGGCGCCTATGGGGAAGTACTCGAGGAGGAGGGGCGATTCGACCAGCCGCTGCGCTTGCCCGGCCAGTACCACGATCGTGAGACCGGGCTCTATGACAACTATCAGCGCACCTATGATCCCCGTCACGGGCGCTATCTGGAGCCCGACCCGCTGGGGCTTGCCGCCGGTTGGAATCTCCACGCGTATGCGGCCGGCAACCCGGTTCAGGCGACCGATCCCCTCGGACTGATCCTGTTTGCCTTTGACGGTACCGGCAACAACGACCCAGCGAGCGGTCGCGACACGCTGTCAAACGTCGCCAAATTTTTCAGCCTCCACAGCGCGAGCGACCGCCACTACATGAGCGGTGTGGGGACCCTGGACCGTGGCTCGGGGATCGGCGCCGATGCGTTCGATACCCTGCAGGCCTCGAGCGCGCGTCGCCGGGTCGATCACATGCTGGGCGTGCTCGATCGCGCACTGCGTTCGCCCGAGACCCGCGGCGCGCCCGTCAATGTCGATGTGATCGGCTTTTCACGCGGCGCGGCGATGGCGCGTGATTTTGCCAATACCGTCGCTGCCCGGATCAGTAACGGCCACTATCTGTCGCTTCAGCGCTGCGTGTCGCTCAATTTCATCGGGCTCTGGGACACGGTGGCGCAGTTCGGCTTGAACGGCCAGGCGAACGCGCAGTGGAATCTGGGCGTTCCGCCCCAGGCGCGCGTGGTCGTGCATGCGGTGGCACTCAACGAACAGCGCCGCTTCTTTCCCCTGGAATCGATCGGCCCCGATCAGGCGGCCCCGGCCGGGGGCTGGCGCCTCGAGCGGGGGTTCATTGGAGACCATGGCGATATCGGCGGCAGTCACGCGAACGGCGATCTGTCAGATGTCGCGCTCGGCTGGATGGTTGAGCAGGCGCGAAAGGCCGGGGTCGGGCTGAAGGCACTCGATGTCGCCTGGCAGACGGTGACCGAGCCGCTGCTCCATGATGCGCGCAGCGTGATCGCACCCGGTCCGGATCGCGAGTTCCGCATTCCGCTCGCGACAGGCGAGCGGACCGGCGCGCCGCCCGCAGGGCAAGCCACGACTGGCGCCCGCCCGATGGCGTCTGCCGACCCTCGGGGCAGCGGCCGGCCCATGGCCCAACTGGGCGCTGGCCTCGACCGCAGTCGGGCCGAGGCGATGATCCGGCGCTATCCCTACCTGTTGCGCGGCCACGACGGTGCGGCAACGCTCGCGGGCAGCGTCGACATGTCGGCCTACTCGACCTGGCTCGCCGAGCATTACGCACTCGATGTGCGATATTGACGTTTACGTTAACGTCAATTAGATTTCAGGTCCCCTTTCGCTCGCGGGTCGCCTCCGGTTCGGCCCCCGCTCGCCGCTCGCAGGATCCGCCATGTCCGACCTCTCCGAAAGTGCCCGGCTCGCGCAATATCGCGCGACCAACAAGGTGCGGTTCGTTACCGCCGCCTCGCTGTTTGACGGCCACGATGCCTCGATCAACATCATGCGTCGCATCCTGCAGTCCATGGGCTGCGAGGTGATCCATCTGGGACACAACCGCTCGGTGCAGGAGATCGTGAACTGCGCGCTCCAGGAAGACGCGCATGGCATCGCGGTCTCGTCGTATCAGGGCGGCCATGTCGAGTTTTTCAAGTACATGATCGATCTGCTCGCCGCGCAAGGCGCCTCGCATATCAAGCTGTTTGGCGGCGGCGGCGGGGTGATCGTGCCGGCTGAAATCCGTGAGCTTCACGATTACGGCGTCGCGCGCATCTACTCGCCCGAAGACGGCCAGCGGCTGGGGCTGCAGGGCATGATCGGCGACATGATCAGCCGCTGCGATCGCGATCTGTCCGAGTTTGCGCCGGCCTCGCTCGCATCGCTCGTCGATTGCGCGCGCCGCGCGCCCGATCACGGGGCGCCGGTGCACGGTCACACCCGGGTGCTCGCGCAACTCATCACCGCGCTCGAGGCCGGCCGCGCGCCGGCCCCCCTGCGCGCCGAACTCCACAAGGTTGCCGATGCGCGCAAGGTGCCCACTCTGGGCATCACCGGCACGGGCGGCGCGGGCAAAAGCTCGCTCACCGATGAGCTGGTTCGGCGCTTTCGCCTTGACCGCGACGATGCGCTGCGGATCGCGGTCATCTCGGTGGACCCCACCCGCCGCAAGTCAGGGGGTGCGCTCCTTGGTGACCGGATCCGGATGAATGCGATCAATCATCCCAACATCTTCATGCGCTCGCTTGCCACCCGCGAAGCCGGCAGCGAGGTGAGCGGCGCACTGCCCGATGCGATTGCTGCCTGCAAAGTGGCGGGCTTTGATCTGGTGGTGGTTGAAACCTCGGGTATCGGGCAGGGCGATGCGGCAATCGTGCCGCTGGTCGATGCCTCGCTTTATGTGATGACGCCCGAGTTTGGCGCAGCCAGTCAGCTCGAAAAAATCGACATGCTCGACTTTGCCGACTTTGTTGCGATCAACAAATTTGATCGCAAGGGCGCGATGGATGCGCTGCGCGATGTCGCCAAGCAGTACCAGCGCAATCGCGAGCAATGGAATCGGCGCGCCGAAGAGATGCCCGTCTATGGCACGCAAGCCTCGCGCTTCAACGACGATGGGGTCACCGCGCTCTACCAGGCAATGCTGCCCAAACTCACCGAGCTTGGGCTGCCCGCGGGCGATACGCCCGGACGACTGCCGGTGCAGAACATCCGATATTCGTCCAGGCAGTCGGTGATCGTGCCAGGTCCGCGCGTGCGCTATCTCGCTGACATCGCCGATACCGTACGGGGTTACAAGGCGCAGGCGCTCGCGCAAAGCCGTATTGCCCGCGAAGTGCAGCAGTTGCGCGAGTCAAAGCGGATGCTGCTCGAAGCCAATCCCGACAAGAACAAGGCTCGCGAGGCGCTCGAAGCGCTGGCGACGGCGCGCGAAGAGAAGCTGCCGGCGGCGTGCCTCAAGCTTCTTGCGAGCTGGCCAGAGACGCTGCGTGCCTATAGTGCCGACGAGTTCGTGGTGAAGGTGCGCGACCGCGAGCAGCGCACTGCTATTGCGACCCGGTCGCTCTCGGGCACGCGCATTCCGAAGGTGTCGCTGCCGCGCTATGAAGACCATGGGGAGCTCCTGCGGTGGCTGCTGCTCGAAAACGTTCCCGGCGCGTTCCCCTATACCGCGGGGGTGTTTGCGTTCAAGCGCGAGGGTGAGGACCCCACCCGCATGTTCGCGGGCGAGGGCGATCCGTTTCGCACCAATCGCCGCTTCAAGATGCTCTCCGAGGGCATGCCCGCCAAGCGCCTGTCGACCGCGTTCGATTCGGTCACGCTCTATGGGCACGACCCCGATCTGCGGCCCGACATCTACGGCAAGGTGGGCAACTCGGGCGTGTCGATCGCAACGCTCGATGACATGAAGGTGCTCTATTCGGGCTTTGACCTGTGCGAGCCCTCGACCAGCGTGTCGATGACCATCAACGGACCCGCGCCCTCGATTCTTGCGATGTTCATGAACACCGCCATCGACCAGAACATCGAGCGCTTCGAAAAAGAGCAGGGCCGTGCGCCCAACTCGGATGAGGCCGCGACCATTCGCGCCCGCACGCTCGCCACGGTACGCGGCACGGTGCAGGCCGACATCCTGAAGGAAGACCAGGGGCAGAACACCTGCATCTTCTCCACCGAGTTCAGTCTCAAGGTGATGGGCGACATCCAGGAATATTTCGTCCGCCACGATGTCCGCAATTTCTATTCGGTATCGATTTCGGGCTATCACATTGCCGAGGCGGGTGCGAACCCGATCAGCCAGCTTGCCTTCACACTCTCGAACGGCTTTACCTTCGTGGAGGCGTACCTTGCGCGTGGCATGAAGATTGACGATTTCGCGCCCAACCTGTCGTTCTTCTTCTCAAACGGCATGGACCCGGAATACACGGTGCTCGGCCGGGTGGCACGCCGGATCTGGGCGGTGGCCATGCGCGAGCGTTATGGCGCAAACGATCGTAGCCAGAAGCTCAAGTATCACTGCCAGACGAGCGGGCGGTCGCTGCACGCGCAGGAAATCGCGTTCAACGACATCCGCACCACCCTGCAGGCGCTCATTGCCACCTATGACAACGCGAACAGCCTGCACACCAATGCCTACGACGAGGCGATCACCACACCCACCGAGGAAAGCGTGCGTCGCGCCATGGCGATTCAGCTCATCATCAACCGCGAGTGGGGCCTGGCGAAAAACGAGAACCCCAACCAGGGCAGCTTTGTGATCGATGAACTGACCGAACTGGTGGAAGAGGCGGTGCTTGCCGAGTTCGAGCGACTGAGCGAGCGGGGCGGCGTGCTGGGCGCGATGGAAACTGGCTACCAGCGCGGTCGCATTCAGGACGAGAGCATGCATTACGAGATGCTCAAGCACACCGGTGAGTATCCGGTGATTGGCGTGAACACGTTTCGCAATCCGCATGGCGACCCCATTCCCGAAAAGCTCGAGCTGGCCCGATCGACCGATGAGGAAAAGCGCTCACAGCTTGAGCGCCTTGCCGAGTTTCATGCGCGGCACGAAAGCCAGAGCGGGCCCATGCTTGCCAGGCTCCGTCAGACCGTGATCGAAGACGGCAATGTGTTCGAGGTGCTGATGGACGCGGTGCGCGTGTGCTCGCTTGGTCAGATCACGCGCACGCTCTTCGAGGTGGGCGGGCAGTACCGGCGCAGCATGTAGGGGGGTGCGGCCGACCCGCGTCGGCCCGACCCTCACCGCAGAAACTTACGCCGCGCGGGCCTCTGCGAGCTCGGCGCTGGCTTCGGCCGCAGTGGGTGCCCGGCTGGGCTCGGGCAACCCGAGCCGTCGCGCGGCCTGCGCAAGCAACCCGTACGAGTGGAGCCGTGCCTCATGGTCGAAGATGGTGCCCGCAGCAATGATTTCATCGGCACCGGTACGATCGATGAAGCGCTTGAGCCCCTCGGTGAGGGTGTCAAGCGACCCCACGATCGAGCACTCGAGCATCCGCATCACCTGCGCTTTTTCCGCGGCGCTCCAGAGCGTCTCCATGTCATCGACGGGCGGGCGCAGTTGCCCGCGGTCGTTGCGGATCATTTCGAGTACACGCTGCTGCTGGCTGGTGAAGAGCTTGCGCGCCTCGGCGTCGGTATCGGCCGCAATCACATTGACACACGGCATCGCCCAGGGACGGGAAAGCCTCGCCGAGGGCCGGAAGCGGCTCCGGTAAACCGAGAGCGCCTGATCGAGCGCCGCGGGCGCGAAGTGCGAGGCAAAGCCATAGGGCAGCCCGAAATACGCGGCGACCTGTGCGCCATAAAGACTTGAGCCCAGGATGAAGAGCGGCACCTGGGTGCCCATGCCGGGCACCGCCCGCACACGCTGCCCCGGCTCAAGCGGTCCGAGCAGCTGGGCGAGTTCGGCGATGTCATCGGGGAAGCGGTCAGCCGAATTGGCATCACGCCGCATGGCGTAGAGCGTTTCCATGTCGGTGCCGGGTGCGCGGCCGAGCCCAAGATCGATTCGCCCGGGAAAGAGCGACTCAAGCGTGCCGAACTGCTCGGCAATCACGAGCGGCGAGTGGTTGGGCAGCATGACCCCGCCCGAGCCCACACGGATCGTGCTGGTGGCTGCTGCCAGATGACCGATTACCACCGACGTGGCCGCACTCGCGATGCCGGTCATGTTGTGATGTTCGGCCACCCAGTAGCGGGTGAACCCCAGGGACTCGACATGACGGATGAGGCTGGCCGCATTGGCCAATGCCTCGCGCGGCGTGTCGCCCTGACGGACGGGAACGAGATCAAGAACGGACAGGGCCTTCAGCACGATGACTCCGAACAGAGAGGAAAGACGATGGGCAGACGCCCCCGGACCGCATTGTCGCGCTAGCGTGCCACCCGTGCGAGGAAACCCGCGAGCGCATCGTTGAACGCCTGCGACTGCTCAAAGTTCGACAGATGCGCGGCCGGATCGAGCACCGCGAGCTCTGCGCCCGGGATGGCGCGGACGATGTCCTCGTGCATGGCGAGCGTGGTGCTCGGGTCCTGACGCCCGGAAATGGCAAGTACCGGGCAGGCGATAGCGCCGATCCGGTCAGTGAGGTTGAGGGTGGAGATTGCGCGCGCGCAGCCGCTATAGCCCGCGACGGAGGTTCGACGGATCTGCTGGCTGATGCGAGCGATCAGCGCCGGGCGCTCGGCAACGAAAGGTGCGGTGAACCAGCGCTCGATGGTGGGCTTGACCACTGCTTCCATGCCATCGCGACGCACAGCGGCGATTCGCGCGTTCCAGACCGGCTGCATCTCGGGCGCAAAGCGGCTGCTGGTGTTGGCGAGTACCAGTGAGGCGATGCGACCCGGGTGACTGAAGCCCAGTGTCTGGCCGATCATGCCGCCCATCGACAAGCCCACGAAATGCGCGCGCTCGATACCCGCGGCGTCGAGCACCGCGATCGCCTCGGTGGCCAGGTCATCGAGCGTGTAGGGCGTGCTCCACGGGTCGCTCGCGCCATGGCCACGCGTGTCATAGGCAAGCACGCGGTAATTGCGTGCAAGCATCTCCATCTGCGGCTCCCACATGGTGTGATCGCAGCAAAGCGAATGCGACATCACGACCCAGGGGCCCTGGGTGCCTGCGGTGGTGTAGAAAATTCGATGGCCAGCGTTGATCGCGTACATGGGAGGCGGGTCTCAAACGTGAAAGGATCACCATTGGAGCAGGCGATCGGGGCCTCTGGCAAGGTGTGCAGTGCGGACGAGCGATATGGTTGCGACAGAACGGCCCGCGGCGCCCGGATTGGAGCCGCTTCGTGCCGCGCTGTCGCGGGCATGGCCCCGCCGGCGACTGGTGGTGATCGATACGCGGATGTCGCAGGTGCTGCTGGCCGGCCCCTGGGCGATCAAACTCCGGCGTGCGTGGCCGGCGTTCGATCAGCCGCAAGCGCGCCGCACACTGTTGGAGAGCGAGCTGCGCTGCAATCGGCGGGTGTCGCCGTCGGTGTATCTTGGGGTCTTTCCGATCGCAGTCGCAGACGCGGCGGCGCTGGCGTCTGAGCGGGGCGCGCCTGCCGGGTCACCGGTTCCGGGATGGCCGATGCCGCGGCCGGGGCCTGCGGGTGGGCGGACGGCAGTCCGATTGGTGGGTGACGACTCGATACGCGCGACGCCGCCCGAGCCGGTTGACTGGGCGCTCGTGATGCGGCGCCTGCCTCGGGCATCCATGCTCGATCAGGCGATTTCTCGCGGGACGGTTTCCTGCGCCGACATCGATCGGCTGGCCGACCGGCTGGCAACGCTTTATGGTGCCTCGCGCTTGGTACGGATCGCGCCTGCGCGCGTGCTCGCACGCATCGATCGTGAGCAGGCGTGTAACCGCCGGCAGCTGCTGTGCCTGGCCAATCGGCTTTCGCGCCCGCCCGAGGCGGCGCGCGCGCGGCTCGCCATGCTGCTTGATCGCTGCGATGCGGCGTGGCGGTCTCATCGCGGCACGGTTGCAGCGCGCGCGGTGAGCGGCGCCTGGGTGGAGGCGCACGGCGATCTGAGACCCGAGCATGTCTGCCTCACCGACCCGATAGAGTTGATCGATCGCCTCGAGTTCGATCCGATGCTCAGGCGGCTGGACGCCTGGGAGGAGCTGTGTCTTCTCGCGCTTTTATGCGCGATGGCCGGCGCTGCCTGGATCGGCGAGCGGCTGTCGAAGCGGCTCGCGCCCAGGCTTGCCGGGCAGCTGCCCTCCGCGCGGCTGCGCTCTTTTTACTGCGCCCATCATGCGCTCGTGCGTGCCCGGCTTGCACTCTCGCATCTGCGCGAGACGGGGGCGCCGCGATCGCGACATTGGCGTGAACTCACGCTGCGCTATCTGGGCTATGCCGAAGCCGCGCTCGACGGTTGGGATTCGCTGTCGGGCTGACGGCTCAAGGCGCGGTGCGGCGGCAGCGCGCTTGCCGGATCCGCGAGGAGCGCGGCGAGCGCAGGCGCAGCGCTCGCGAGCGTCATGCGCTCGCGCAGCCGGTGGCCAGCCAGTCGCGCGCTTGGCAAGCTGTCGGTGACCAGCAGCGCGTCGATGCCCGCGGCATCAAGCAGGTCGGCCGCCCGCTCGAGGAACTGGCCATGGGCGGCCGCAACAATCACGCGGCTTGCACCGGCGCTGAACAGCGCGCGGCTGGCGCGTGCGAGGGTGGTGCCGGTGGCAATGACGTCATCAACCAGCAATACGGTGGCATCGCGCACCTCACCACAGACGGCAAACGCTCCCTCCAGCTCCCCCGCGCGACGTCGCTTGTCGAGCATTGCAAAGCCGGTCGGCCGATGGCTTGCCGCTTCGACTGCCTCGCGCCACAGCTGCGCGCGCTTGATACCCCCCGGGTCCGGTGAGGCGACCACCAACTCGGTTTGCCCGGCCGCCTCGAGCGCGGCCGCGAGGAGCACCCGATGCGTCGAGACCGTGCGGGCGGGAATCCGGAACGCATTGTCGAACGCGGCAACGTTGTGCGGCTCGAGCGTGAGAAGCGTATCGACACCTGCCGATTCGAACCACTGGGCAAGATATCGGAGACTGATCGGATCAAACGGCTGGGTGCGACGGTCCTTGCGAACAAAGGGCAGATACGGCGCGATCACCGTGACGTGGCGCGCGCCATGGTCGCGCAGGGCCGACACGAAAAAGAGCAGCATGCAGACCCGGTCCTGCGGGCTTCGCCGCGCGTCACCATAGAGGCCTGCCACGACGCAGACGGGCCTGCCGTGGGGGTCGGTGAGCGGGCGGATCTTGAATTCGCCATCGCCAAAATCGCGAACCTCGAGCGCACCCGCCTCGGCGTCGCAGCAGGCGGCAATCACCCCGGCCATCGAATGCGGGTCGTCCAGCCCGAAGACGAGCATTGAATTGGCGGGATGGTCTGGAGCACGGTCGGGATCGGCACGTACGATCCGGGCATGGGCTTGATTCATCGCGTTGCTCTCCTTGCCGCATAGCGTGCCTGCTTGCCCGTGATCCGGTGTGCGCGCGCGCAAGGCGCTACGATGTCGCCACCAACCGGAGGAGACTTTGCGCGATGGCCTTGATCGATGTCTGTAATGGCGACGCCGACGGGCTGTTTGCAATGGTGCAGCTGCGCCTGGCTGAGCCCGGGCCGGCAACGCTCTTTACCGGTCGAAAGCACGAGATCGCGCTTCTCGAGCGCGTTGCTGCGCAAAGCGGTGACCAGATCACCGTCTGTGATATTTCGATCGATCGAAATGTGGCGGCGCTGTCCCGGCTTCTTGCCGCGGGTGCCACGGTGCGCTACTTCGATCACCACTCGGCCGAGCGCCGCTTTGACCATCCAGGTCTGGCCGCCTGGATCGATACCGATCCTTCGCAGTGCACGAGCCTGATCGTGGACCGCTACCTGGGCGGACGCTTCAGCGCCTGGGCTGCGGCTGCGGCCTGGGGCGACAACCTCGCTTCGAGCGCGCAGGCGCTCGCGGCACGTGCCGGTTTTGATTCGGAAACCTGCGAGGCCCTGAAGACCCTTGGCGAGTCGGTCAATTACAACGCCTACGGCGACCATGACTCGGATTGCCTGATTGCACCGGCTGAGCTCTATCGGCTTCTCGCAAGACATCGCGACCCACTCGATGCCCTGGCCGCCGAGCCGGTGCTTCATGCGCTCGATCGACGTCGCCGTGACGATCTGGCGCAGGCGCTTGCCCTGCCGCCCTGGCGCGAGGGCGCCACCGGCCGGATCTGGCTCCTGCCCGATGCGGGCTGGTCGCGCCGCGTGATCGGGCCCTTTGCCAATCGGATGGCAAGTGACGATCCGACCCGAGCACACGCGGTGGCGCGCGAGCGGGCCGACGGTGCGCTCGACATCAGCGTGCGGGCGCCGATCTCGCGGCGGCGTGGCGCCGATCGGCTGTGTGCCGCCTTTGGCGGGGGTGGGCGGGCGGCCGCGGTGATCCCAATGAGGGCGATGACACTCGCGCCACCGTCGAGAAGGGAGTGCACTGCATCGGAAAGGACACTCAGGCTGTTCAAGGA
>RFXC01000134.1 GCA_009921765.1 Betaproteobacteria bacterium | reverse complement strand
TCATGGGCTCGGAGCCATCCCGTAGTCGTGCCTGCCACCGAGCATGCCAGGTTGCCAGGCGCGGATCGGCCGTCAGTCGGGCTGGGTCGATATGGCCGCTGCCAAGCATGGAAAAACTGTTCGTGTAATCGGCGTCGGCGTCGCGCATCCAGTCCAGAAAATCGCTGATCAGCGCCTCGTCGCCCTCGACCTCGCCGGACAGCCCCAGCTTGTTGCGCATCATGTCGACCTGGCGCGCACGGTAGAGGTCAGCAAATCGGTTGATGGCCGCCTCGGCCAGCGCGAGCGCCTGGTCGGGGTCGGAATCGATCGCGGGCAGCAGGGCCTCGGCGAAGCGCGCAAGGTTCCACTGCGCGATCGAAGGCTGGTTGTTGAACGCATAGCGCTTTGCGTGATCGATCGAACTGAAAGCGGTGCCGGGGTCGTAGCGCTCCAGAAAGGCGCAGGGTCCGTAATCAATCGTCTCGCCACAGAGGCTCATGTTGTCGGTGTTCATGACGCCATGGATGAACCCCACCCGCAGCCATTCCACAATGAGGGCCGCCTGCCGATCGATCACGGCTTCCAGGAGGGCGAGCGCGGGGCGCTCCGCGGCAGCACACTCGGGATAGTGCCGGGCAATGGTGTAGTCGGTCAGCGCAGTAAGGAGCTCGGGTTCGTTTCGCGCTGCGACATATTCGAAGGTTCCAACCCGCAGATGACTGCCCGCAACACGGGTGAGCACCGCACCGTCGAGCAAGCTCTCGCGGAACACAGCCTCGCCGGTTGCCACGACCGCGAGGCTCCGCGTGGTTGGAATGCCGAGCGCGTGCATGGCCTCGCTGATCACATACTCCCTCAGCATGGGGCCAAGTGCTGCGCGGCCATCGCCACGGCGGGAAAATGGGGTGGGCCCGGACCCCTTGAACTGGATATCCACCCGTTGCCCATCCGGGCAGAGGTGCTCGCCCACCAGGAGCGCGCGGCCGTCGCCGAGCATCGCGAAATGGCCAAACTGGTGGCCAGCGTAAGCCTGAGCGATGGGCAGCGAACCCTCGGGCAGCGCGGCACCCGAGAAGGTTGCCGCGAGCGCCTGCGGATCGGCCGCAGTGGCGTCCAGACCCAACGAGCGCGCGAGCGCATGGTTGAAAAGCACCAGCTTCGGTGCGCGCGCGCGCGCCGGCGCCGCCCGGGCAAACATCACCTCGGGCAGGCGGGCGTAGCTGTGGTCGAACCGCCAGCCGATTGACGTCATCGGCTGCGCCGCTCAGCGCGGACCAAGTTTCGGGTCCTCATCCTCGATCGTGTTGCGCAGCACACCGATTTTCTCGATCTCCACCTCCGCGATGTCGCCTGGCTTCATGAAGATCGGAGGGGTGCGGGCAAAGCCCACGCCGCCCATGGTGCCGCTCACGATCAGATCGCCCGGCTTGAGAGGCGTCCACTCGGTGACGTATTCGATGATCTTCTGAACCGAGAAAATCATCTGACTGGTGTTGGCGTGCTGCATGACCTCGCCATTGAGACGCATGGTGATCTCAAGGTTCATCGGATCGGCAATTTCGTCGGCGGTGACCAGCCAGGGGCCGCTTGACCCCGTGTTCTCGAAATTCTTTCCCGGCGTGATCTGGCTGGAGTGGCGCTGGTAGTCGCGCATGCAGGATTCGTTGAAGCATGAATAGCCAAACACATACTGGAGTGCGTCCTCGGCCTTCACATAGCGGCCGGTTTCGCGTCCCATCACCACCAGCATTTCGGCTTCCCAGTCGAACATTTGCGAGATGCGCGGGCGGGTGATGGGCTTGCGGTGCGAGGCGAGCGATTCAGGCCAGCGACCGAAGATCATCGGACGGTCAGGGACCTTGCGATTGCCGATGGTGCGGTTGGCTTCGTCAACATGGTCGTGATAATTGAGACCCACGCAAAGGATTTTTCCAGGGTTGGGAACGACTGGCAGCAGATCAAGCGCGTCGTAATCGAAGTCGCCGGGTTCAGTGGCCACCACCTGGCGGGCGATTGCCTGACCATCGCCTGCGATGAAGGAAACGATGTCGGGATACTGCGCGCCCAGGCGCGTGCCCAGGTCAACAACCTTGCCGTTGTCTTTGACCGCGCCGTAGTGGGTGGCGCCGCCGTGTCGGTAGCAGACGAGTTTCATGGAAAGAAGGGCTCCGTGGGGTGAGGGAAGGGGTCGATCAAGCGTTCAGCAACTGGGCCTGCTCGCGCATCCAGTCGTCGCGGTGGCGGAATCCGGGCGTTGCCTTCACATGCGCGAGCGTTTGCGCCATGATCGTCTCGTCACTCTGCGACAGATCGAAGGGTACGCCATGGGGCTGCGGCACATGCCAGGGGGTGTCGAGATACGCCTCCAGGCCATTGCCCTCAGGGTCTTGGGCATAGACCGACCAGGCGTTGCCGTGGCAGATGGCTTTGATGTCGGTGGCGCCCTCGGCCTGCAACCGGTCGCGAATGGTGCGCAGTTCGGACAGCGATTCCAGGTAGAACGAAAACTGGAATACGACGCTGGGCCCGCTTGCGGGGTCTTTGCCTGCCAGCAGCACCATCTGATGGTGGGCGTCAACCGCACCACTCATGAACACGATCTGACGGTTGTCGAGGCGGGGGACTTGCCCACGATCGGTCACCTTGAGATCAAATACACGGGTGTAGAACTGCTCCATGCGGTCAATGTCGTTGACGTAGATGCCAACATGCTTCAGTTGCGGTTTCATGATGGGTCAGTCCACTTTCATGCCGACAGCGCGTGCGATGCCGGTGTATTTGGCGTGATCGGAGCGAATTCGCTTGTCGAAGTCGGCGGCGCTGAGGGGCAGCGGACCACAACCGTGGCGGCCGAGTTGTTCCTGTACGGCAGGCTGATTGGCCGCCTGCTGCGCATGACGCTGGAGCGCGGCGGCGATGTTGGGCGGGGTGGCGGACGACACCACCACGCCGTACCAGAAGCTTTCGTTGAATTCGGTGAACCCTTGCTCGGCAAGCGTGCGCACCTCGGGAAGCTGCGGCATGCGTTTCTGCGTGGTGACGGCGAGCAGTTTGAGGCGGCCCGAGTTCTGGTGGGCAATGGCGAGTGCCGGGGTACCGATGTAGATGATGGGCCCGTGGTCGCCCATCAGATGCTGAACGGCAGGCGCCTCGCCCTTGAATGGAATGTGCGTGAAGCGGGTGCCGGTCTTGGCGTTCATCATTTCGATCAGCAGATGCGAGAAGGCGCCGTTGCCGCTCGAGGCTGCGTCGATCTTGCCAGGCTGCGACCGCTCGAGCTTCACCAGCTCGGCTGCATCGCGGGCGTTTACCGCATTGCTGGCCATCACCACCAGAGGCACCTCGCACATGCCTGCGAGCGGGGTGAAATCCTTGAGCGGATCGTAGGGCAGCTTGGCGTACACCGCCGGGTTGAGCGCCATTAGCGAGGTGAAAACGAGAAGCAGGCTGTAGCCGTCGGCGGGTGCACGCATGAGCGACTCCACCCCCACACCACCATTGGCACCCGGCCGGTTTTCAACCACCAGGGGCTGGCCGATCTGGTCTGAAATGCCTTTCGCGATGGCGCGCCCGATGGCGTCGGCCCCGCCACCGGTGACCTGCGGAACCACGAAACGGATGGGCTTGTTGGCCGCCCATTCCTGGGCTTGCGCGCCCGTGAGGCCGATACAGGCTGCGAGTGCGGCTGTGGCCACTGTTTTGAACATCACTGTCTGTCTCCCTCCTGGGCGGCGGCGGGCCGCTTGATCGATGACCGGGCCCTGCGGGCACGCGGCGCGCAGGCCCGATGATTATGCAACGACTTCGGGTGGCGGGCGATATCGCGTCTCATCCATCGGGCCCGGGCGTCAGGTGGCGTTGGGGCAGCGTCTCTCGAGGCTTGCCCGATCGCCCGGACTTCCACAGAATGCCGTTACGAACATCAACGATAGAGCAGGGAGGCGCAATGTTCATGATCCGATCACGCGTGAAGGTCACGCTGATGGCTGCCACCTCGGCGCTGATGCTGGGTCTGGCGGGCCAGGCGTCTTCGCAGTCAGACTTCCCGTCAAGACCGATTCGCCTGGTGATTCCCACGGCCGCAGGCGGTGGCTTCGATATTTTGGGCCGGCAGGTAGCGCAGCGCCTCACCGAAGACCAGAAGGTCAACATGGTGGTGGAGAACCGCCCCGGGGCAGGCACCATCACTGGTACCGAGCACGTGGCACGCTCAACGCCCGACGGCTACACCCTCATGCTGGGCGGCGTGAGCAATATCGCGCTCAATCCCGCGCTGTTTCGCAAGCTTCCCTACGACGCGAAGAAAGATTTTGTGCCAGTGGGTTTTCTCGCGACCTATCCGACGGTGTTTCTGGTGGCAGCTTCGCTTCCGGTCAACAACCTTCGCGAGTTTGTCAGTCTGGTGCGCGACAACCCGGGCAAATACAACTTCGCCACCGCGGGGGTGGGGACTGCCCAGCATATCTGGGGCGAAATTGTTCTGAAGCAACTCGGCCTCTCGATGGAGACCGTGCACTACAAGGGCGCAGCACCCGCGCACCAGGACATGATCGCCGGCCGGGTCCACTTCACGATGGAAAACATTTCCGCCGCCCGAGGCTTCATTCAGGCTGGGCGGCTGAAGGCGCTGGGCGTAAGCAGCACCCAGCGCTCGCCGCAACTGCCCGATACGCCCACCCTCATCGAAACCGGTCTGCTCGACTTCGAGGCCGGCAGCTGGATGGCGGTGTTCGCGCCCTCAGCCACGCCACCTGCGGTGGTTGAAAAGCTGCGCGAGGCGATCGGCACGCTGGTGCGCTCGCCCGAATACATCGCGCGCATTCAGGGCATAGGCGGCATGCCCATGAACATTGCCGCGGCCGAGCAGCAGCCCTTCATGGATCGCGAGCTTGCGCGCTGGGACACACTCATCCGCTCAACCGGTATCCAACTCGACTGACCCCATACGCCCATGAATATCCGTTTCAGCCACTGCGGCATCTTTGTGAGCGATGTCGAGCGTGCGGTGCAGTTCTACACCACCTATCTCGGCTTCGTCGTGACCGATCGGGGGCCGATTGCAAACGGCGAGTTTGCGTTTCTCACCCGAAGTGCTGATGAGCATCATCAGCTCGCCATCGGTTCGGGGCGAGCCCCTGGCAGCGTGGGCAATGTGCAGCAGATTTCATTTCGGGTTGACGACCTCGCCACGCTCAAGCGCCTTTATGCACGCGTGAAACAGGCGGGCGATCTGGTGACGCTGGCGGGCCCGACGCTTGGGCCGCTCGCCCATGGCGATTCGATCTCGGTGTATTTCGGTGACCCGGACAACAACCGGCTTGAGCTCTTCATCGACACGCCCTGGCATATCCCGCAGCCGATCCGTGTGCCCTGGGATGTCAACGCGCCCGATGCGCAGATTTTGCGGGAGGTGGAGCAGCACGCGCGCGCGCAGCCTGGCTTTCGCCTGAAAAGCGAGTGGACCGCCGAGCTTCGCACCCGACTGGCCGAGGCAGACGCACGGCTAGAAGCGAGCCTGCCCGCGCCTGGCTGACCCCGCGCCGCCCGACGATGACGAGATGGGGCGATGGCGCGATGGCGCGATGGCCGGACGGTCTGGGCGGGGCGTTACTGCAGTTCGATCCCGCGCGAGCGGGCAATCTTCCGGTATAGGTCGATGCTCTCTGCCACCAGTGCCCTGAATTCGTCGGGGCTGTTGGCCTGCGGGGTGACACCTGCTTTGCGCAGCTGCTCCTGGAGTTCCGGCTGGGCAATGGCGCCCCGCACGGCCGCGTTGATTTTCGTAACGATGTCGGGCGGACTGGCGGGCGGCGCAACGATGCCCAGCCAGGAAATGATTTCCAGCCCCGGCGCAATTTCCGACAGGGTCGGCACATCGGGCAGCACGTCATAGCGCTTGGGCGAACTGACCGCAAGCGCGCGCAGCTTGCCCGCGCGGATATTCGGCACGATCAGGCCAGGGATGTTGATCATCAGCTGAATGCGGCCGGCGACAAGGTCGGTGTAGCCGAACCCGCCGCCTGCGGGGTAGGGCACGTGCGTGAGCTGCGTGCCGGTGGCCGCGCCCAGCCACTCGCCGATCAGGTGTAGCGCGCTGCCAATGCCCGAGGTGGAATAGCTGATGCTGCCCGGTGACTGGCGCGCGCGGCGGATCAGGTCATCGAGGTCGCGAATCGGTGAGTCGGCGGCGGTGGCAATGATGAGCGGGTACACGCCCACGGTGGACACCCAGCGCAGCCCGTCGATCGGGTCGTAGGGCAGCGACTTGAGCGTGGCGGCCTGGCTCGCGTGCGCACTGGAGAGTGCGAGCAGCATGTAACCATCCGGTGCCGCTTTGGAGATCACCTCGGTGGCAATCTGTCCGCCTGCGCCCATGCGGTTTTCAGTGACCAGAGGCTGGCCAAGTGGCTCTCCCATCCGGGCGGCAACGGCACGTGCCACCAGGTCGGTCCCCGATCCAGCGGGGCTGCCCACCAGCAGGCGCACGGGTCGGTTGGGCCAGCCACTGCTCTGAGCCACCGCGCCCGGCGCGATCGCGGCTGCCGGCAAGGCGATGGCAGCGGGTGTCATCCAGCGCGAGGCCCGGGGCGCGGCAAGCGGCAGGCTGGCCGCGGCTGCAATCAGGCGGCGACGGGCGTCATGGATGGTCATGGCAGAGCGCTCCGGGAATCGTTGGGACGAACCCATTGCAGCACCGAACGCGCCAGGCGTCCAGTGCGAGGCATGTTCAGCGGACCGCGCCGGTTGCCTGGAGGGCGGCGATTCTTTCGGGCGGGTAGCCGAGCCCTGCGAGGAGCGCCTCGGTGTGCTCGCCCTGATAAGGCGGTCGCAGTCGTACGCCCAGACGGTCGCCGCTCAGCGTAAGCGGCAGGAGCGCTGCCTGAGCGGTGCCGCCCGCGCCGGGGCCGTCCGTGAGGCGCACCTCTGCCAGTCCACCGGTTGCCTTGAGGTGAGGGTCGTCAAACAACTGTTCGGGGCGCACGATGGGCGCATAGGGCAGTCCCTCGCGCTCGAACACGGCGGCGAGTTCCGCTGCACTGAAGTCCGCGAGGCGCTTTTTCAATTCCGGGATCAGCGTGTGCCGCAGTCCCACCCGCAGGTTGTTGCTGGCGAGCGCCGGGTCAGCCAGCAGGTCGTCAAAGCCGAACGCCTCGCAGAATGTTTTCCATTGGGGATCGCTTACTGCCGCAAGAAAAATCTGTTCGCCATCGCGCACCGTGAACACGTCGTACACCGCCCATGCCGAAATGCGGTTGGGCATGGGCTCGGCGGCTACGCCCGTGATCGCATGCTGCAGCATGTGCTGGCCCACCAGAAACACGTTGTTCTCAAAGAGGGAGGCCTGCACCGACTGCCCCCGCCCGCTGATGCCGCGCTGGATGAGGGCAGCCATCACCCCGATCGCCCCGAACATGCCGCCCATGATGTCGTTTACGCTGGTACCGGCCCGCAGCGGATCGCCCGGCCGGCCCGTCATGTAGGCGAGTCCGCCCATCATCTGCACCACTTCATCGAGCGCGGTGCGATGCTCGTAGGGCCCTGGCAGAAATCCCTTCAGGCTCACATGGATCAGCCGCGGCTCGCGCGCGGCGAGGCTGTCGTAGTCGAGTCCGTAGCGGGTCATGGACCCGGGCTTGAAGTTTTCGATCACCACGTCGGCGGCGAGGCACAGATCGCGAGCGGCGGCCGCCCCCTCGGGATGCTGAAGATTGATCCGGATGCTTTTCTTGTTCCGGTTGAACATTGGAAAGAACCCGGCCCCCGAGCCCAGTAGCGTGCGGGTTCGGTCGCCGTCTACAGGTTCGACCTTGATGACCTCGGCGCCCAGGTCGGCCAGGACCAGACCGCAGGTCGGGCCCATCACCATGTGAGTGAACTCCACCACCTTGAGGCCCGCGAGGGGCAGTGTGCGCAATGGGCTGGGCATGGCGTCAGGATCCGCGGTAGGTGCTCCAGCTCCAGGGGCTGACCAATAGCGGCACATGGTAATGACCCTGCGCGTCGGCGATGCCGAAATCGATCTGGACCGTATCGACGAAGGGAGGCTCCGGAAGCGTGACGCCGCGCGCACGGAAGTACGGCGCCACTTCAAACACCAGCCGCCACCGACCGACTGCCATGCCTGAGGCATCGAGCAGGGGACCACCGTCATTTCGGCCGTCAGCGTTGAGGGTGATTGTCTTGACCGTCTCGGCCATGCCGGCTGAATCAATGCGTTGCAGGCTGACGCGCATGCCCGCAGCCGGGCATCCGTGCGCGGTGTCAAGAACATGTGTGCTCAGTCGTCCCATGGTGTGGCGCTCGGTGGTCGGTTGGTGGTGGCGGTGGGCGGGTTTGTGAGGCCGGTTGGCGTCATTCAGTCTTGGCGCCGGCCTCGTACCAGCGGCGGATCACCGAGCGTTCTGCGTCGGTGATGCCGGTGGCGTTGTTCATCGGCATCAGCTTCAGCACCGCAGTCTGTTGATAGACCGCGAGCGCATGCTGCTTGATGAGCGCGGGCGTGTGCAGCGCCACGTTCTTGCTTTGCAGTTGCACGTTGTGGCATGCCACGCAGCGTTCAGCAACAATCGCCTGCACCGCCTGGAAGGTGGCGGGCGCCGCGTTGTCAGCCGCAGAAGGGGGCTTGGGCGCGAGCCAGGCCATGACACCGGCGATCACCAGCGTACCCACGATGGCATGCTCCCAGGGCGTGCGACGTCCCTGCACATGCGCCTTGTGGCGGGCGGCAAAACTGTGGCGGATGAGGGCGCCGCCCAGCATCATCAGGCACAGCACGATCCAATTGTGCGGGCCCTGGTAGAGCCAGCCGTAGTGATTGGAGAGCATGGCGATGATGACGGGCAGCGTGAAATACGTGTTGTGTACGCTTCGCTGCTTGCCGCGCCAGCCATGGATCGGGTCGGGCTTGTCACCCGCGCGCAGCGACGCGATCACCTTCTTCTGGCCGGGAATGATCCACACGAACACATTGGCGCTCATCGCGGTGGCGATCATGGCGCCAACCAGCAGAAAGGCTGCGCGCCCCGCAAACAACTGGCAGGCGAGCCACGATGCCGCGATGATGAACACGGTGACCGTCAAACCCACGATCAGGTCGCCGTTCTTGCGCTGCCCCAGCATTCGGCAGATGCCGTCGTAGATCACCCAGAACGCCACCAGAAAACCGAGCGCCGTGGCGCCAGCCGCCAGCGGCGACCAGTCATACACGCTCTTGTCGATGAGGTAGGTGCCTGCATTGAACAGGTAAAGGGTGGTGAACAGCGCGAACCCGGTGAGCCAGGTGGAGTAGCTTTCCCAGAACGACCAGTGCAGGTTTTGCGGAATGGGAAGCCAGCGCGGCGCCACCATGTATTTGTTGGAGTGGTAGAAGCCGCCGCCGTGCACGGCCCACATTTCGCCATCGACGCCTTTTTTCTTCAGGTCATCGTGTTCCGGCGGGGTGAGGCTGTTATCCAGCATCACAAAGTAGAACGAGGAGCCGATCCAGGCCATCGCTGTGATGACATGCGCCCAGCGCAGCAGCAGGTTGGCGACTTCGATGAGGTAGGCAGTATCCATGGCGGGTTCCAATGTTGACCGGTGTACGTCCAGCCCACGCGGATGGACGCCGCGCGGCGCTTATACCGCATAAACAGGGCCTTGAAAACTCAGAAGGAGTTGCGCGCCTGCACCAACTCCAGCACCGCCTGCGCAAACACCTCGGGCTTTTCCTGCGGCAGGTTGTGACCGGCGCCCGCCACGATGCGGTGCGATCGGGGACCTGTGAAGCGGTGCGCGGCCGCCGACGCTTGTGCAGGGGGGCGAACGCCATCATCGGTCCCGTCAAACGTGATGCTGGGCACGCCGATGGCGGGCAGCGCAGCCAGGCGGCGTTCAATGTCTGCGTAGGTCGGGTCGCCCGGTTCGAGCCCGTATCGGCAGCGGTAGGAGTGAATCACGACATCGACAAAATCGGGATTGTCGAAGGCGGGAGCAGATCGTTCGAACGTGCTGTCATCAAAGGCCCAAGACGGCGACCAACTTTGCCAGAGCAGGCGAATGAGCTCGCGACGATGTTTGGCGAGGCCCGCACGGCCGCGCTCGTTGTGGAAGTAATACTGATACCAGAGGCTGCGCTCATTGGCGGGTGTGTCGGGTTCAAGCGATCGCGCCACGTCATGAATGTTGTAGCTGTTGAGCGATACCAGACCCGCGCAACGCTCCGGCCAGAGGGCGGCGACGATGCAGGCTGCGCGCCCACCCCAGTCGTAGCCGGCCAGCACGGCTCGTGACACGGAAAGCGTATCCATGAGTGCCAGCAGATCGGCTCCCAGGGCCGCCTGCTCGCCTGAACGCATTGCTTGCGCGTTCACGAAGCGAGTGGGGCCAAAGCCGCGCAAATACGGCACAAACACGCGGCATCCGGCGCGCGCGAGTTGCGGTGCCACCGCCTCGTAGGCGTGTACATCATAGGGAAAGCCGTGCATGAGAAACACCGGCGCGCCCTGCTCGGGGCCATATACGAGCAACGCAATGTCAAGCGCGCCGGCGCGGACGATCCGAAGAGGGGCAGGTTCTGATGCCATGAATAACGATCCAATACGGTTGACGTTCCTGAAGACCATACACCACCGCGCGCGCCTCTAGGCACCGCGATCCAGCTCTATCCTGTAGCGCCTGATCGCTGAATCTGTCGGGACCGGGCGCGAATCGCCGAGATCAGCGCTCGCGCCGCAGTGGTGAGTTGTGTATCGGTTCGGGTGATCAGGCCGATCTTGAGTGGCGGGAGTGCCTCGCGGATCTTCACGACCCGGATTCGGTCGAGCGCGGATTCGGCGATCGGCTTGGGAACCCATCCCACAAAGCCGGTTCGACTGATCATTTCGATGGCCGACCAGACGGTGTCGAGCGTGACCTTGCAGGGCGGGGGCTCGATGCCGTAGCTTTCGAAGAGCTGCGCCACCACCGCCCCCGGACCCTGTACAGGGCCCATGATGATCCAGGGCTCGGCGCGCAGCGCGGCCAGAGACCGCGCGCCGGCTTTCGGATGGTCCCGCGCGACGGCGATCACGCCCTCCACCTCGAACAGGGGCTCGATGCGAAAATCGTTTCCGAGCCCGCCGGGCGGCACCGGGCCGACTGCAAAATCGATCCGCTGGTTGCGGAACGCGTCCTGCAACTTGGGATAGACCACCTCGCTTACCAACACTTCGGCGTCTGGCAGGGTTTGATGAAGTTGCCGAATTGCAACCGGTACCACCAGCATCATTGGCACCGGCGATGCTGCGATTGAAATGAGTCCACCCGTCTGACCCCGCATCCATTGCAGATCTTCCTGGCAGCGCTTGAGCTCGGCCGAAATGGTGCGCGCGCGAGAAACCAGCGACACGCCAGGTGGAGTCAGGACCGTGCCGCGGGCGCCTCGGCTGACCAGCGACACCCCCGCCGACCGCTCAAGCTGCGCGATGATCCGGGACAGCACCGGCTGGGTGACGCCCAGCTTTCGTGCGGCGGCGCCGATGCTGCCTGAATCCGAGATGGCCAGCAGCGCCTGAAGCTGGCGCAAGGTGATGGGATCGTTTTGCATGCCATGCTCCGACAACATGGGTCATAACGATATTACCTCTTCCGCCCTGGCTGGCAATTGCGTAGAACGGCGATTCCACGAATAGAGGTGGCCAATGAGTGTGAGGAACGATGATGCCTCGCGGGTGCTGGTCGCGGGCGGAGGAATCGGTGGGTTGTCGACCGCGCTCGCGCTGTCGGCCGAAGGCGTGCCCGTGACCGTGCTCGAACAGGCGGATGCCTTTCGAGAGATCGGCGCCGGCTTGCAGGTGGGGCCCAACGC
>RFXC01000133.1 GCA_009921765.1 Betaproteobacteria bacterium | reverse complement strand
AACGCCCTGGTGGGTCGCCAGGTGGGCGGCCCCGCGAAGGTGGCGGTGCTCTCGTCGGGCCTCTATGGCTCGATCTCGGGCTCGCCTACCGCCGATGTGGTCACCACCGGATCGTTCACGATTCCTCTCATGATTCGCACGGGCTTTATGCGAGTGCGAGCCGGCGCAATCGAAGCGGCTGCTTCAACTGGTGGGGCCATTCTGCCCCCAGTGATGGGGTCCGCGGCCTTCATGATGTCCGATTTCACCGGCATTCCCTACGGCGACATCGCGCTGGTGGCGATCATCCCGGGGCTTCTCTATTACCTCTGTGTCTACCTCGCCGTGACGCTGCAGGCGCATCATGCCGGCCTCGCGCCACTCGACCAGGCGGAGATCCCGAAGGTGGGGGCGGTGCTGCGGCGTGACTGGATCTATCTCGTTCCGCTGGTGACCATCGCGTGGGCGGTGCTTGCGCTCAACCGGCCGGCGTTCGCAGGGGCGGTCGCGTGCGCGGCGCTGGTTCCGGTGATACTGCTCCGATGCCGGCCGCTTTCCGATCTGCCAAAGCGGCTGGGTCAGGCCCTGATCGAAGGCATGCAGCGGATGATCACGGTGGGGGTGGCCTGCGCAGTGGCCGGGCTCGTGATCGGCACCCTTTCGATGACAGACCTGAGCGGAAAGATCAGTTCCGGTCTGTTCCTCCTCGCCTCGGGCAACTTTGCGCTCACGGTGTTCACCGCCATTGCCGTCATCGTCGTTCTTGGCATGGGGATGCCGGTGCCAGCGGTGTATGCGCTGTCGGCGGTGCTCGCGGCACCCGCGCTCATTTCGCTGGGGCTGTCCACCATGGCCTCGCACCTTTTGGTCGTCTACTACGCGGCGGTATCGGCCATCACACCGCCGGTTGCGGTCGCGGCCTTTGCCGCCGCCTCGATTGCCAAGGCCAACCCGATGCCGATCGGATTTCTGGCCTGCAGGATTGCTGCGGTGGCCTTCGTGGTGCCGGTGGTCTTCGTCGCGCGGCCCGAGCTCTTGCTCGAAGGCGCCTTGCTCGACGTGATCGGGGTGTGTCTCGCCACCGCGCTGGGATCCATCGTCATGACGATCGCTTTCGAGGACTATGCGTTCGGTACGCTCGGAACGATTGCGCGCCTTGCCTTTGGCGCCCTGGCAATTCTCCTGTTCATGCCATCGGCCTCGCTCAATCTGCTGGCTGCCCTTGCAGCGCTCGCCTGGATCGGCTGGCGGTACCACCGCAGCCAACAAGGCGGCGGACGGGGCACTGCGGCATCGCGCCCCCTATCCTGATCTATCCACTTCCTCACGGAGCTCTCATGTACGACATCTTCCAGGTCGACCGGCTGATCGATCTCTGGCTTTCCGAAGACATTGGCTACTGCGACCTCACTGCACAGCTCATGATCGACGAAGACGCGAAGGCGACCTTCCATATGAATGCCCGAGAGTCGATGGTGATCGCGGGTATCGGCATCGCGCAGCGCATCTTCCAGCGCTACGACCCCACCCTGTCGGTCACGGCGCTGGTGAAAGATGGTGTGCGGGTGGACAAGGGAACCCGGCTCCTCACGGTATCGGGGTCGGCGCGCAGCATCGTGACCGCCGAGCGGCCCACGCTCAACATCCTGCAACGGATGTGCGGCATCGCCACTGAAACCGCCCGCTACCGCGCCGAGATAGAAGGCACGAGCGCCTGTCTGATCGACACCCGCAAGACCACCCCGGGACTTCGCATGCTGGAAAAGCACGCCGTGGTCTGCGGTGGCGGTGTCAATCACCGGCTCGGCCTGGACAACGGCGTCATGCTGAAGGACAACCACATTGCGGTGGCAGGCAGTATCACCAACGCAGTCAAGCGCGCCCGGCAGAAGCTTCCGATCCTCACCAAGATCGAGGTGGAATGCGATCGACTGGAGCAGGTTCGCGAGGCTGCCGACGCGGGCGCAGACGTGATCATGCTCGACAATATGCCGGTCGCGCAGATGCCCGAGGCGGTTCGAATCGTGGCAGGTCGCGCCAAGATCGAAGCTTCCGGAGGCATCCGGATTGACACCATCCGTGCCATCGCCATGACCGGCGTTGACTACATTTCGACCAGCAAGATCACTCAGAGCGCGCCAGCGGTCGATATCGGGCTGGACGAGTGACAGAGCCTTCCCCGCCTGTGTCGACAGTCTCGGACGCAGCAGCGCATGCCCCGGCCGGCACGCTCTTCTACATCGTCGGCGCAAGCGGGGTCGGCAAGGACAGCCTGATTGACCTGCTGCGGGCGCGTCTGCCGGCGCGTCGCTTCGTTTTCGCGCGGCGCGTCATCACGCGGCCCTCGGAGAGCGGTGGCGAAGACCACGAAGCCTGCACCGAAAGTCAGTTCGTCGAGCGCGAAGCGCGAGGCGATTTTCTACTGAGCTGGCAGGCGCATGCGCTGCGCTATGGCCTGCCCGCAACACTCCGTGGTGATCTGGTGGCCGGCCGCCACGTCATTGCCAACGGCTCGCGAGGCATGGCGGCCGTACTGGCCCTGCGCGTGCCGAGGCTGGTTGTGATCGAGATTGATGCGCCAGCCGAACTGATCGCAGCGCGCCTTGCAGCCAGGGGCCGCGAGTCGGCCGATGACATCAGCCGCCGCTTGGCGCGCTCGCGCGCCCCGTATCCCGCCGCGCTCAAGGTCGTGCAGGTCATGAATGACGGCGATCTGCCCACGGGCGCCATCCGGTTGCTTGATGCAATCGTCTCGAACCTGGGCGACCGACGGTCGGGCAACACAGCGCCCGCAACCCCGCATGCGCCCGCGCGTTCAAGCGCATCCGCAGCCCGCTTGCTCAGCGCCAAGCTCGCTGGCCAGCGGCTCGACCAGGCAGCCTGGCAGGAGCTGCTCTGCGCAGTCATCGACGGTACGCTCGACGAGGCAGCCCGCAACGCGCTGCTCATTGCCTGCGCCAATGATCTCGATGATGATGAACTCGCCTGCGTGGCCCGCTGGCGCTGCAGGCTCATGCCCCGCGTCGAATGGGGCCGCGCGCCAGTTGTCGACAAACATTCGCTGGGCGGCACGGCCGGCAGCCGGGTCACGATGGTGGTGGTGCCAATCGTCGCCGCGCACGGCTTGCTGATCCCGAAAACCTCATCGCGCGCCATCACCTCGGCGGCAGGCACGGCCGATGCCATGGAGGTGCTCGCGCGGGTGGACCTGACGCCCACCGAACTTCGTGCGGCCGTCGAGCGGGCGGGCGGCTGTATCGCCTGGAACGGCAAGCTCAATCACTCGGTCCTCGACGAAACCATGCATCGGCTGGAGCGTCAGCTCGGGCTCGATACGCGACGCTGGTCGGTGGCCTCGATCCTGTCGAAAAAATGGTCGGCGGGCGCCACCCACGTGGTGGTCGACATCCCATACATGCCCGACGGCAAGGTGGCCACGCTCGAGGACGCACGCGCCCTGGCCGCCACGTTCGATCGGTTGGGCGCCCAGCTCGGCATGACCGTTCGGGCCTACCCCAGCGACGGATCGGCACCGATCGGTCGCGGCATCGGGCCCGCGCTGGAGGTCCGCGATGTGCTGCAGGTGCTCACCTGCGACCCGCTTGCACCGGCCGACCTGCGCGCCAAAGCCGTGCTCTTTGCCGCGCGCATTCTTGCGCTGGACCCTGACGTGGGCGATATACGCAGGGGAGAGCTGCGCGCGTATGAACTGCTTCAAAGCGGCGCAGCCCGGCGCGCAATGCAGGCGATCATCGAGGCGCAGGGCGCACAGCCCGAGGCGCCGACGCCACGGCTTCATTCCCATCCGATCACCGCCGATCAGGCCGGTCAGGTGCTTGCGATCGATGCGCGCCGAATCTCTGCGATCGCCCGACTGGCTGGCGCGCCTGCCGACCCCCACGCGGGCGTTGATCTCGCATGTGGCCGGGGCGACACGGTGGCACGCGGCGCGCTCCTCTTTCAGTTGCAGGCGAGCCAGGGCGATCGTCTGGCCGACGCGCTTGCCGCCGCCCAGGCTGACCCGGGTATCCGTCTGCGCCCCGCTTGAAGCGGAACGAACGAGCAGAAGGCCCTACTCGCGGCGGGCGCCTGGCTGCGGACGCTTGCCCACCGTCACGGTCACCTCAAGTTCGCGACCTTCGCGAACCAGCTTCAAGCGCGCACGCGCCCCGGGCACCAGTCCGGCGATGGCATTGAGCATGGCCGTGGTACCGTTAACAGCCTGCCCCTCGACTGCCACCAGAATGTCGCCGGGTCGCACGCCCGCCCGCTCGGCCGGACCGTTCCGAATGACCGAAGCGATCAGCGCGCCACTGCGTCGCGCGAGTCTGAATGCCTCCACCAGTTCCGGGGTCAGGTCCTGAGGCTCGACTCCGATGTAACCACGCGTGACCGACCCGTCGCGAAGAATCTGTTCGAGTACCAGACGCGCGGTGGAGATCGGGGTTGCAAAGCCGATGCCAAGCGACCCCGGCGCGCCACTTCGCGAGTAGATCGCGGTGTTGATCCCAATCAGCCGGCCACGAACATCGACCAGTGCGCCGCCAGAATTGCCCGGGTTGATGGCCGCGTCAGTCTGGATGAAATTCTCGAACGTGTTGATACCGAGCTGGCTGCGGCCCAGCGCGCCAACGATCCCCATGGTGACCGATTGCCCGACACCGAAGGGATTGCCGATTGCAAGCACCACATCGCCGATTCGAAGCGACTCGGAATCGCCGAATTCGATTCCCGGCGTATCACGCCGCTCGATTTTCAGCACTGCCAGATCGGTTTCCGGATCACTGCCGACCAGCCTCGCGCGTTCGCGTGCGCCGTCGGCAAGCAGCACCACGATGCCGGGCTGGTTAGGATGTGGCCGTCGCGGCCCACCAGCACCCCTGATCCGAGATTGCTCCACGGCTGTCGATCGGGCGGCACGGGCTCGCCGAAAAACCGCCTGACCGAGGGGTCGGTCATGGGGTGGCCGGGTGGCAGACGCCCCGCGCGCGTGGTGTGGATATTGACCACCGCAGGCATCGCGCGCTGCGCGGCCAGCGCGTATGACACAATCGCCGCCTCGCGAGGCGTCTCGGTTGGACCGCTCGCCCCGCCGGCCGCGCCGGTCAGTGTGGCCGGCCACGACAGCCGCCGCGGCAGCCACTCGGGACGCAGCGTCGCGACCACGAAAACGATCGCAAGCACTACGACGACCGTCTGCGCAAACAGCAACCAGAGTTTTCTGAGCATGAAAGCCGAAACAAACACGGGCAGTGCGGCCACCCGATCAGGTGTGAGAGGCGTGAGCGCACGGACGCTCTGCGACTGGCTGGACGCCACGCTCGAGACCAACCGCTTCAAGGATTATTGCCCAAACGGTCTGCAGGCGGAAGGAACGCGCCCGATTCGCCGGCTGGTCTGTGGGGTCACTGCGAGCCTGGCTCTGTTGAAAGCGGCGCGGGCGGCGCGCGCCGACGCCGTGCTGGTTCATCACGGCTGGTTCTGGCGGGGCGAAGATCCACGGCTCACCGGTACGCAGCTGTCACGGGTACGCGAGCTGCTCGACGCGGGCATTCATCTGTTTGCCTACCACCTGCCGCTTGACGCGCATCCGGAACTCGGCAACAACGCCCAGCTCGCACGGCACCTGGGTTGGCAGACCGATGGTCGGCTCGGCGAGTACGAGCTGATCAGCTGGCACCAGCTGCCCCACACCCGCGATACGCGTCAGATTGCTGCTCACCTCAAGCGTCGACTGGGACAGGCGCCGGTCGTGGTTGGCACGCTCGACCGACCGATCAGGCGCATCGCATGGTGCACCGGCGCCGCACAGGACATGATTGTCGAGGCTGCGAAATCGGGCGCCGATGCCTTCGTAAGCGGCGAAATTTCAGAGCGCACCACACATCTGGCGCGCGAACTCGGCCTGGTGTATTTCGCGGCTGGCCATCACGCCACCGAACGCTATGGCGTACAGGCCCTCGCACAGGCGGCCGCCCAGGCGCTGGGGCTCGAGCAGCAGTTCATCGACGATCCGAACCCGGTCTGACCTGCTGGCAGTGCCTGTTTGAACATGGGCTCTGGCCGGTGGTGCGTGCGCGCCAAGGGCCATCACAGACCTTGCGATCCGACGCAGACCTCAGCGGATCACGATGCCGACCAGCACACGCTTCAGCCCTGGGGCTTGTCTGACGAAGGGCTGGAGGAGCCGGATGCGCCGGTGGATGCCGCAATCGCGTCGGCAGCCGTTGCACTCACCGCAACGCCCGCACCTGAATCGGCAGAGGCGGCTGGGGCACCTGCAGCACTAGCGGCACCCGAGGCACCCGCGGCCGCGCCATCGGACGCAGCGGCCTCTGCCTTGGCGGCGTCGGACTCCGCGCTCTCGGGGTTGCGGCTGTAGGCCTTGATAAAGCCAGCCAGGTAAATGCCCAGTTCGTAGAGCAGGATGAGCGGAATGGCCAGCATGAACTGGCTCAGCACGTCAGGCGGCGTGAGAATGGCAGCGGCCACGAATGCGCCCACAATCACATACCGACGAACGTCGCGCAGTTGCTGCTGGGTAACCATACCGAGCTTGACCAGCAGCATCTCCACCACCGGCACTTCGAAAGCCACCCCGAAGCCAAAGAAGATCGCCAGGGTGAAATCCCAGTATTTCTGCAGGTCCTGCATGATCTCGGCGCCGGTACCCTCGGCAAACGAGAAGAAGAACTTGTAAGCGGCGGGCAGTACGAACATGTAGGCAAACCCGATGCCTACCACCAGGAAAAATACGCTGGACATGATGAGCGGCAACGCAAACCGCTTTTCATGTTCGTAGAGCCCTGGCGCCACGAACGCCCAGGCCTGGTAGAGCACCCAGGGCAATGAAAACAGCAATGCCGAGAGAAATGCCACCTTGGTGAGCGTGAAGAACGCACCCTCGCCCGCGAGGAATACCGGCTTGGCGCCCGGGGGCATCGCCTCATAGAGCGGCAGCGACAGGAACAGCATGATGTCGCGCGAAAAATAGAAGCACACGCCGAACATGATCAAGACCAGGATCAGCGACTTGATCAGCCGGTCACGCAGTTCAACCAGATGCGAGATGAAGCTTTCTTCCTGGGCCATGGGCGACGCACTCAGCTCCGGTAGAAACGCCGCTTCGGGCGTTTGCGTTTGAGTTCGCGGTCGCGCTCGATCCGGCGATCGCGGATCCGGTCACGCGAACGACGGACGGCGTAGATGCGGTCCCAGTCGGTGACCGGTTCGGGGGGCTTGGAATCGCCCTCGAACGACGACGCAAGCGAATCGAACTGCGCCTGTGCACCGTCGACCACGGACTTGACCGAGGACTCCACCTCACGAGCAGCGGTGGTGACCTCGGACTGGAGCTTGCGCAGGTCTTCCAGGTCCATCTGCCGATTGATATCGGCTTTCACATCGGTGACATAGCGCTGAAGCTTGCCCAACCACTGGCCAACCTGACGCGCGACCCGGGGCAGGCGCTCGGGGCCCAGCACCACCAGCGCTACCAGCGCGGTGACGGCCATCTCGCTGAATCCGAAGTCGAACATGCGGGGCTCGGGGGCGGCGCGAGGACGGCGCTCAAAACGAAGCGAGCGGCTTCGCCAGCCGCTCGCCTGTCAGAGACCGGGCGCGCAGCCCGTCAGTGCTTTTCCTTGGCTTCCACGTCGATGGTCCGCGCAGCCACCTGCGCGGGCGGGACCTGCTGCGCAGGCGCAGCAGCCGGCGGCGGTTGCGCTGGCGCCTGAGCGTCGGCAGCCGCCTTGTCGGCACCGTCTTTCATGCCTTCCTTGAAGCCCTTGACTGCTCCGCCGAGATCCGAGCCGATGTTCTTCAGCTTTTTGGTGCCGAAGATCAGCATGATGATCACGAGCACGATCAGCCAGTGCCAGATGCTCATCGCTCCCATTTGTTCCTTGCTCCTGGTGATGCCGGCTCAGCGGCGCAAATTGCCCGAACCCAGCGGTTCGGGTCCGCCCAGCACGTGGACGTGGAGATGATACACCTCCTGCCTGCCGACCCTGCCGTTGTTGACAATGACCCTGAAGCCATCATGCAGCCCCTGTTCGCGGGCCAGCGTGCCAGCCATTCCAAATAGCTTGCCGATAAGCGGTTGATGTGACAAATCGGCGTCATACAGGTTTTCCAGGTGCAGCTTCGGAATCATGAGGAAATGCACCGGCGCACTAGGATTGATGTCATAAAACGCGAGGATGTCATCGTCTTCGTAGACCTTCTTCGACGGTATTTCACCGCGGACGATGCGGCAAAAGATGCAGTCATGCTTCAAGCCTGTTCTCCTTCACGGGCGATCGCCTTCCTGAGTGCTTTCTCTTCCAGACCCGACAGCCCCTCCCGGCGCGCAAGCTCGGCCAGCACATCGCCAGGTCCCAGCCCGTAGTGGGCGAGCATCACCAGGCAGTGAAACCAAAGGTCTGCGGTTTCAGCGATGATGCGCTCGCGCTCGCCATCCTTCGCCGCCATTACGGTTTCAGTGGCTTCCTCGCCGATTTTCTTGAGCACCGAATCGGGCGCGCGAGCCAGCAATCGAGCGACATAGGAACTGCCCGGATCGGTACCCTTGCGCGACTCGATCACCGCGGCCAGACGCGCAAGCACCGCCTCGGCGGCAGGCTCGGCCGCCTGGGAGGCGGCAGGATGGGCGGGCAGGACCGCGTCAGGCCGGCGGGTGTTCATCGGTAGATCAGCTCCGGGTCTTTCAGCACGGGGTCAACCGCCACCCAGCGGCCAGCCTCGAGCCGACTGAAAAAACATGACTGCCGACCAGTATGGCAGGCGATGCCGCCCGTCTGCTCGATCGCAAGCAGCACCACGTCGCCGTCACAGTCGAGCCGGATCTCATGGACCCGCTGGCTGTGCCCCGATTCTTCGCCCTTGCGCCAGAGCCGGCCGCGCGAGCGCGACCAGTAGACCGCACGCCCCGTGGCCTCGGTTTCCGCCAGGGCCTCGCGATTCATCCAGGCGACCATCAGGACCCGTCCGCTTGTCGCGTCCTGGGCAATGGCGGGCACCAGACCCGCAGCGTCCCAGCGTACATCATCGAGCCAGCCCCCGGGCGCGCTCGCCGCCTGTACGGACTCACTCATTGCCGCACCGGAATGCCGCGATCGGCCATCAGACGCTTGGCCTGAGCGACGGTGAATTCACCGAAGTGAAAAATGCTTGCTGCGAGCACAGCATCAGCCCGCCCCTCGGTCACGCCCTCAGCCAGATGCTCGAGGCTGCCAACGCCCCCAGAAGCAATCACCGGAATGCCGACCGCATCGGCCACCGCACGGGTGAGGCCCAGATCGAATCCTTGACGGGTTCCGTCTCGATCCATGCTGGTGAGGAGGATTTCTCCGGCACCAAGGCGTTCGACCTCGCGCGCCCAGGCGACTGCATCAAGCCCCGTGCCGCGGCGGCCGCCATGGGTATAAACCTGCCAGCGCCCCGGGCCATCGGCCTTGGCATCGATCGCCACCACGATGCATTGCGAGCCAAACCGACCGGCGGCATCGGCCACCAGTCTCGGGCTCTGGATGGCTGCGGTGTTGATCGAGATCTTGTCGGCGCCCGCGTTCAGGAGGCGGCGTACGTCTTCAACCGCGCGAACACCGCCGCCCACGGTAAGCGGGATAAACACCTGATCGGCTACCGATTCGATGACATGCAGGATGATGTCGCGGTCGTCGCTTGAGGCGGTGATGTCGAGAAAGGTGAGTTCGTCTGCGCCCTGCTCGTCGTAGCGCCGGGCGATTTCCACCGGGTCGCCAGCATCACGCAGTTCGACAAAGCGCACGCCCTTCACGACCCTGCCTGCGGTGACATCCAGGCAGGGAATGATGCGCTTGGTGAGCACGCGGGGCTCAGCCGTTCAGCTCATCGGCGCGCTGCTGCGCCGCGGCGAAGTCAAGCTTTCCTTCGTAGAGCGCGCGCCCAAGGATGGCGCCCTCGACACCTTCGTCCTCGACCTCGCAAAGGCGATCGATGTCCTCGATGCCGGCAATACCGCCAGAGGCGATCACAGGCACCTTGAGGGCCTGCGCGAGCCGCACCGTGGCCTCGATATTGACGCCGGTGAGCATGCCGTCGCGACCGATGTCGGTATAGATCACGCCTTCCACGCCGTAGTCTTCGAATTTGCGCGCGAGGTCCACCACATCATGCTTGGTGAGTTTGCTCCAGCCGTCGGTGGCTACGCGGCCGTCCTTTGCGTCGAGCCCGACGATGATCTGACCAGGGAACGCGCCACAGGCATCGTGCAGAAACCCGGGATTCTTGACCGCAGCCGTACCGATGATCACATAGGACAGGCCGCCATCGAGATAGCGCTCGATGGTGTCCAGGTCGCGGATGCCGCCACCCAGCTGCACCGGGATGCGACCCGAGATTTCGTCGAGGATCTCGCGGATCACGCCCTCGTTGCGCGGTCGGCCGCTCACGGCACCATTGAGGTCCACCAGGTGGAGCCTGCGGGCGCCGCGCTCCAGCCAGGTGCGCGCCACCTCGACGGGGTCATCAGCAAACACGGTGGCATCGTCCATGTCACCTTGTCGAAGCCGCACGCAGCGGCCGTCCTTGAGGTCGATTGCGGGGATCAGCAGCATTGGAAGAAGAAGGTTAGGTGGCGCGGAAGTTGGGGAATCGGGACACGACGCCCTCAAGGATTCCAGCTGACGAAGTTTTCGTAGAGCCTGAGGCCGTTGGCCGCGCTTTTCTCGGGGTGGAACTGAGTGGCGAAAATGTTATCCCGCGCAACGGCGCAGGTAAAGCGAAGGCCATATTCGGACGTGGCGGCAACGACCCGCGGATCGTCCGGCACAGCAAAAAAACTGTGCACAAAATAAAAGAACGAGCCAGGCGTGATGCCCCCCCAAAGCGGGTGTTCGCCAGTGGGCTCGACGCGATTCCAGCCCATGTGCGGCACCTTGAGGCGGGCACCCTGGGCGGTGCGCATCACATCGTCGGGAAAGCGCAACACCTTGCCGGCGAGAAGGCCAAGCCCGGACGTGTTGCCCTCCGCACTCCAGTCAAACAGCATCTGTTCGCCCACGCACACACCAAAGAGCGGCCGGGTTGCAGCGGCCCGCAGAAGCGCTTCGCGCAGACCCGATTCAGCAAGATGGCGCATGCAGTCGGGCATCGCGCCCTGTCCGGGGAACACCACGCGGTCAGCCGCATCGATGGCAGCCGCTTCACCGGTGATGGTGACTCGCGCTTTCGGGGCGACATGCTCGAGCGCCTTCGCCACCGAGCGAAGGTTGCCCATGCCATAGTCGACGACGGCAATGGTCGTCACTCAGAGCGCCTCCTTGGTGGAGGGGATACGGCCTTCGAGACGGGGGTCGGCCTCGATCGCCATCCGGAGGGCGCGCGCAAATGCCTTGAAGACGGTTTCACACTGATGATGGGCGTTGTCGCCGCGCAGGTTGTCGACATGCAGGGTGACGAGCGCGTGGTTCACGAAGCCCTGGAAGAATTCATGCGCCAGATCGACATCGAAGGTGCCGATCATGGCGCGCCGAAACTCCACCTGCCAGACGAGCCCGGGCCGGCCCGACAGGTCGATCACCACGCGCGACAGCGCCTCATCAAGCGGCACATAGGCGTGGCCGTAGCGGCGGATCCCGCGCTTGTCGCCCACGGCGCGGGCAAACGCCTGGCCAAGCGTGATGCCGATGTCTTCAACGGTGTGATGCGCATCGATGTGCAGGTCACCCTTCGCCTCGACCTCGAGATCGATCAGGCCATGGCGGGCGATCTGATCGAGCATGTGATCGAGGAAGGGCACGCCGGTGGCGAGCACCTGACGGCCTGCGCCATCGAGATTGACGCGCACCCGGATCTGGGTTTCGGCGGTGTTGCGGGTGACTTCGGCGGTTCGCATCGGTGGGCTCTCGACGGTCAGGC
>RFXC01000132.1 GCA_009921765.1 Betaproteobacteria bacterium | reverse complement strand
ACTTCGGTCTCGATCGCATTGGCGCTCGCGCCCAGCACACCCACTGAGCTGCCCGCGCTGATGCGCAACCCATTCGCGTACACATTCGTGAGCGGAGCCGTATCGCCGGCTGCATCGAGCACCGAGCCGCCCGCCACGATCGCGACTGAACCCCAGCCCGAAGCAGACGACTGCTGCGCAATCGTGTTGGCACCTCTGTCCGACGTCGTGCGCGCATCCACGACGCCCAGGGTCACATCGCTCGATGATCCCGTCGTGCCGAGGCGGATGTTTCCGCCGTCGGTTGCGAGCGCCGTTCCGGCAGTCATCGTCAGTGTGGATCCAGAGGACAGGTCGATCGACCCGCGAACCGTGGTGGCGCCGTCAACGCGCGAACCCGTCGACACATCCCCCGCTGCGCTGTAGGTTTGCGCGCCGCTCGACAGCACGCTGATGTGGCTGCTACCCGAGCTCACCCCGGCGTTCACGGTCATTGCACCGTTCTGCGCCTGCAACAGCACGTTGCCCGAGCCGTTCGCGCTCACCGCCCCATCCACCGTCATGGATTCGGCACGCGCCAGCACCGTGCCATTGGCCGTGGTTGCGAGCCCTGCCAGGGCGCCCGCATCGGTCTCATCGGTCGCGCTCAGCGCACCGGCTGCCGTGACCCGCTTCACCGCCACCGGAGCTACCGTGCCGATCGCAAGCGCGCTGATATCCACCACATTGATGCCGCCCGCCGCTGCCGCAGCCGCCAGCGTCACCACTTCGGTCTCGATCGCATTCGCGCCGGCACCCTGCACACCCACCGACCCGCCTGCACTCACCCGCAACGCCTTCGCATACACATTCGTCGGGGTCGCTGTATCGCTGGCTGCGTCCAACACCGATCCACTTGTCGCGCTCACCGCGACCGAACCCCAGGTGCCCTGTGCCGTCGGCGTCGCCCCACGATCCCCGGTCGGTCGTACGTCGAGCACACCCAGCGTGATGTCCCGATCGCTCGCGGTCGTGCCTGTTGCCGTGACGCGAATGTCGCCACCCGCTGTCTGCAGAACCGTGCCCGCGTTCATCGCGATCGCACCGCCCGCCAACACATCAATCTCGCCCGACCCACCCGTGGTGATGTCGCCAGCCGCGCCGTAGGTTTGCCCCTTGGCAGAAAGAAGCGTGACCTGCCCAGTTCCGGCATCAACACTCGCGTTCACCGTGAGCGTGCCCTGCACCGATTCGAGCCGTACATGTCCCGCCCCGGGCGCGGCGATGGCTTGATTGATCACCATCCCTGCGCTGCTGCTGAGCACATTGCCCTGAATGACGACAGGTGCATCGTTGCCGACAGTGACCCCGGCCAACACCGCGTCAGTGCCCGCAATCGGACCAGCGCCCGGCAGCACCGTGTCGGTGGCCAGTCCAGTGTTCCCCACCCGCTGCACTTTGAGGGTGGCCAGCGCGCCGACAGAGCCGATCTCCAGCCCGTTGCTCTCGGACACGAAGACCCCCCGAGAGCTGCCGGTGGCCGGAGCCAGCGCGGCGAGGGTATTGATGCTCAGCTCGAGCGCGTTCGTGCTCGTGCCAATGCTGCCGGCGCTGCCGCCCGCGAACAGGCGGACCTTGTCGGCCTCGATATTGGTGATCTGGGGCGAAGTCGCTGCCAGGTCGGCATCGAGAATGCTGCCATTGACCGACTCGACGCGCACCGCGCCCGTGCCTGCCGAAAGACGGCTGATGACGACGTCGCCGTAGGCACGCAAGAGCTGGTTGCCGTTGTTGGTGCTGTTCGTGTTGAAGCGACCCGTTGTCGCCATCGTGATGCCGCCGTTCTCGGCAATCGCCTCGATCGTTCGGCTGCCGCCCGCCACCTGAACCAGGCTGCCCACCGTCACGTCGTCTTCGGCATACAGGGTGAGATGGCCTTTGCCCAGCTTGATGGGCTGGTTGATCACCACATCGCCCGCCGAGGCCCCTGCCCCATCTTCGGCTTTCAGGAGCAGATTGCCGGTAGCGAGCGCGCCCTCCTCGGCTGTGATTGAACCGTCGACGGTGAGCGAACCGTTCAAGGCCCGAATCACCATCGGTCCGTCCGCGCCCTTCATGACCACGCCGCCCGCTTGCACGGTGAGCGCCGAAACATCGGCCAAGAACAACCCACCCGTGGTGCTGTTGGTTGCCGAGAAGCCCGCGATCGCGGTGCTGAGCGGCGAGGCGGCCGTGCCAATGCCGGACCCGGCGGCGAGCGATACCGCGGTGGTCTCGGGCCCCGCAGCTTTGCCGCGAATGTTGCGAACGGTGCTGGCGCTTGTGCTGAACACGCTGGTGATCGCACCCGCACCGTTGGCCGGCACGCCCGTAATGACCGTATCGGAAGAGAAGCCGTCGTCTGCGGTCAGGCTCACGGACCCCACTGCGATCAGCGTGGCCAGACCAATATTGCCGCCCGCGCGGAACACGATCGTGCCCGTGGTGGCCGACCCGGTGGCATCAACGACCACCGGAACATTCGTGACCGAATCGGTTGCGCCCATCGCAATGTCGGTAGCCGCACGGAACTCGATGGTGCCGCCGGCACTGCTGACCGTGCGGCCCTGCTGGATGTTGGTCTTGCGCGACTCGAACGTGATGGCGCCGTTTCCAGAGGTGGAGACCACCCCTGCACCCGTGTTGCTCACCTGGCCACCCCCGGTGAGTTTGATGGTGCCGGTCGCTGCGGTGATCATTTGCGCAACGCTGATGGCGCCGGTGTCACCCCCCGCATTCAGGGTGATGCTCTTCGTGCCTGTGGCGCTGACACCGGTACCTGCGGCAGTCACCTGGATCGAACCCGCGCTGGTGCTGAGCGTGACATCGCCGTTGACCGCCACCGCACGCACCACATCGACATCGCTCGTGATGTTGCTGGAGAACACCGTGTCGCGATCGGGCAGCACATTGACGAGGATGTCGCCCGCGCCAACATTGTCGACCGACAGGGTGTTGATCTCGGTCCAGGGCAGATTCACGCCAGTGGATGCACGAACGGTCAGCGACGCGGACCGGATGGCCTCAGTGGCGCGCAAATCAAGGTTGGACGCCGGAACAACCTGACGCACCTGCCCCGAGGCGGACCAGATCGACATGGCGCCCAGCGACTCGACCTCATTTCTGAATTCGATCGTATTAACCGCATCGATCTTAAGCGTCTCGGATACCGCGAACACATAGCTGGGATTTGAGTAATCGGTGAAGGTGATTTCACCTGCATAGAGCTCGACATCGGTGAGCACCGAATACTGTTCTGCGGTGTCAACCGCACCGACGACCATCCTGGCCGTGCCGACCGCGCGGCCTGCCGTCTGGTGACCCACTACGATCTTGTCGAAGGACGAACTCGAGATCTTGTCCATCAGGTTGGTGGACAGGTCCAGCGACGACACCGTGGGCGTGCCCGCCGGCGAGAACAGCAGGATCTGGCGCGCCGGATCGGTCGGCCGCATCGTGAGGATGGAGCCCGTCCCCATCGCCATCACCGAATTATCGAGGGCTGGCAGGGTGAGAAGATTGGTTTCGAGGTAAAGATCTCCCGACACGTTGGTGGTCGAGTTCTTGTTGAGCACCACCTGCCCGCCACTGAAGGCAACTTGGTTGGCACCAATGATTCGCAGACTGCCGCCGTTGTTGATCGTGACCGATCCCTCGAACTTCACGCTGCCGGTCGCGTTGATGATGAGGTCACCGTCGACCACGACCGATTGCTCGAACGTCACGTCGGTGGCGTTGACGATGACCAGCTTGTCCAGCGGATCAACATTGCCCACCGGGCCCTCGACCCGGATGAGGCCGCCGGCGGTGAGGTTCAGGATATCGGGTGCCGTCCCGGCGGGGTTGGCATTGATGCTGCCCGATCCCGAGACAGCCGGCGCGCGCTGGATGTCGATGTAGGTGGGTGAGGTGATCGAACTCGTACCCTGTACGACCACCGAATCAAATATATCCATAGCTCCCTCGGTTGCCGTCAGGCTGGAGTTGTCGAGGTAAGTGGTGTGTCCCGATCCGATGATGGTCATCGTCGGGGCACGCAAGGCAGAGCGATCGACCATGACCTCGCCGCCCGGCTGGGGAGTCATCAACACCAGCGGATCGCGGAAGCTGACGTCGGTTGTGACAGCAATCCGGTGAGCACCGTCCATGCTGCCGATTTCGATACGCTTGAAGCCCTCTTGCAGACGAGCGATCTCGGCCAGGTTCAGGGACAGCCCGCTACCTGCGCCCGCAGATTCAAGCGTGATCGACAGCTCGGGGTCGGATGGTCGAATGCCCAGCACGGCACCGGTACTGCGGACAGGCTGTCCGATCTCGAGACGATTGCTGACCAGCAGCACATCCTCTCCGGCCGCATCGACCGGCCCATTGATGATCGTGCTCGAACTCGCGCTGCGGTCGAGATTGACGAGATCGACATACCCGCCGCTGGCACCGCCTGCGTTGAGCGAGGCGCTGCGCGGCGTGATCAATGCAATATCTTCACGCTCGGCGCTTTCAACCGTGATGCTCGTGGCATCGACCACCAGCGCCAGCGGGCTTGCCAACAGCCCGTCCGAGTCATCGCTCGGCAGCCGGACGAAGCGGGTGGTAAATACGCCATCGTTCACCAGTCCGCCCTCGGTACCGATGCGCTGACCAATTTCGCCTTTGGCGCGAATCACGACCTGACCCGATGCCGAATACAGCCTCGGCGCATCGGCTGGCCTCAGGATCATTCCGTCGGTGACGCCTTCAAGCCGGGCGTTGGTATCCGATGCCGCAATGACCGAGCGCAACGCGCCGCGAGCGGAAAAGGCAATCTCGGCGCCGTCGGTGCCGGAAGTGATCGTCAACACATGCGCGGCCGCTGTCGCCGAGAAGATCGGCTGACCCAACCCATCGCGCGCGGCATTGATCGCCGCCGCCAGTTGGCTCGCGATTCGGGACTGGATCACCGCTTGCGAGGTGGTTGCGTCGAATTCAACCTGAACGCCAAAGCGCTGGACGACAGCGCCCCGTGTGATCGTGATTTCAAATGTTGCGCCGCTGTCGACACTGGCGGGCGCGAGCGGCGATAGGTTGATCGCCCTCGGGCCGGTGGTGCTCTGGGATTGCAGCGACTGACTGACCTGATCGGCGCCGGCCACGGCAAGGCTGAACTTCGCCTGACGGATGACCCAGTCGATCCGGTCGTCGTAGGGCGCGGCGCCTGTCGATACATTGACCACTGCGTCCCGAATCCAGCCACTGTGCGCCGGCGCCACCAGAACCGATCCCTCGGGCGCATCAAGGGTCATCGATCCATCACCTGCAATCAGAAGGTCGGCGCCAAAGACGATGTCGGCATTGTCGGAGGCAATGGCCGCGTTGCCCGCCGTGAGTCGCAGATCGCCCATCAGTTGAACACGCGAATCAAGCCCCGATCCGCGCAGGTTCAGGTCACCGCGCGCAACCGTCACTTCACCGGAAACGGTCAAGGCGCCGCCCCGGCTTTCGATGACGACATTGCCGTTAGTCTGATTGATCGCCTGGATATCGAGGGTACCCAGGTCCGCGAGATAAATCGCTCCTGTTCCCGTGTTGTTGATGCCCAACCCGGCGACCGAGGTTTCGAGCGGTGAGTTCAGGCTCCCAACACCCAGTACCGTATCGATCTGCACGGTGGCCTGGGGTGCGACGATCGTCTGCCCGGTGTCGACCGCGCTGCCCACACTGCCGCCAGAACTGATGGCGAGTTGAGTGTGATCGCTCAGCAGGCGGCCCAGGACGATATTTCCGCCAGCCTCCAGCGTGATCTTGCCGGTGCCAGAGCTGATGCTGGTGGAGCCTCCCATCACCAGTTGTCCGAGACCGGCATCGAGCGTGATCGCTGCCGCGGTCGTGCTGAGCGCAATTCCATCGGACACGGACAGGCCATTGCCCGCATCAAGCGTGACCGAGCCAAGCGATCCTGTGGTCGACACCGGCGCCTGAACCTCGATCGCGCCTGCCACCGACCGAAGACTCAGACTTTGCTGCGAGGCGAGCGTGATTGGACCGCTGAGCGTCAGATTGCCCTGGGTCTGCACCGAAACCGCGCGATCGGTCTCCATCGATTCGATCGCAAGCGGCCGCGAACCGGTGTTGACCAGTGTGACCGGGCCATCCGTACTCAGGGCAAGAGACGTTGCATTGATCCGGCCACTCACTGCGCCACTGGCGACCACGGTGATGAGTTCGACCTGGGCGGGGGTCACCGTTGCACCAAAATTCACGCTTCCAGTCACGAAGAGCGTGACCTCGCCGCCGGTACCCGATATCGAATTGATCGTGAGATCGCCGTCGACGGTCAACGCAAGATCGCCACCCGCCATCTGCAGGCTTGAGAGCGTGAGGTTGCCATCCTGCGTCACACTGACATCGCCCGGCCCGGTCATCTGGATCGCCAGCTGGTCGACCCGGGAAGTGATGGCGAGCGACTCTTTCGTGGTGATGTCGAGCTCGCGCGCAACGACCTCGCCACCTAGGGCAATGCCTCCCGATTGAGCGCTGAGGACGACTCGACCGCCATTGGCACCGGACCCGACATCAATCCCGTCGACCACCACCAGATCGCCGTCGGCGGTAGGCGACCCCGCCGACAGAGTGAGGGTCTGCCCCGGCACGGTCGGAAGCGCGACCACACTCAGGTCGCCCCCCACCGATAACCCCGGGAATGACCGGCCTGCTGGCAGCTCTGGAATGATCAGCACCACGTCGCCCGCGACCGGTGGCGGCAAGGTCGAACCCGTCGACAGCAGGGACGACTGCACCTGCGCGGACGGCGCTGTCGGGGCCAGCGTGCTGTCGGTGATCCGCAGCTCGAACCCCCCGCCCGTCGCACTGCCGCGGTCGCTTGCGCTCGCCAGCTGGGTGAAGGCGAATTGCGCGTCGTCCTGGCGGATCTGGACATTGAAGCCAAAGGCGTCGGCATTGGTGTCGTCGTTGACGATCCATTGCGTGTTGGTGACGGGCGCGCCGGTGGACGCATTCACCAGCGCTTTCCAGTTCGTTTGGACAGGTTGCTGGTTGGCGTCAAGCTTCAGCGCGGGCAGTTCCCTGACCAGCCCCCGGGCATCGAGCACCACCGAGTTGTAGGCCTTTTGAGCGCCCGCGCTGACCGCCGCCTCGACGCGGTCGACATACAGATCGCGCGCCGCCGACAAGGTGATGTTCTTGCGTGTGGCAAGCGACGTTCCGTCGGCAACGTTGTAGACATCGCGGGCCCAGAGGTAGCCGCCCGCCGCAACATCGATCGACCCCGATTCGGCCGCCACCAACTCGGCGTACAGGTTGTCGGCCTCGTTGATGCTGATGTTGCCGCTCACCTCGGAGATAGCCGTGACCGATTCGACCAAGGTGTTGACCTGGATCGAATTGGACGCCCGGACGTCCAGTTGATCGGCGATGAAAACCGATGCGCCATCCGACGTGATTTCGCTCGCGCGAATGTCGATGTCCTTCGACGCCCCGATGATGCCGCCCACCACCGTCAAGGTGCCGTGCACCACCAGGTTGACGTTCTCGGCCTTGCCAAAGCCTTGCAGCCCACCGACGAACCCGGAGAGCGTCAGGTTGCGATCCCGACCGGTCAACTCGGGCTGACGCAAGCCCACCCGGACTTCGACATCACGGAGGGCCCGCAACTCAAAGGTGGACACCGGGAAGCTGATGGTGTCGACCCGGACATGGCCCGAGAGCTGCGAGACCTGTGTCAACTGATTGACCGCGCTTCCGTACAGGTTGACCGCCGAGAGGATCGGCTGGAGGCCCTTGGCAATCAGGGTGACCTTCTCGATCCGCGCCGTTCCGCCATCGCGGTGCGCGAGGTTGCCAGACAGCAGGACATCGCGTGCCGAAACCAGTTCCAGGCGCTTGCGCGCGCTGATCGAGCCATTGATCGAGAGCACCTCGCCGGTTTCGAGGATGATCGAGTCGGAGGTGAGATTACCGGGAACGAGCCCGGTGCGATTGCTGTCATCCGTCCCAAACAGGAACCCCACGCCTGCCCGGTATTCAATCGCCGCATCGGCATTGAAGAACCGGTAGAGGTCAACCGTGCCGGCGGGCGCCACAAAACTGACCGAGCGGCCGTACTTCAACGAATCGCCGGAATGCGGCTGCTGGGTGCCCACAGGGAAATTCGAGGGCTTGGCAACCTGCAGATCGCCCTCGCGACTCGCAAGCCGTAAATGGACGGCCTGAACCAGCGCGCCTGCCTCCACCAGCAGGTCGCCCTGCGCCGAGATATCGACCCGGCTCTCCCCCGTTAGCGACGTTGTCGCCCGCCGAAGGATGAGGCCTGCAACCCGCTCGTGCGCGCCGTCACGATCCAAAAGCTGGATGTGTCCCGACGTGGACTGCAGATCCGCGCTGTTCAGCGCCACCTCCAGCCCTTCAATCCCCAGCGCTGCACGGGCTTCCAGGTGATCGGCGACCAGGTCGACCGAGTTGTCGAGACCGGCTTCGGTGATCCGCCCGCCTGCAAGCAGCGTTACCCTTCCGGCCGAACTGACACCAACCAGCGGCGCGCCCTGGGCGAGAACTGGCAGCGGCTGCCCGGTCTCCAGGTACACCCCGGCAACCAGCAGACCGAGGGCCAGATCGCCATCTGTCTCGATGCGTACGTTGCGATCGTCATCATTCGACAGCAACTGGAGCGACGAAACGGTGACGGCTGCATCCGCCGTCAGGGTCAACGACCCGTTCATGAGCGTGCTGTCTCGCAGATCGATCTCGCGCGTGCCCCGCTGATCGATCACGACATTGCCGATGCCCAGCGTCTGCACGCTGAGCCCGCGCACATGGGTTGCCAGCCCGATCGCGCCGCCTGCCTTGAGTTCGAGCTGATCGGCGAGGATGACCGGGCTGCCTGCATTGATCTGGCGGATCTCGCCCTTCGCGGAAATCAGCACGTCGCCGCGATCCGGCGTTGTCACCTGACCGACGAGCACATTGGACTGCGCCGGGCTCGACCCGGCGGGCCCCGGGCCCGTACTGATCAGGCGAATGTCGCTGGCGTCGCCGCTTCCACCAGCGCGAATATCGGTGGCAACGATCGTGCCGCGGCCAACAATCGATATCGCACCATCGAAGGTGGTGGCGCTCACCACTTCAAGCGGCAGCGCATTGGCGATCTCGATGGCGCCCGGTTTGGCCACCACCGCAGTCAGTTGCGAGACCTCGGTATTGAGGGCAATCCCCATTGCGCTGCGTGAAACGAGCGCTGATGCGATGACTTCGCCCTGAAGGAGGCCTGCTGTGGCGCCACCCTGCGCACCACGGGTCTGCGTGATCCGGCCCGACTCGGCGGAAAGCTCGATTGCGGATCCCAGCCCTCGCGCTGAGAGCAGCGAACCATCCAACTGCAAATGGCCACCCGACTGCCCGGCCCGCAGCACGATGTCGCTTCCATCCGCGGTGGTGCGCAACTGCGCATTGCTTCCAGCCGTGATGCCACCAAAGCGCGCCACCGCGTGCTGCCCGGCAAGCACCTGGATGCTGTCTGTCGCATAGACCGCTGCATCGAGCGACAGGGCCGCGTCCGACCGAATATTGACGCTGAGCGTGCCTGGGTGAGCGGGCTGAGAACTGGTTGCCGCTCTGGGAACGCTCCCGACCACCCCGGCGACCGCCATTCGGCCGCCTGACTCGAGGTCGATGGTTCGGCCATCGACGAACGCGGACTCCGAGAGGGTGAGGGTGCCTGCCGCTTCCAGACTGAGCGTCTGACCCGCAGTCAGTTGCGCGACCGAATCGAGTTGCGCACCGGCAAGAGTGGTGCCCTGCACGGTGAGCGCGTCCAGGGTGTACACCCGGAGATCTCGGGTGGCATTGAGCACGCCACCAAGCCGGGCAGGACCGCCTGTCTCGATGACGATATCGCGCGCGGCAACGGCCACCGTGTCGTAGCCAGCCGCAGCGAGCGTTTCCGCCCGCTCGCCCACCCGGGTGCGGGTCAGCACCTCGGTGCCCAACACTGCCTGACGTTCCCAGACCGTCTGATCCTCAAACACCGGAAGGAGGATCTCCCGGGTGACGGGCGCCCAGACCTCGCGGCTGCCCATCACGTCCTGATCGCGCCAGGTCAGCTGATAGCTGAGTTGCAAGCGCTGGTCATAGACTTTCTTGGTCTTGGACGTCCACTGGTAGGTGTAGTCGTTGAAGTCTTCCTTGATCTCGCCGTTGAGCCTGTTCTGCCCGGTCACGGAGATATAGATACCGTCACCGCTGCCGGTGGGCGTGTCTCCATCTTTCGCGTAACGGACGGTCGCCTTAATCCGTTCAGCAAAAGCCGGGTATGGAGCCTGGGTGAGCGGGTCAACAAGGCCGGTGGTCCCGGTCAGCGCAGCCAGGGTGCCGGCAGTCCATTTGCCTGTATTGTTATTGAGGTACTTCGCATCGTGCCCACTGGCTACGAGCCGCAGGACGCCGTCCACATACCCGGCATTGGCAGATTGCTGAGGGTTCGAGTACTTGTTGAAGATTTCATAACTGAAGCGGGGCACCTCGTCTTCATCATCCCAGTTCTCGGAACCCCACTGGGAGCCGTCGTCGTTGTCCACCCACATGTCGACAAAATATGTCGGATCGGTCCAATGCTTGAAGGTGAGCGCCACCTGATCGGGCCGCACAACGGGAGTACCCACCTGGGTGAAGGTGGCCGTGTCGGAGTCGAGCGCGGTGACCCAGTTCGGATACGCGCGCAACAGGTTGGTCGCGCGACCCAACTGATACGTGGTGCTGGCCGGCGCCGTATCGGCGGTGACAAAACCAGGGCCCGACTGCCAGAACCAATCCGGAGAGCGCGCCTCGGTGTCGGTATAGGTCACACCACCGAGCGTGAGCTCGGGTCGACCTGCCACCCGGTAGAGCCGCTGGCCGCTGGACGCCACGTAGCTCGCTGCCCACCGTGCCGGGCCATCCTCCACCGCATCATGGGGATCATTGAACTCCGGAACGACCAGGGACAGCTCGAAGGGTGTCCCCGGAAGAAACACCACCGTTTTAGTCGGCCAGCCCGTGGCGGCTTGGTCATACACCGAAGTGACCTGACTGTATTTGACCTGCGCCCGGTCGGTGTATTCGGCCACGAACTCACCAATGACCGGATCGCTTTGCCGCACATACCCCAGGTGGCCGATCACGGCCAGCCGCTGGTTTTCGCTCAAGGTGTCGAAGAGCGCTCCGGCCGCAGGCGCCACCGCGCCATACGCTGCCCAGTCGATCTGATCATTCGCGTAGGTGCGGCCGTTGTAGGCGGTGCCCAACGCAAACGTGGTCACCGGCCCAGAGCCGTTTGGCAGGGAATAGATCACCCCGGCATTGACCGCGTTTTGCCAGTTGCCATCGCTCAACCCGTTCAGGGTGGTGTCCCCGGTGAGATAGCGCGCTTCGCCCTGGCTCACCAGCCGATAGATGGATTCCTGCGCACCCATCGGCATCCGGACATATTTGTCCCGCCAGCCGGCCACATCAACGTGGTAGATGGTGAGCGGCGCAGCCGCCCACGTGGGCGTGCGCTTCACGCTGGTGGTGAGCGCCCCCGTTGCGGTGTTCAGGCTCGTGTGCTCATAGACTTGACCCGGTACCGACGCATCGCCGCCACCAATGCTGCCGCTGGCGTAGGACAGATCGTAAAGCGGCATGTAGCCGAGATGGTTCAGCACCGCCTGCCGCTGCGCATCGTTCAGCTGGTTGAATGTTCGATAACCTGTGTCGAGATAGGTGAGCCCGGGCGCAGTAGCCTGCCGGTTCGGCAAGGCCTCCGAGCCGGCGTCGCTCCAGTCGATCTGGCTGTTGCGGTAATCGACCCCCTCGACAAAATACTCGCGGAATTTGCGCTCCGGATTGGGCTCGCTGGGGTTGTAGTAACCGGCCTGGGTCAGGGTGACTTCCATGCTCTGATAGGACTTGCCTATCTTCACCTCGACATCGCGGAGCTTCTCGATCACGGTGGTGG
>RFXC01000131.1 GCA_009921765.1 Betaproteobacteria bacterium | reverse complement strand
CGCTCGTGCGCGAGGTGAGCGGCACGGTATCGGCAATGAGTTGCCGGTAGGTGCGCTCGACAAACGTTCGAGCGGCAAGCAATTGCAGGCCAGGGTCGTCGGCCAGACCCAGCATGGCCATGGGTGAGGTGGCAATCAGCTGGGTATTTGCGCCGATGCCGGGGATGGGGCTCCAGACCGGCCATTTGCACTGCCGCTGCCGCAGCCGAATGACATGCTGCAGCACCTCATATTGATTGCCGTCGATTTTCAGACTGTCGAGCAGACACTGTTCGGCTTCGGCGAATTCGCGCTCGCGCTCGAGTACGCGCCCCAGGTTGTTGAGCGCCATGCGCTCAAGCTCGGGATCAGGTTGTTTGGCGGCTCGAGCCAGCTCGCGTGCATGGCGCCAGGCACTGAGCGCTTCTTGTGCGCGGCCCAGGGCGTCAAGCCTTGAACCCAGGTTGACCCAGGCCTGCACAAATGCGGGCGCAATGCGGATGGCCTCTCTGTAGGCGGCTTCGCCGGCAGCGTGATCAGTCTTGGAGAGCTCGGTGCCCAGGTTGAACCAGATCAGGTGCGCGCCGGGCGCGCCCTTGGACGATTCAAGCCACTGACGGTAGTGGGCGAGGGCTGCATCGCGCTGGCCGGCACTCATCAGTGCTTCGGCCTGCTGCACAACCTGGGCAATGGTGGCGCGTGCGGCTGCGGGGGGTGTCGTGGCCGGTGTAGCGAGCCGCGGCGGTGAGGACGCCTTCCCTGCTTTAGAGGAATTCCGTTGCCCAACCGCGCTTCGTGAAGCCTTGACCATCCGTGCTTGCTCCAACGCCTGTCCTATTGCATCTGTCTGCTTGACCCCTTGTCAAGCATCAGCGCAGGGATCTACCGCGGGCGTTGCTAGCAGGAAACATGCCGCGCCCCTGTCGGAAAAGCTGGCACGGGCTTTGCTGTCGACGGGGTGTCCCGAAACTGGAGCAATCCATGACCAACTTGGCTTCCCCGCAGACACAACGAGAGATTCTCATTTCGAGAGGCCCTCGCACTGTCGGCTTCCCGACGCCAGACCAGATTCGGGCGTCTATCCAGCAACTGGTGGCGGACAACGAAATCGACCAGGCCCATTCACTTGCGGAAGAAGGTCTTTCGACCTATCCCGAAAGTGAGGGGGTGATCGCGATCGCTGCCCTGGTCTGCATCGTACGTCAGGACTGGCCACTTGCCACGACGTTGCTGGAAAAACTGGTCTCTCTCCAAGGCGATAAGGCGTCGGAATGGACGCAAATGATGCTGGAGCGTGCGCGCAAGTGCCGCGGCAATACGGTGCCCAACGAACGGCAAATGCTTGCCGGCGCGGCGCGATAAACGAAAGAACAGTGAGGTCACTTAAATGACTATTATCAATACCAACGTCAAGGCGCTGTTTGCTCATCAGGCGCTCAAGGTTAACGATCGTTCGATGACTGACAGCATGAATCAGTTGTCGACCGGCAAGCGAATCAACTCCGCGAAAGATGACGCGGCGGGTCTTGCGATCGGCACGCGAATGACCGCCGATCTGCGCGGGATCGCGGTGGCCATCCGCAATGCCAATGACGGCATTTCGATGATGCAGACCGCCGAGGGCGCGCTGGGCGAGATTTCCAACATGCTCCAGCGGATGCGCGAGCTGGCCGTGCAGGCTGCCAACGGCACGATGAGCCGCGGCAACCGCGAGGCGCTGCAGGCGGAGATGGACCAGTTGATCGCCGAGATCGACAACGTGGCCCAGACCACCAACTTCAACGGCATCAAGCTCATCAACGGCACCAACAATCCGGTGATGCTGCAGACCGGTGTTCGCGAAGGCGAGCAGGTTCAGGTGGGCGTTGTGGATGGTCGCGCCAAGAGCCTGGGCTTGCAGGGCTATGCGGTTGAAGGCGAAATGACGAGCGGCCGCGTGGGCAACATCGCCGCGATTGACGCCACCGACGATGCGCTGATCAACGACAAGCCTGCGTGGGCGGCATTACCGCAACACTCTCGCAAGCAGGAACGATCGAGCTCTCCAACGACACGGGCGAGGACATCATCATTGGTGCAAACTCGACTGCCGGGTTTGTGGCAGGCACCTTCACCGGCTATCTGTCGCTCGACAGCCTCGAGAACAAGGGCATCAAGCTCTTTGCGCGCAGCGACGCCAACGGCTACCCGGGCGGTATCGGCACAGTGGCCGATTTGCAGCGAATGGGCCTCAATGAGACGCAGAACGGATCTTCGTTCACGGGGGTGTCGGTTTCCACCGGCGCGCTCACCGTGACCGACGATATCCGGATCAACGGCGTCCGGATCGGAACATCTGCCGACTCATCGGCGATCGCCAAGGCCTCCACCATCAACCTGGTGGCAGAACACTGACCTCTAAAATCAACGCTGCCGGGGTCAACGGCATTATCGCTTCGGCGAGCGAGTCGGGTGTACTTATCCTGAAATCTGCAGGTGGCGCAGACATCACTGTCAATGACACCAGTGGCACGGCGCTCATTACCGGTGCGTCATCGCTGAGCGGTGATCAGGCAACCGGAACGCTGGGAGCGGGCAACACCGGTCTCACGGTCAAGGGGCGTGTGACGCTGTATTCCGATGTTGGAGCGCAGATCCGCGTTGAAGCGGAGGCTACGGCCTCGCTTGCCAAGATAGGCATTGCCGCGCAGGGTGGGTCTGATGTGTTGGTGGGCGGTGCGCTGACCATCGTCACGCAAGAGGCTGCGGGCCGCGCGCTCACCAAGATCGACAAGGCGCTGGATCAGATTCTGGTGAATCGGGCCACGCTGGGTGCCTTCCAGAACCGGCTGACGGTTGCGGTGGACAGCCTCATGACGACGAGCGGCGCATTGAATCAGTCGCGAAGCCGGATCATGGACGCCGACTATGCGCAGGTGAGTACGGAATTGGCGCGCAACCAGATCATCCAGCAGGCCGGTACCGCGATTCTTGCCCAGGCCAATACCAGTCAGCAGTCGGTGCTTCAGCTGCTCCAGGGCTAAGGGATTATTCTCAGGGCTTCGACGTTTGAACGGAGGCTCGCATGGCAACCCTGGCCGATGCGCTGGCGCTTCATCGCGCAGGAAAATTCGAGGAAGCGGGCGCACTGTACGACAGGGTGCTCCAGGTTCATCCCGAACAGCCCGATGCATTGCACCTGAGGGGCGTGGTGCACATGCAGCGCGGCGAGCTGCGCGAGGCCGTACGTCTGATTGGCAAGGCGATTGTGCTGCGCCCGGGCGATGCCGCTTTTTACTCGAATCTGGCGGCTGCGCTGTATCGGCTGCAGATGTTCGACCAGGCCATGCAGTATGCGCAGCGTTCGATCGCGATGGATGCGGGATCGTTCCAGTCAAGAATGGTGCTCGCGCAGTGCTTTGAGGCGACGCAGCAGTGGCGAGAGGCCGCCGATGCATATCGCGACGCACTTGCGATCGATCCCAGGAACCGGAATCTGATCAATGGCCGCCTGGCAGCGCTTCAGGCGCTGGAGAGCCATGATGAGGTGATTGAATTCATTGACTCGTTGTCGGTCCCTTTGGATGACGGGCTTCGTATTTCCAGGTCGCAGGCGCTGCGCGAGCTGAAGCGGTTTGATGAGGCACTTGCCGCGATGCGGGAGTGTCAGGCGCAAAAGGGGCACGACTGGCATGTGAACATGCTCAAGCTCATGCTTGATCGTCGCGATCCCGACGGGGCGCTGCCGCATGGTCAGGCACTGCTGGAAGCCAAGGACACGCTGGCCGGGCAGCGATTGGGCGAAGCGCGTGCGCGGGAACTTCGGGCGGCCTGGCCATTGAGCGTGCCGCCTTTTCGGCCGAATGATGCCGAGGCGCCAGAGCGAAATGTGATCTGCTTCAGCCTCTGGGGCGACAACCCCAAGTACACCTACAACGCGGTGCTGAATGCCAAGAAGGTGCCGCTGGTGTATCCGGGGTGGAGCGCCCGGTTTTACGTTGACGATACCGTGCCCACCGAGATCGTGCAGGCGCTCGTCGATTACGGCGCGCGGGTCATCTCGGTGGCCTCTGACGCCCGCACGCATTTGAAACTCTTCTGGCGATTTCTTGCAACCGACGACCCGACCGTGGAGCGTTTCCTTTGCCGCGACTGCGATGCAGTGGTCAACCACCGGGAGCACGCCGCGGTGGAAGCGTGGCTGGCGTCGGGGCGGAAGTTTCATGTGATGCGCGACCATCCTGAGCATGCCGAGCTGATCATGGCCGGGATGTGGGGAGGCGTTGCCGGTTTCCTTCCGCGCTTGAGCGATCAGGCGGTTGAGTACTACGAAAGTCATGAACCCAAGTGGCGCTGGATCGATCAGGATTTTCTTCGCGACAGGGTGTGGCCCCTGATCAAGGCCGACTGCCTGGTGCATGACGACTTTTACATCATGGGTGGTGAATGCCGGCGTTTTCCGCCGGGTTCGGAACTGCCGGAAAACGAACACGTCGGGGGATACCGCCTCCGGTTTGCAGCGGAGCAGGAGCATGCCGCGAAGTCGAATTGATTATTTTGTTGGCGACGACCCCCCGGGCGCTACGCGATCCCTTTCTGTCGGCGCTGGCGTCGCGCCAATTGCGCCGATCAGCGGCGTGCACAGCGTTCAAGCGGCACGCGGGCTGAGTGGCGCTTCGTCTTCCGGCGTGAGCCCGGTCGCAGGCAATTTGGCGGGCCAGCCCGATTGCCGTCGATGTCAGCACTTTGCCGTCTCGTGGGACCCTGCGGTTCCTTACCTCTGCCGCGGCTTCGGGTTCAAGAGCCGCGTTCTGCCTGCGCACGAAGTGCTGCAGGCCGACGGTCACCCCTGTCGTCTTTTCGCCGCCAGAAGCTAGCGGGTTGTCGGATTCCCGGCTCCGCCGATTGGTCTATGGTAAGTATCTGTTTATATTGATATTTATGCGCTGGCACGTCGATTGCTATTCCGTCCTCGGGAAAACCAATTCAGGACGTGGGTGGTATCGATGTCTGAACAGTCTGCAAGCATTGTCTGGTTCGACCTGGTCGAAAGGCTGGGCGAAATCGAGAGGGAACGACTGATCGAGGCCGGTTTGCGGCCGCTTCCAGTTCGTAACATTGCCGAGGCTGTGACGCTCGCGCCGTCGGTGGACCGGGTGGTGGTTCGTCCGGTTGACGACACGGCAGTGATCGCCGAGCTGCGCAAGCGCTTCGCCCAACTTGGCAAACGGCCAGCGTTGATTGCGCGCATCGACCGTGATCGCTTCGAGCTCGCCGTTCAGGCGATGCGTGACGGTGCCGACAATGTCATCGCTGCCGATGATTTTTCGACCGCCACCTGGAAGCAACGGCCTCGTGCTGCAGTCATGCCCAGCACCGAGAGCCGCGAAAAGACCTACGTCTTCACCGACCCGAACAGTCAGACGCTGCTTGCGCTTGCACAGCGTGTCGCGCGTTCGGACATCTCGGTGCTGGTCTCGGGCCCGACCGGGGTCGGTAAAGAGGTGATGGCGCGGGTGCTGCACGAGTCTTCGCCGCGGAGCAAGGCACCGTTTGTGGCGCTCAATTGCGCGACGCTGCCCGAGTCGCTGATCGAAAGCATCCTGTTCGGTCATGAGAAGGGGTCGTTTACCGGTGCCGCGCAGAGTCGCGTCGGGCTGTTTGAGCAGGCCAATGGCGGCACGCTCTTTCTCGACGAGATCGGCGAGATGCCGTATCCGCTTCAGTCGAAACTGCTGCGCGTGCTTCAGGAGCGCGAATTGACGCGTCTGGGCAGCAACCACACAGTCAAGCTCGACTTTCGTCTGGTGGCAGCGACCAACCGCGATCTGCGGGCCGGCATTGCCGCGCGTGAGTTCCGCGAAGATCTCTATTTCAGAGTGAGCGCCTTTCGGCTGGCGATTCCCGCGCTGGCCGATCGGCCGGGCGATATCCTGCCGCTCGCAGCGCTCTTTCTGGTGAAGCATTCGAACGGCGCCCAGCCGCCGCTCTTGTCCAGGCCCGCTGGTGAGGCGTTGCTCGCCTACCGTTGGCCGGGCAATGTTCGCGAACTCGAAAATGTCATGCAGCGCGCGCTCGTACTCTGTACGGGCGGCCTCGTTGAGAGTGAGCATCTGGTGTTCGACGACCTCGCGACCGACGGATTCGCGGGTGGCCTCTACGGCGCGGAAGCGCCTGCAATGGTGCAGCCGGTGTCGGCTTATTCGCCGATGGGGGGCGCGGGAGCCGCTCCGATGCGCGGCCATTCGATGATGGGTGGCGATGCGCACGCGCATCCCCTGTCGATGCCCGCCTCGGACGAGGGGCTTCAATCCAGCGTGCGCGCCACCGAGTATCAGGCCATCATGAATGCCATCCGTGGCAGCACCAGCCGCAATGAAGCGGCCGCGCGGCTCGGGATCAGTCCTCGGACCTTGCGCTACAAGCTCGCCCGACTTCGCGACCCGATGGGTAGTGGCATGGTGGCGCTTGGCGAAGGAGTCGCATGATGATCGAACGTACCCATGCGGCCAACGTCGAATCGATGCTGAGCCAGATCAGAAAGTTTCAGACGCAGATCAGCACGCAGGCCGACACGGCCTCTGCGATTGCCTCCGGACCGCAGACCCGGCAGGTTGAAAAAGCCGGATTCAGCGATGCGGTCAAGAATGCGATTTCGGCGGTCAATGAATCGCAGGCGAATGCGCGGGCGGCAGCCGAAGCCTATGAGCGCGGCGCAGAGATTCCGCTCGCCGAGGTGGTCCTGGGTATGCAGAAAGCATCGCTTGCGTTCGAAGCCACGCTGCAGGTTCGCAACAAGGTCCTCAAGGCGTATGAGGACATCCTCAACATGCCGGTCTGACGCGCGACAATCATCCGAGTTGAATCATGGCTACAACGACCGCTCCTGGACAGGCACCCGCCCGTCCGAATGACCCCCAGACGCCTGCGCCAACGGAGAATTCGCTGCCGGTTCCCCGGCCGGGCGCTTCACCGCCCGTTGCGGCCAACCCTGGTACGCCGCCGGCTGGTGGCGTAGCCTCTGCACTTTCTCGCCTGCCGGCGTTCTTCCCCGCCGGCGCATTCGCTGGCATGGGCGATCTGTTCAAGCAGCCCGCGGTCAAGAAGTCGATGCCGGTCATCCTGTCGGTTCTTGTGCTGATGCTGTTCGGCGCCATGTTTCTCTGGATTCAGACGCCGTCGCCGCAGTGGCGGGTGCTGCTGCCGGGCATCAGCGAGACCGATCGTCAGGCGGCCCTGGAAGCACTCAAGGCCGGCCGCTTCGATGCCAAGGTCGACCCCGAAAACGGCAATCTCATCGTACCGCCCGCCCGCTATCACGAAGCGAGGATGCTGCTTGCTTCGCAGGGCCTGCCCAAGGGCGCCGTATCGGGGGGGCTGGATTCGCTGAAGGGTCAATCGGCAATGACCACCAGCCAGTTCATGGAACAGGTTCGGTTCAACGCTGCGATCGAGCAGGAACTTGCAAGAAGCGTGATGACGATAGGTTCCATTCGCGCGGCGCGCGTGCATCTGGCAATGCCGCGGCAAAGCCCGTTTATTCGAGAGCGGATTGCGCCCAAAGCTTCAGTGGTGGTGACGCCCCATCAGGGGCGGATGGTATCGCCGGCGCAAGTGAGGGCCATCGTTCAGTTGATCTCCTCGAGCGTGCCGTATCTTCCCGCCGAGAATGTGTCGGTGGTGGATGACGAAGGCAATCTGCTGAGCGACGCGCCAAGCGAAGCGGCAATGGGGCTCACGAATGCGCAACTCCAGCACAAGCGCCAGGTGGAGCGCGAGTACCGCACCCGTGTGATGCAGATTCTCTCGCCGGTGGTGGGTGAGCACAATGTCAAGGCGCAGGTGGACATCCGCCTCGACTTCACCCAGCAGGAAGTGACTTTCGAAGACTTCGATTCACGTCGTGAGGGGCCGAAGACGCGTTCGGAGGTGCTGGCTGAAGATCGCACCGCACGTCCCGCTGGCTCCCTCAGCAAGCGCAGCACGCGCAACTTCGAGCTGGATCGGACCGTTCGCCACATCAAGAATCCAACTGGCACGATCGAGCGGATGTCGGTGGCGGTGGTGATTCACGACCCGGTGGGCCAGGAAAACGCCCAACCCGACAAGCAGGCGCGATTCACCGCGGGTGAGATCGAGCGGCTGACAGATCTGGTGCGCGGGACAATCGGGTTTGATGAGAAGCGCGGCGATGTGGTGACGCTGGTCACCGCCAAGTTCGAGCCGGTTGCAGCGGCGGGTCCGCCGGTGGCCTGGTATGAAAGTGAAACCCTGATCGGTGCGATCAAGAGTAGCGTGGCGGCGCTGGTTTTTGTGATGATCCTGCTCTTTATCGTGCGTCCGGTGATGCGGGCCTTCCTGCCGGCGCCGGTTGCAGTGCCGGATCCCAAGCTTGCGGGGCTGCTGCTCGGGCCGGACGGCAAGCCGATTCTCGGGCCCGACGGCAAGCCGCTCGATGCGGCGGCGATCGCGGCGGCTGCGGCCGCGGCCAGCGCGGCAGGCGCCGATGGCGAGAAGGGCGACAAGAAAGATGACGACAAGGATGGCGACAAGGACGACGACAAGGACGAACTCGAAGAGGGCATGATCGAAATCGCCGAGGGTGAAACACTGGAAGACATCAAGGCGCGGCTCAAGCCCAAGAAATCGGCGATCTCGATTGATATGCTTGATACTGCGAACACCTATGACGACAAGGTGGCCGTTATCCGGATGCTCGTCTCCGAAGATTCCAAGCGGGTGGCGAGCGTGCTGAAGAACATGATCAAGCAGTGAGCAAACTGACTGCTGCGAACTGCGGGGTGATGCGACATGGCTGAGGACAAAGCGAAAGCTGCCGCCAAGGGCGGCAAAGACGACAAGGCTGCGGACAAAGATCCCAAGGCCAAGGACGCCAAGGGCGGTAAAGACGCCAAGGGCGGCAAGGACGGAAAGGATCCGAAGGCAGCGGGGGCGAAGGAAGCCGAAAAGTCGGCGCCAGCTGCACCTGCGGTTGATGAAGGAACCGCTGCCAAGGCGCGTGAAGAGGTTGACAACCTGTCGAATACCGAGCGCGCGGCGGTTCTGCTGCTGCTGCTCGGTGAGCAACAGGCTGCCGACATCATCCAGTATCTTGACCCCAAGGAAGTGCAGGCCCTGGGCGCTGCGATGGTGGCCGTGGTCGACTTGTCGCAGGACGCCGTCAACATCGTGCTGGACGACTTCATTGCCACGATCCGCAAACAGACCACCCTCGGGTTGGGATCGATCGATTACGTCGAGAATGTTCTGAAGAAGGCGCTCGGCGAGGACAAGGCCGCGTCGGTGCTGGGGCGCATCATGCCCGGATCAGCCAGCCGCGGGCTCGAGATTCTTCGCTGGATGGATGCACGCTCAATTGCCGAGATGATCCGGCTCGAGCACCCGCAGGTGATTGCCATCATTCTCTCGGTGCTCGAATACGAGGTGGCGGCCGATGTGCTGAACTTCCTGCCGGGCGAATCGCGTCCTGAAATCATGCAGCGTGTGGGCGCACTGGAGACCGTGCAGCCGGCGGCCATGCGCGAGCTCGAGCAGATCATGAAGACGCAGTTTTCGAACAACTCCTCAGCCAAGAGCTCGAGTTTCGGTGGTGTCAAAACAGCTGCCAAGATCATGAACTTCGTGAAGGTGGATATCGAATCGAAGCTGATGGGTGGGCTGGTCGAGATGGATCCCGATATTGCGCAGCGCATTCAGGACAACATGTTCACCTTCGACAACCTGATCAATGTCGACAACCGCAGCATCCAGACGCTTATGCGCAACATCGAGCCTGATCTGCTGATGACCGCGTTGAAAGGTGCGGACGAAGCGGTCAAGCAGAAATTCTTCGACAACATGTCGGCGCGCGCGCGGGTCATGTTTATCGACGACATGGAGGCCAAGGGTCCGCTGCGGATTTCCGACGTTGAAGACGCCCAGAAATCGGCCATGCGCATTGCACGCAAACTGGCGGATGCGGGCGAGCTGGTGCTTGCAGGCCGTGGGGATGACTTCGTCTGATGGCGCGCTCAAAACGTAAGGCGGATCCGTTCGAGTTCCAGCCGGCCGATATTGAGCCGAAGCGGCTGCCGGAGGAGCAATGGGAGCCCAATCTGCTGTTTGGCGAGCGGGCGCCCGTACTGAACCTCACGCAGGATGAACTGCCGCCGGACATGGAGCCGGCCTCCGATGACCCAAGAGAAGACACGGGCCCGGGCTCGGCCGCGCTCGCATCGATGTTCGAGGCGCTCCCGATCGAGTGGGTGACCGGTGAACCGGCGGTGGAAACGCTGCGCTTCGAGCTGACCGATGGCCTGCGCTATGTGGGCGATCTGGCCGATGACGAAACAGACGACTTCGAGGAAGAGTCGTCGTTGTCGAGTGAGACGTCGGCCGATGGCAACGGGGATGCTTTGCTGAGCGATGATTCGGGCACCGATACCGAACCGTCTGAGGATCACCTCGCAGAGTCGGAGCCGCTTGATGCCGAGATTTCCGACACGCCTGACCCTGAAGCTGAGGACCCTGCCAATGAGGCCGATACCGAACTGACCCAGCCCGATGAAGTTATTCCAGAGGGTGCGATCGGTGAGGCTGAACACCTGGCGGCGCTGGATGCGGCGCGCGAGGAGGCGCTCGAGCAGGGCAGGGCACAGGGGCTTGCCCAAGGTCTCGAGCAGGGTCGCGAGCAGGGACTCGCAGAGGGTCTGGTGCGGGGTCAGGAAGAGGCGCGACAAAGGCTGGAGGCCGACTATTCCGAGCGCCAGCAGGCGCTCGAGGAACTTTTCAAGGGGGTGGCAGCGGCCACCTCGGATTCGCACCGACTGTTTGCGCCGATGAAGCGGCTCGCGCTTCATCTGGCCGAGCAATTGGTGCGCGGCGAGTTGAGTCTGTCGGGCGAGGCCATCAACCGGCTGGTTGAGCATGCGCTGATCGAAGTCGAGCGCGCGCCGGGCAATGACCTGCTGCTGTTGCTCAACCCGGAGGATCTCGAACGCTGGAAGCGCGTGGCGCCCGCATCGCTTGATTCGCTTGAGGTGCGCGCCGACCCCTCGCTCTCGATTGGCAGTGTGAGGGTGAGTGCCGGGGAAAGCATCATCGAGGACCTGGTGGAGCATCGGCTGCATCAGATGGCCGCGAGGCTTTTGGGCGAGACGCCTGCGCGCGGCTTTTCGCGAATGACGTCGCTGCGACTGAACACCGGCGCGCCCGAGGATATTTCCGATGTCGGCTGATTTCGACAGCGAGGTCGATCTCGCGATCGATCGCGTTCACGCGCCGGGCATTCAGCGGCGAGGCACGCTCGCGCGTGTGGTGGGTCTGACACTCGAGGCCCGAGGCATCATGGCGCCGGTGGGCTCACAGTGTGTGGTGGATGCGGCCCACGGCAGGCAGATCGAAGCGGAGGTGGTGGGCTTCCACAACGACACGCTCTATCTCATGCCGTTTCATGATGCAGCAGGTGTTGCGCCTGGGGCCGCAGTGCGGCTGGCGGGCAGCGCCTCCACCGTGATGCTGGGCGAGGCGTTGCTGGGCCGGGTCATAGACGGGTTGGGGCGCCCCCTGGACGGGAAGCCCGCGCCCGACTGCCGGGATCCGGTGGGTCTGCAGGGCATGCCGCTCAACCCGATGGAGCGCGGACCGATCCGCGATGTGCTTGATACCGGCGTGCGTGCGGTCAATGGTCTTCTCACCATGGGACGCGGACAACGTATTGGGCTGATCGCAGGCTCCGGCGTGGGCAAGAGCGTGCTTCTTGGCATGATGACCCGGTTCACCAACGCCGACATTGTCGTGATCGGCCTGATCGGTGAGCGTGGTCGCGAGGTGCAGGAGTTCATCACCGAGTCGCTGGGCGAGGAAGGGCTTTCCCGTTCGGTGGTGGTGGCGGCGCCAGCCAATGTGTCGGCAGTTCAGCGCCTGAAGGCGGCGCATCTGGCTCACGTCATTGCGGAGTATCACCGCGACGCAGGTCGTCATGTTTTGCTGCTGCTCGACAGCCTGACCCGCGTGGCGCATGCGCAGCGTGAAATCGGGCTTGCGATTGGCGAGCCGCCGACGATCTCGCACGCCTGTTCGCACCACTCGCTACCACCGAC
>RFXC01000014.1 GCA_009921765.1 Betaproteobacteria bacterium | reverse complement strand
TGAGCAAACTCAGTCGGCAAACTTCCAAACCTTACGCGGCACATCCGGTGTGAGTATCCGGTGCGGAACGTCGCCGTCGCCGGTTTCCCGCATCTGGTAGGTGTTGAGGCCGCGGAAGGTCTTCAGCTGCGTGAACTCCTTCATGATGATCTCGCGCGCCTTGGCCGGCGGCGTGCTGCCGTCCACGCCGTTGCGGCGCAGGATGTCTACCAGCAGCAACATCGCGTCATAGGCAATGTTGTTGTTGGCCATGTTGGCTGGCACGCCGAGCGCCGGGTCTTTGATGCGATCCACATAGCGCTGCACGACGGTCTTGTAGAGCGCGTTGTCGCCATTGCTTTCATCGTTGGTGGAAAAGCCAATCGTGTGCCAGTTCGCACCCGCTTCGCCCACGTTGTTCACGAAGGAGCCCGGCCAGATGATGGAATTCGCGAGCACGGGTTTTCGATAACCTTGTGCGGCGAATTCCTTGGCGAGAAGAATCCCCGAAGGCGTCAGCGCCACGGCGAATACCGCATCAGGATTAAGCGCCTTCACCTTGATGGCTACCGGAGACAGATCGGTTGCGCGCGTGGAAAATTCGATCACCTCGGCCACCTGCAGTCCGTTCTTGCGCGCAAGCGCTTCGAAGATCTCTGCGCCAGCCTTGCCTGAAGCTTCCCGGACATCGGCCACGATGGCAATCCGCTTCACATCGGGGTACTTCTTTTGGAACGCCGCGAAACCCTGGGGAATGGCCGTGTCATCGGCGGGACCCAACCGCAGGGTCCAGGGGCGCACGGTGATGCCGGGTTTGCTCGCATTCACCGTGATGGCGGGCATCTTGAGTTGATTGGCGATTGGGCTCACGGTTTCCCACTGTGTGCCGGTCATCGGGCCGATCACCCCGAATGCGCCTTCGTTCATGAGCTTTCGAAACAGAAGCACCGCCTGGCCCGGATCGAGCTGACTGTCTTCTGTCTGCAGCACGACCTGACTGCCGTTAATGCCGCCCTTGGCATTGATATCCTCAACCGCGATCTTCATCACGACCTCCTGCAGCTTGCCGTAGGAGGACGCAGGTCCGGTCATGATGGCGATATGACCGATCTTGATCGGTGGCTTGGACTGAGCGCGGGCGAGGGGCGTCCAGGATGCGGTCGCGAGCGCGCTCGCTGCGGCCGCGGCAGTGGCTAAAAACTGTTTCCGGGTCTGCATCATGTGTCTCCTTGTGTGAATGTGATGGTGCGGGCTCTGGTGCGGGTCAGCCATTTCCCAGGTAGCCCGCAACAATTGCGGGATCGTTCGCCAGTTCGCGAGCTGGCCCCTCGGCAACGAAAACGCCCTGCGAAAGCACATAGGCGCGTTGCGCAAGCGCGAGCGCGCCACGGACATTCTGTTCAACGATGAGGATGGTGACTCCAGCGTCGCGAAACTCCGCGAGCACCTGGAACACTTCACGGGACAACAGCGGCGACAGCCCAAGCGAAGGCTCATCAACCAGCAGGATCTGGGGACGGTTGATGATTGCACGGGCAAGCGAGAGCATCTGCTGCTCGCCGCCTGACAGATTGCCTGCCGCTTGCGAGCGACGCTCCCTGAGCCTCGGAAAACGCTCAAACACCCGGTCGACCGATTCCTCAAATGGCTGGTTGGCAGGCCGGATCTCCCAGGCAAGCAGCAGGTTTTCCTCAACCGTCATCTGCCTCAGCGTGCCCCGGCCTTCGGGAACATGAAGAAGCCCGGCGCGCGCCAGTTGGTGTGCACCGACCGCGCCGATACGGAATTCACCTGCTGGAACGCGCAGTAAAGCGTCGCCCGCGGCAATCGGCAGGATTCCCGAGAGCGCTTTCATCAGCGTGGTCTTGCCCGCGCCGTTGGCGCCCACAATCGCCACTGTCTCGCCGGCGTTGACCGCAAAGCTGACGCCGCGGAGTGCGCGGATGGCGCCATATGCCACCTGGAGGTTTCGAACCTCGAGAATGGGCGAATTCAACTCACCACTCCAGAAGCCACCGCGCCATCGTCACCCAGGTAGGCGCGACGCACATCGGGGTGCGACAGAACAGACTCGGGCGGTCCATCGGCGATCTTTCGACCATAGTCGAGCGCGATGATCCGGTCGGACAGCGCACGAATCAGGCTCATGTCATGCTCGATCAACGCGATCGCCTGTACCCGTGGCCGCGCGATCCGAATGTCCTCGACCAGCTGTGCGGTCTCGGTCTCGTTCATACCGGCTGCCGGCTCGTCGAGCAACAGCATCAGGGGGCGTCCTGCGAGTGCGCGCGCAATCTCCAGTCGCCTCGCTTCGCCATAGGCAAGGCTGTCGGCACGGTGATCGGCCTTTGCGGAGAGCCCCATCAGGTCGACGAATTCCATCGCTTCGTCGATGGCTGCGCGTCGCCCAGCACCGGGAATGAGGGTGGCGAGCACCGAGCGGAGCGGCTTCACCGAAAAGGTCTTGTTGGCCACCATTACGTTTTCGAGCACGGTCATCCGCCTGAACAGACGGATGTTCTGAAAGGTGCGGGCGATGCCCAGGCGGCCGATTCGATGCAGCGGGAGGTGGGTGATCTCGGTGCCGCAAAAACGGATCGATCCTTCAGTTGCGCGATAAAAACCGGTGATGGTGTTGATGAGCGCAGTTTTCCCCGCGCCATTGGGCCCGATGATCCCCAGGATCTCGCCCTGAAAAAGATCGAGGTCAATGCCGTCGATGGCCTTGACGCCACCGAAATGTTTTCGCAGCGCCCTGACCTCCAGCACCGCGCTCATGTGTCCCGGCCTCGACCGAGTCGGGCCGTGATCACCCGGAAAGACAGCAACCCCTCGGGTCTGAACAGCAGCATGATCACAATCACCAGTCCGAAAATGGTGGGCCGCCACTCCGCGAGCACGCGGAAGTACTCCGGCAGCAGCGTCATGATCGCCGCACCCAGAACCGGTCCGAACATGTTGTTGACACCGCCCAGAATCACGTAGAGCACGACGTAGATCGAAACCAGGATGTCGAAGTTGTCGGGTCGAACGAAATTCATGAAATGGCCGTAGAGCGCGCCACCGATTGCCGCAATGGCTGCGCCGATGGAAAATGCGGCGAGCTTGACCCAAGCCGCGTTGATTCCCAGCGATTCCGCCACCCGGTCGTCTTCGCGAACGGCATCGAGCACGCGCTGAAGCGGGCTGACCGACAGGCACCAGAGCCCGACGCCGATCACCAATACCGCTGCCAGGACGGTAGTGAGATCGGCACCGCTCATGCCGCCAAATCCCTGCACGCCGCCGACCAGCTTGAAATTCTCGAGGCCGACGCGCACGCAGAAAGTCACGCCGATCGTGACCATGATCAGGTAGATGCCGCGAACCCTGAGCGCAGGCCAACCGATCAGCATGGCGAGCAAGGCGCTCAGCACCGCCCCCCCGATCGCAGCAGGGATCAGGGGAACCCCGAGTTTCACCGTCAGAAGACCGGATGCATAGCAGCCGATCGCCATGAACGCGCCCTGCGCGAACGACAGATTGCCAGCGAGCAGCACCACGTAGACGCTCCAGGCAAGAATCAGGTTGATGCCGGTGAAGAACAGCTGATCGGTGATCACACCCGCTGCTCCCCGGCATGCATGCCGCTGAAAAGTCCGCCTCGCCGCCAGAGCAGCACAACCAGCATCGCTACCCAGACGGTCATCTCACCGAGACGCCCGAGACCGAACTGAAAGGTGAGGGCCTCCAGGACGCCGATCAGGAGGCCGGCAATGACTGCGCCGCGCAAATCACCCATGCCACCGATTGCCATGATCGCTACGGCTTTCAGTCCAAAAGTGAGGCCGAGTTCCGGATTGGCCACGCCCGTGCGCAGCGCGAGGAGCAGACCCGCCACCGCAGCGAGCGCAGAGGACACGAAGAACACCGTCTGGGTGACTCTTCTGACGTCGATGCCGAGGAGCGCGGCGTTGGTCGAGGATTCGGCGACCGCCCGGATCCGTCTGCCTGCCGAGGTGCGCGATACCGCGAGGTGAAGCGCCAGCATCAGCGCAAAGGTCACCGCGAGAATGATGAGCTGAATCCACAGAAACCGCACCCCGGCGACGGTGAAGCCCTCTTTGAAAATACCTGAAGTCAGCCCTAGATCGACGGGCTCCGAGCCCCAGACCTTATGGGTGATGTCCACCAAGACCAGTCCGAGTGAGAGCGACGAGAGTGCCGCGGTGGTCTTGGCATCATCGCTCTGAAAGCGGCGAAAGCTGACGAACTCGGTGACGAGTCCCATGAGCCCCCCGACCATGAAGGCGAGCGGAAACGCCCACCAGACGGAGGTGTGGGCCGCGCAAACAAAGCCGACGATACCCCCGAACATGAAGACCTCGGGGTGCGCGAAGTTGAGCTTGTCGAGCACCCCGATCACCAGCGTGAAACCGATTGCGATCAGCGCGTACATCGCGCCGATCACGAGCCCGTTGGTGATCTGCCCGAGAAGCATCTGCGGCTCAGGGCGGGGCTTGGGAGCGGCTTAAGCTGCCGCCAACGCCTCGGTCTCAGCGCCGAGCTTTTGAACGGCGGGAAGCACGTCGCGCGCAAAGCGCTCCATGTTGGCGCGGGTCATATCGGCGGGCAGCGTACCGAACTGACACATGGTGAGCAGATTGCCGAAGCGCATGTCACGCCAGTATGACTCCAGCGTTTCGCGCACCGTGCTTGCGCTGCCGCAGAGGAACATTCCAAGCTCCACCGCCTTCTCCAGCGTGATGTCGCCCGAGAGCGACCCCTTGGCCGCGGCAATGCCGCGCATCGATTCGCGCGAGGTATAACCCGGGGGCAGCAGCATCTCGAAGGGCATCTTGAGAAAGCGGTTTCTGAAGATCTCGAAGTGGGGCTTGGCCTCGCGGCGGGCGGACTCATCGGTGTCACCCACGTACACGGGTACCGCCCAGCCGAGCTGGTGGTCGCCGGGCTCATAGCCCGATTTGCGCGCGGTGTCGCGATAGAGATTCAGGTATTTCGCGACCGCCGCGGCGGGGCTGAATGTTTGCAGATAGGTGTAGCGCCTGTCGGGGTGCGAGGCCCAGTCGATAGTTTCCTTGCTGCCCTGCGAGGGAATCCAGATGGGCGGATGGGGTCGCTGAAAGGGACGGGGCCAAAGGTTTACATAGCTCACGTTGTAGTGCTTGCCCTGGAAAGAGAAGGGCCCGGGATCGGTCCAGGCGCGCACGATCAGGTCATGCGCCTCGTGGAACCGGTCGTGAGAGAAGGTGGGGTTCACCCCGAAGGTGTGGTACTCAGCGCCAATCCCGCGAACAAAGCCGCTGATCAGGCGACCGCCCGTGATCACATCGATCATCGCGTGTTCTTCGGCGATGGTGAGCGGGTGTTCGCGCAGCGGCAATGCGCTCCCCAGGATGGCGATCTTGGCGCGCGTGGTGCGCCGGGCCAGCGCGCTGGCGGTCACGATCGGCGAGGGCATGATGCCGTAGGCGGTCTGGTGGTGTTCATTGACCGCCACACCATCCCAGCCCAGCGTTTCGCCGTATTCCAGTTCGTCGAGGAAGCGGTTGTAGAGCTGATGCCCCTTTACCGGATCGAAGAGCGCATTGGGCAGCTTCATCCAGACGGTGTCATAGGCGCTCGATTTTTGCAGATCGAGATCGGCATACGGCATGAGATGGAAAAGAATGACTTGCATGGCGTTACTTCCCTGCCAGGAATTTGAAAAGAATGTCGCAGAATTCGTCGGGCCGCTCGGACTGGGGCAAGTGGCCGCACTGCGGAATGACGGTGATGCTCGCCTGAGGCATGGCCTCGCGGAAGGCCTGTGTGGCGCCCACTGGCAGGATCTGATCCTGCTCGCCCCAAATGATCTGGGTGGGGACATTAATTCGTTTCACCCACTTGTGCAGTTTGGGATCGTGCAGGCGAGGCTCCCAGGCGAGCCTCGCGAAGGTGAACCGGTTTTTCAGAAGCACTTCCTGCTGCTCGGGGGTGGGCGGCACAGACAGCATGCGCTCGGCGATGCTTTGGTCGTGAAAGGTGTTCCGAACCAGCTGCTCGGGGCTCCAGAGGAAGACATCGCCCGGCACCACGCCCGGCGTACGAATGCCCGCCGGACCGATCATTGAAAGCGTCTTGATGCGAGAGGTGTCGCGCACCGCCATTTCAAGCGCGAGCCAGCCGCCGAGCGAGCTTCCGAGCACATGCGCGCCGGTGAGCTGGTGCTCGCGCATGAAGTCGAGATAGAAATAAGCGAGATCGTGGATATTCTCGAGCCAATCCGGCTCGTCGGACTGCCCGAATCCCGGGTGCTCGGGAATCCAGACATCGTAACGTTCGGCAAGCTTCAGCATGAAAGGCTGGATACCGGCGACGCCGTTTGCGCCATGCAGGTAAAGGAGCGGGGTGCCTTGACCGCCGCGCAGCAGTCGCGTTCGGCAGCCGTCAATCTCGACAAAACTCTCGACAAAACTCACGTAGGGGTCTCCGGTTCAGGTCTTGTTCTTATGTTTGCGTGGCGGCGCTGAGGGGGGCTGACAAAGCCGCGAACGAGTCGCCATAACCTGAGAGGGTATGCAGATCTGGTGCCCTTGTAAAGAACAGCGCACCTTCCGAAACCGTCATCGCGTTTTAATCAGGAGGCACCTACAATCGGCGCGACGCCATGGTTATCCCGCTCTACCTCACCTATCTGCTCCTGCCGATCCTGCTGGTCGCGATCGGTTCGTTCGGGCAGTCCTGGACCAATTCGCTCCTGCCCACGGGCTTTACCCTGCGCTGGTTCCAGGAACTCCTTGCCGATGGTTCGTTCCGCCGAGCCTTCTGGACCAGCCTCTATGTGGCGCTCGGCACCTGTGCGGCCACGGCCCTTCTTGCCACGCCGCTTGCCTATTCGCTCTATCACCGCGCCTCGCGGGGTGGGGCCTTCGCGGGCCGTCTGATTGCCTCGTTACCGGTGGCGGTGCCGGCACTGACCCTGGGCTTTGGTTATGTGCTGGTGTTTTCAAGCGATGCCACGCCGTGGCTGGGTACCCTGCCGCTCCTGATTGCGGCGCATGTGGTGCTCACGCTCCCCTATCTCACGCAAGCGCTGGTCGCCGACCTGCGCCATCTCGGTCTGGCCGAGCTCGAGGCCTGTGCGGCCACGCTCGGTGCCTCGCCATGGCGGCAGTTCATCACCGTCGCCCTGCCAGCGATGCGGCACAGCCTGGTGGCAGGCCTGGTGATGGTGGCGGCGCTTTCCATCGGCGAGTTTCAGGTCTCCAACCTCATCGCAAGTTTCAAGCACCGCACCTATCCGGTGGTGCTGCTGCAGGCGTTCTACGGCGCAACCGGCTATGCGTGCGCGGCCACCGTGGTGCTCCTGGGGCTTGCCTTGTGCGCAGCCGGCCTCTCGGCGCGGCGAACCGGTGCGGTGCAATGAGCATTCAGCTGGAACAACTCGAGTACCGTTACCCCGGAACGGCGCAGGGGCTGCTCGGCGTATCGCTTGAGGTGGCGCGTGGTGAACTGCTTGCCGTGATCGGCGCAAGCGGTTGCGGCAAATCCACCATGCTGAGGCTGGTGGCAGGGCTTCTGCCGGTGCAATCGGGCCGACTCTTGATCGATGATCGCGATGTTGCCACGGTGCCGCCCTGGGAACGAAGCGTCGGCATGGTGTTCCAGAGCTATGCGCTCTTCCCGCACCTGTCGGTGCTGGAGAACGTGGCCTACGGACTTCGCATGCGGGGCGTAGCCGCTGGTGAGCGCCGTCGCAAGGCCCAGGCGATGATTGAGTCGGTGGGACTGAATGGGCTCGAGGCGCGCCGTCCGTCGCAACTCTCGGGCGGCCAGCAGCAGCGGGTTGCGCTTGCCCGTGCGCTCGCTTTTCGTCCATCGGTGCTGTTGCTGGATGAGCCGCTTGCTGCGCTCGATGCGCATATTCGCGCGCAGCTGTGCGACGAGATCCGCGATATTCAGCGCGCAAGCGGCGCAGCCACGCTCTTTGTCACCCATGATCAGCAGGAAGCGCTGATGATGGCCGACCGGGTGGCCGTCCTGCACCAGGGCAGGCTCCAGCAGATCGACACGCCGCGTGGGCTCTATGCGCGTCCGGCCAACCTGATGGTGGCCCGCTTTGTCGGGCATGCCAATCTGCTTGCTGGCACGGTGCTCGAACCGGGCCGGGTGCGGACCGTGCTGGGCGTGTTGCATGCTGATACCGGGCGTCGTCCAGCAGGCGCCGAGATTTGTGTGCTGGTCCGTCCGGAATCGATCCACCCTGACCCCCCGCCTGACACCCCCAACCGGATCGCGGGAGTAGCCGGGCGGGTGCGGTTTTTGGGCGCCACCTGCCGATGGGATTTTCTGCCGGCGTCCGCCGCGCAGTCGGCGGTCGCGGCGCAATCGGAACTGGCCGCCGAGCCTCTGCCCACGCTCCTCTGCGAAGGGGCTGCGGTGGCGTCCGTAGCGGTTTCGCTTTCTCCCGATGCGCTGGTCGTCCTCGATCGCGAGGCGCCGGCGCCTTGATTCATCACTCAACCCTGCCATTGATTCCAAAGGAGTTCCCCATGAATGCTGATCATCCAATCAACGCCAAGCGTCGTGTGCTGTTGGGCGCCATGGCTGCGCTGTCGGCCACCGGTGCTCAGGCATTTGAAGGCCCCGAGCTGTACCCGGGCGAAAAGGCGCTTTATGCCGAGGCCGCGAAAGAAGGTCTGGTCGTGTCCTTCGATACGGGCCCCGAATGGGCCAACTGGAAGGTGCTGTTTCGCGAATTCAAGAAGCGCTACCCCGAAGTGGAAATGACCTATAACGATCTGGGCTCTGCGGCTACTGTTGTGGCGCTTGAGAAGGCGCGCCGGCGTCCGCAGGCCGACACGGCTTACTACTTCGCTGCCTCGGCAGTGGACGCCGCCAGGAAAGACGTGGTGGCACCCTTCAAACCGATCAACTTCGACAAGCTCCCCGACGTGTTTCGCGAGCCCGAGGGCCGCTGGTTCACCATCCACACACTCAACATCGCTTTCCTGGTGAACACCAAGCTGGTGAAGAATATTCCGCAGGGCTGGGCCGACCTGCTCAAGCCCGAGTACAAGAACAGCGTGACCTATCTCGATCCGCGTTCAACCGGTGTTGGTCAGGTGGGCGTGATTGCAGCGGCCTATGGCAATGGCGGCAGTATCGACAACACCAAACCCGGCACCGATTTCTTTGGCAAGCTCCACGCCGCCGGCAACGTGCAGCGGGTGGAGGGCACCACGCCCTATGCCAAATTCCTGAAGGGCGAAATCCCGATCTGGATCAGCTACGAAAACGACGGCCTCAAGGCCAAGTTCGTTGACGGCATGGGCGATGCCTGCGCGGTCATCATTCCGAAGGAGGCGAGCGCATCAGCCCCCTATGCGATCAGCCTGGTCAAGGGAGCACCCAATCCCAACTCGGCTCGGCTGTGGCTCAACTTCACCATGAGCGAAATGGGGCAGACGCTGTTTGCCCAGGGCTTTGTGCGTCCGTCGGTGCCGGGCGTGCAGTTGCCGGCCGATGTTCGGAGCAAGATGCCCGATGCGCCGCAGTTGCGACCGCTTGATGTCATCAAGGCCTCGGCGCGCAAGGCAGAGATCGACCGCGACTGGGCGGCCGCTGCCCTCGCGAAATAGTCGCGCGCAGACAGACTGGCAGATCGGCGGCAGGCAGTCATCATGGCTTCGGCATTCGGCAGCGGCGCGGTCAGGCGACTGGGCGCGCTGCCTGCCTATGCGTGGCTGATGCTGTTCCTGCTGCTACCGCTGGGTTCGTTGCTGGTTGAAGTGGCGATCGAATCCGATGCGCTATCGGTGAGCCTTCGCGACGATGCGCTGCTCGGGGCAGCAGCCTGGAACACGATTCTGCTGGGCGCGGGTACGGCCACGCTGTCGCTTCTTGCAGGTGCGCCGCTTGCGCGCGCGGTGGCACGACTATCCGAAGGCAGACGACAGCTCATGCTGGTGCTGCTGGGCGTGCCGCTCACGTTTTCCGGGCTGGTGATCGCCTACGGGTTCATTCTCGCCTTCGGCCGTGCCGGGTTCATCACGCAACTGATCGCCATGTTGGGCGCCGATCCGGCAGTGGTGGGGAAATGGATCTACTCAACCGGCGGACTTGCTTTTGCCTATGGCTATTACCTGATTCCGCGGGTGGCCCTCATCATGGTGCCGCTGTTTGCGAACCTCGATCGCCGACCTTATGACGCAGCGCTCACGCTGGGGGCGCCGCCTTGGCGGGCATGGCTGGACACCGATTTTCGGGAACTCGCGCCTTCCTTTGCAGCGATCTGGTGTCTGATCGCTGCGGTGGCAATGGGCACCTATGGAACCGCGTTGGCGCTAGCGGGAACTCAGATCAACATTCTGCCTTTGCTCATCTACTTGAAAATTTCCGATGGCAGCGGTGATTTCCCGATGGCGGCCGCGCTGTCGCTCCTGCTTCTCGGCATGTGTGTGCTGGTGCTTGCGGCGGGTGAATGGGCCACGCGCGGCCGGGACCGTCTGCTGGTCACTCACTGAAAGATACCGACATGAATTCAAACGCTTTTCCGCTGCCAGAGGCGCTGCGCGCATTACTGACCGATACAACGCTCCATGAGCGTGCTGCCAGCATTTTGGCCAGGCAGTCGGGGCCGGACGCTGTGCGTCAGCCGGTCTCGGTGGTGGGGCCTCGCGAAGCAAGCGACGCCCAGCTTGTCTGCGCGCGCCGGGTAGGACAGTTGCTGGGGGCACTGGGCGTGCCGGTGTTGTGCGGCGGCAAGAACGGTGTCATGGCGGCGGTCTCGCAAGGCGTATCGGAGTGCGGCGGAATCGTGGTGGGATTGCTGCCGGAAGAAGACACCCAGCTCGCCAACCCCTATCTCACGGTTGCCGTTCCCACCGGGCTGGGCATTATCCGAAACGCGCTGATTGCTCGGGCAGCGCGGATCATGGTGGCCATTGGGGGAGGATTGGGCACCACGTCTGAGATGGCGCTTGCGCTCCAGTGGGGAAAGCCTGTCCTCGCAATTCACGGGGCGCCCGAGGTGCCGGGCTATCGACCATTTGCCGACGAGGCGAGCCTGCTCGCGGCGTTGCTCGATGAGTTGATTGCCTGCGCCTGACGTATCAGGCGCCCGGTTCGAGGGGAAAGACCACCCCCTGCCCCCTCACCACCGTCTCCGCGATATTGCGATCGTCGCCCAGCACGATCAGCGCGAACAGTTTGGCGTCGTCGGTTTCCGCTTGGGCCCAACGGCGAGCCAGAAGCGGCTTGGCCTGCGGGTCGATCACAATCCAATCGGCGTCGTAGCCAGGCTGTATGCGACCCAACCGATCACCCAGGCCCAGTGCCTCGGCACTGCCCGTGCTCGAATGCCACCAGAGCACGGAGGGCGAGAGGTAATGCCCACCCAGTCGGGCCACCTCGAACGCGGTCATCATGGTCCGGAAGGGCGAGAGCGAGGAACCGCCGCCAATGTCACTCGCAAGTGACCAGGGATGATTTGCGGCCGCAAAGTTGAATAGTCCGCTACCCAGGAACATGTTGGAGGTGGGGCATACGGCGGCCACTGCCTCACGTTCGCGAAGCAGGGCCCGGTCATCCGGGTCGAGATGAATGCAGTGCCCCCAGAGCGAGTGCGGTCGGACCAGACCGAAGCGGTCATAGACCGAGAGATAACTCCGATCGTTGGGAAAGAGCCTGCCCACCCAGGCTATTTCGTCGAGATTCTCGGCGACATGCGATTGCACGGTGACGTCCGGAAAGGCCCTCGCGAGTTCGCCTGCGCCTGCGAGCTGCCGTTCGGTAGAGGTGGGCGCAAACCGAGGTGTGATCGCGTAGCGCAGCCGCCCACGGCCGTGCCAGCGGCGGATCAATGCCGCCGAGTCGAGGAGCGATCGTTCGGTATCGTCACGCAAGGCCGGCGGCGAGTGCCTGTCCTGAAGCACTTTGCCAGCGATCATCGCCAGGTCCCGTTCATCGCTTGCCTGCATGAACGCATCAACCGATTCGGGATGAGCGGTGCAGTACACGGCGGCTGTGGTGACGCCGTGCCGCAGCAGTTCGCCCAGAAACACGCGCGCGACTTCGCCAGCATGATCACGATCGGCGAAGCGAGCCTCCTCGGGAAACGTGTGATTTTCCAGCCAGGGCAGCAGCCCTTCGGCGGGCGAGCCGATCACATCCAGTTGCGGGAAGTGAACATGGCTGTCGATAAAACCTGGTGCGATCAGCCTGCCCCGGTGGTCATGCTCCACCTGTTCGCCAGGGAGCGGAGCGCGGACAGCATGCACGGTGCCCTGCGCGTTCACCTCGATGACCTGGTCGTTGAGGATTCTTGCCTGGTGCGGCGTGTCGAGCTGCAGGACGTTGCCGCGCCAGCGTGTCCGGGAGGTTGATGAGAAGGTTGTCATTCCTGCAATTATCGGTCCGACCGCCGCGGATGGTGCGATTCATAGGTTCGGATCACGGCTACTCGATCGGCGTGATCAGTTCTCGGTAGACTGCGCCGAGAAGCAATCCGGAGGAAGCCGTGCGCCTACCCTGTCGATCAATCAAATGGGTTTTCCACTGGTGCTACGCGGGGCGGAACGCGGTTCGAAACGAAGTCGGGCGGCCAGGGTATCCCGCGGGTACCATCGTCGCAACTTCATGAGCCGGAGTTGTCGATGAAACCCTCTCGTCGCGCACTGAGCGCCGGCCTGTTCGGTCTTGCTGCCGGGATCACCGGATGGTCGTCGCCTGCGCGCGCGCAGGCCTGGCCGCAGCGCACGGTCCGATTTGTCGTGCCCTTTCCTGCGGGCAGTTCGCCCGACGTGACGGCCCGCATCATTGCAGGCAAACTCACCGACAGCCTTGGACAAACGGTCATCATCGAGAATCGAACGGGCGCTGCGGGCATCATTGGCGCAGATCTGGTTGCCAAGGCGCCGCCCGACGGCTACACGCTGCTGTATCCGGTCAACTCGGTGATTTGCGCCAACCCGCATCTGTACTCCAAGCTGCCCTATGACGGCCTCAAGAGCTTTGTGCCGGTCACCATGACCGTGCGATTCGGCTATGTGCTGCTCGCCCGGCCCGATTTCCCCGCCAACGACATTCCAGGTCTGATCGCAGCGGCCAAGGCGCAGCCCGGCAAGTTCAACTTCGGTTCAGCAGGAGTCGGCGCGGGCAATCACATTGTGATGGAGATGTTGCTCGATGCGACGGGCATGCGGATGGTGCATGTGCCGCATCGGGACAGCGCGCTGTCGGTCGTGACAGGCGAATCGGATCTGTCGATGGTGCCCGCCACTACCGCGGTACCCCTCGTGGCAAGTGGAAAGGGAAAGCCCCTGGGCGTCACGCTCCCGCAGCGGCTTGTTGCACTTCCCAATGTGCCGGCCATTGCCGAGACCGTTCCGGGCTATTCGGGCGATGCCTGGCACGGTCTGCTCGCGCCGGAAGGTACGCCGCCCGAGGTGGTGTCGCGACTGGCAGCCGAAACCGCCAAGGTGCTGGAGATGCCCGATGTTCGCAAACGCCTGACCGACATCGGCCTCACGCCGATCGGAGATACGCCGTCGCAGTTCGCCGCCACGGTCAAGTCCGACTTCGACCGCTGGGGAGCCGCCATCCGTAAAGCCAACATCAAGCTCGACTGACCATGAAACTGGTGACCTTTGAAACCGCTGGTGGTGCGCGACGGGTGGGCGCGGTGGTGGGCGACCACAACGAGCGGGTGATCGACCTCAGCGCCGCGGCCGCGGCCACACCGCAGGCTCCCCTGTTTGCCGACATGCTGAGCTTGATCGATGGCGGTGAGCCCGCGCTCGATCAGGCGCGAAGTCTCATTCGAGCAGCGCGCCAGACGCTTGCCATGCCCGAGGTGCGGCTGCTTTCGCCCATTCCGGTGCCGCGACGGTTTCGCGACTTTCTCAGCTTCGAGCTGCATGTCCGGCAGTCGCGCGCCAACCGCCACCTGTTCGGCATTGAAACCGAACCCCGGGATCCAGCGAAAATCCAGATCCCGAAGGTCTGGTACGAGCGACCCATCTACTACAAGAGCAATTGCTTCAGCGTGGTGGGACCGGAGGCCGAGATTCACTGGCCGTCCTATTCGGTCACCGTCGACTATGAGCTGGAGGTGGCGCTGGTGGTGGGGCGGCAAGGGAAAAATCTGACCCTGGACACCGCACCCCAGCATGTCTTCGGTTATTGCATCTTCAATGATTTTTCCGCACGCGATGTTCAGTACACGGAGATGCCAGGATCACTGGGGCCCTCCAAGGGCAAAGATTTTGATACCGGCAATGCGCTCGGACCCTGGATTGCCACCGCTGACGAGGTCGACCCCCAAAATCTGACCATGATCGCGCGGGTCAATGGCGAGGAGTGGTCGCGCGGACACTCGAGCACCATGCATCACCCGTTTGCGAAGCTGCTCGCCTATGCGTCGCTCGAGGAAACCGTGTATCCGGGCGAGGTGCTGGGATCGGGCACGGTGGGCGGCGGCTGTGGTAATGAACTCGGACGGTTCATGAAGCACGGTGATGTCATCGAACTCGAAGTCAGTGGACTCGGTGTGCTGCGCAACCGCATCGTGGCGCCGCATGTGCCGCGGCCGCCTTCGTTTCCGATCCGAATTTCCTGATCGTTCGCTGACGCTTTCTGATCCCCTTTCACTGCATGTTATGCCTTCACAGGACCGGGTCATGCCTGCTTCATTGCCACTGCCGCGCGTGATTGTCGCCGGCCAGCCAGCGCTAGGCCTCAATCGATCTTGATCTGTGCGGCACGAATCACCTGGGCCCAGCGATCGGCGTCATCTTTCATCCACGCCCGCATTTCGGCAGGCGTATTGCCGACCGGATTTGCGCCGGCGTCGGCGAAGCGCTTGGCCATCTCGGGCGTCCTCAGGATATCGGCAATGGTCTGCGACAGCTTGCCGGTGATGGCGGCGGGCGTATTGGGCGGGGCCACGATGCCGAACCACGTGACCGCAACCACCCCCGGCACCTGCTCTGCGAGCGCCGGGATGTCCGCCAGACCGGGCAAGCGCGATTCGCTGGTGACCGCAAGCATGCGGAGCTTGCCCTGGCGAACATGGTTCTGACCCGCCAGCACGTTGCCAAACATGACCTGAACATGACCGGCCAGGAGGTCGGTTACCGCGGGAGCGTCGCCCTTGTAGGGGACATGGGTGATCTTGAGGCCGGTTCTGAGCTTGAAGAGTTCTGCGGTGAGGTGCGCTGTGGAGCCATTTCCCTGAGAGGCGTAACTCAATTTATCGGGATTGGCTTTCACATAGTCTAGAAACTCCCGCAGCGTGGTGGCGGGCACCGAAGGATGGACCAGGAGCGCATTGGACGAGGTGGCCATGACTGTGACTGGCTCAAATCGGGTGGGGTCATGATTGAGCTTGGGGTACAGGCTGGGGTTCACCGTGAGCGAGGGCGGAGGCGCCGCAAGAAATACGCTGCCGTCGGGCTCGGACTTGAACACATGCTCCGCGCCGATATTGCCGGCAGCGCCTGGGCGATTCTCGACCACCACGGGTTGTCCCAGCCGCGACACCAGCGCTTCGGCAAGCATGCGGGGGAGCGCATCGGCGGCGCCCCCCGGCGGGTTGGGAACCACCAGGCGTATCGGCCGAGTGGGCCAGCTTTGGGCGCTGGCGGCGCTGGTGGCAAGCATGGGCAACAGGGCGAATACGCACCATGCGAGTCCTGACAGCGTGGCGAGCCGGACGCGCTTTGCAGCAGGACGATTGGACAGTGGATCAGCAGACGTGCGGAACATGGGCCTCTCCGGACTCGGGGGTCAGATGGGAATGATCATCAGCGTTTCAACCGCACGCGAATCGAAGGTCATCAGCCGATGCGCAAAGCGTGGCTCGGGACCGTTGACATCGATCAGATCATCGCTTCGTCCACCGGCAAAGAAGATCGTGTCGCCAGTGGTGACCAGCGTGCGGAACACTGCAAAAGAGGATCGCACCTGGAGGAGCCGAGTTTCGGTCCGTCCAACGACCTGGATGGCTGACACTACATGTCGGTAGTGCTGGGGCTGGTAGATGTTGGCCACGCGCATCGACCGGATACGGTCACGCAGCTGGGCGGCGCTGTGAGTATCGATGATGGCAAGCGGCAGGCCACGATCGGCGTTGAATCGCGAGCGGACGGTATAGCGACCGTCTTCGCGCATCAGTTCAGCAATGCGCTCTACGCGATCGTCATCAATGGCATGTGCCCAATCAGCGATCAGCCATGACACCGTGTTGATGTGCGTACTGTGCAGGGCAAGGTCCATCTTCAAAGCCCCATGTCCTGTCGATACACGTTCCAGAAATTCCGGATTGCGCGTTCCGAGAGCTTGCTCGAGCCCCCGCTTTCGAGTGTCTTGCCGCCCATCTCGATGAAGGATGCGCCGTCCTCGCCGTCGGCAAACGCCCGCTGCATCATCTCGCAGACCGCAGCATCTTCCACCGATACCAGGCCTGCCGAGCCCGCCAGGTTGGTCTGATTGAGCCGGACGCGCGTGGTCGCCTCGTCGTCGTCGGCAAAGCCGAGGTAAGTCCAGACCAGATCGCACTGCCGAACGCCGCGCGGAATCAGTTGCCGGGTGGCGAGGCTGTTGGCGATCTGGTGCAGTACGAACGAAGGATAGGCATTGAGGATCTGCACGCTGATGCCGTCGCCAAACTCGTCGTGCCAGCGAAGCATGGAGGGATCTTCCAGTTTCATCTGCTCATTGTGCGAGCGCAACTGGCTTGCGGTGTTCTCATAGTCGCTCGATTTTTTCTCGGTACCGGCTTTGGTGTAGAAGTAGACGTGGCGGCCTGAACGATCAAGGGTCATGGCCGATTCCTGCGACTGCCGGGATAAACCGAACGTGCCATAGAAGGTGTGCAGAATGTTCGCGTGGTAGGAGTCCCGCGGATTCTCGTGATACGTCTTCCAGTTTGCGTGGATGCGTTGCGTGTCGTAGCCCAGCACCTTCAGCGGACGGTTCAGCACACGGCGAATGCCTGGCGTGACTTCGCCCAGCCAATCGGCAAGCGGTTCGAGGTCGTCGTGAAAGCTCGCAAACACCAGCCCGCACAGGGTGTCGACCCGAAGCTTGCGCAGTCCATGCTTCGCCTTGTCGAAATCGGCAGGCAGACCGCCTTCACCACGGAGCCCCTGGCTGAAGGCGGCGTGGCTGAGGTCGCCCGAAAGTGTATAGCTCCAGGCGTGATAGACACAGTAGAGCCTGGAAGCTTTCCCAAAGGGCTCACGGCAGATCAGATTGCCCCGGTGGGCGCAGCGATTCACCACCACATGGAGGCTGCCGTCTTCCGCGCGGGCCAGCACAACAGGTGTGTCGCCGATGAAGGTGGTTTTGAAGGTGCCGGGCCCGGGCACCTCGACTTCCAGGCCGACATAGTGCCAGGCGCGTCCGCGAAAGATGCGTTGCTGCTCGAGCGCATAGATATCGGCGTCGGTATATACCCAATACGGCGCACGCCGATACCCCTCTTCAGGCCAGAGGCGAGGAGAGGCAGCGTGCCCAAGGCGGGTGAACGGCGCAGCCTGTGCGGGCGGTGGCGGGGGGACAGGGGTCTGCATGGGTCAGGCTGGTCTGGGATGGGTTAAGGTAAACAATGGTAAGGCTTGTGGGGCGACCTTGGTGTCAGTGCTCGTCGGACTCCACCGGGCCACGCGGCCGGGCAGGCTGTTCGCGAAGCTTGCGTCGCTTGTCCTCCTCGGTGCGCGGTCGATAAAGGGGCGTACGCACCGCGCGGGCAACCGGATTTCGAGGACGACGGGCAGTACCTGGGCGCTTCATGATCAGGCGACTTCAGCCGTCGGGCGCGTGTCGGACCGGAGCACACGGCCCAGGGCCTGAGCGTCAATCACGATTCGTCGATCGCCCAGGCGTCGTGTCAATCGGATCCGATCGAAAAATTCCAGCACATCAATCCCCAAATTGCGTCCGATACCCGTCGCGCGACTGAAATCACCGGCCCGTAATTCGCCTGTTGCGGCAATTGAAATGGCTGTGGCGGCCAGTGCTTCGATCTGAGGCACCGCAAGGTAGCGTTGCGGCGTGATCGCCACAACGTAGCCCTGCAGGGCGAGGCGGTCGAGGGCAAGGCGAAGCTCTACCAACGACATGCCCAGCAGCTCAATCAGTTCGTGTATTGAGCGTGAGCGTCGCTCGGCGAGCATGGGCAGGGCGCGCAAACGGAAGGCGAGGTCCGCGGCGCTCGCCAAGGGCACATGGTCTGGAGTGAAGATCCGATCGCCGTGTCGAATCAATGCTCCCTCTGCCTGGAGCGCAGACAGTGCAACAGCCGCATAGTGCCGGCGGTCGCGCCGCTCGAGCGTCCCCGTCAATGCGCTCCACTCGATCCCCAGGCTTTCCGGATTCTGCTTCTGCCACCGCTCGACCTCGGTCAGCAGCATGTCCCGAACCCCGTCGAGTCGGGCCTGATCGAAAAGCATGTTCCCCCGGGTTTGCCTGACCAAGACCGCGCCAGCGCTCAGTGAGCGGTCGTTTGCCGCCGCATCGGTCAGGGCCCAGGCCGCTGCAAACCGCTCCGGTGCGATACCGCCAGGCAATTGGGCCAGTGCCGAGGCGAGCCAGGACGCGGGCGATGCCAGGCTGACACCTTTCAACCATTCCGCCTGGGCAGAGCGACGCAGTCCGTCTGTGGCCTCAACGGGCCAGACAACCTCTGCCATGCCCAGCGTATGCGATCCGTCGCTGCTCCGAACGATCCATCGATCACCCACCACGGCACTCACTGGCTGTGAGAGCAGGAGTCGAACCCACCCAGGTTGAGGGCTGTCCGCCTGTGGGGGGGCCGAGAATGCGGAGACTCGCGCATTGAACCGGGCAGTTCCTGCGTAGACCCGAACGTCGGCGGGTAGGCGGGTTGATTGATGGGCCCCACCGCCTTGAACCGGTTCATACCCTGAGGGCGACGGTGCGCGCTTGCCGACAACGGCGCTCGACCCATGTACTTTGACATCGACGACGCGGACCGGATGATGCAACTCGTTCGATACGATCCAATCGCCTCGCCCGGCGGACTGGCGGTCGATCCCCGAGCCCGCCAGGTTGATGGCGCATCGTGAACCTGAGCGCGCTTCACCGACCGCCTGACCAGCCACCTGAAGTCCGCGCACACGGGCTGCTTGACCCGATGGACTCACCCGCACGGTATCACCGACCCTCAGCACGCCGGAGATCAGGAGGCCGGTGACCACCAGACCATCGCCCGAGGCGATAAAGCTTTTGTCCACGCAGAGTCGTGCGGTGTGTTCAGTCGCCCGTTCGGTGTCCTGTTCAGTCAGGCGCTGCTCGATCAACGCGAGGGCTTCAATTCGACTGCTGAGGAGGGCGATCCCGGCTCCGGTATGTGCGCTGACCGGGATCACCTCGGCGTTGATCTTTTCGCCGGCCAGCCAGGTCTGGACCGAGGTCATACGGTGGGCGAGTTGAGCCGCATCGAGAAGATCGGATTTGGTGAGGGCGACTACCCAATTCCGGACACCCATCAAACTCAGGATCTCCGCGTGTTCACGCGTCTGCGGCATGACGCCGTCGTCAGCGGCGATCACGAGCAACGCCGCGCGCGCCCCCTGAATGCCTGCCAGCATATTCCGGATGTACCGCTCGTGGCCGGGAACGTCGACGAACGACACCCGTGGCTGATCGTCGGTCTTGGCGCGACGCCAATGAGCAAACCCCGCTTCGATGGAAATTCCTCGCTCGCGCTCTTCCGGCAGCCGGTCCGTTTCGATACCGGTCAGCGCGCGGACCAGCGCTGTTTTACCGTGATCGATATGACCGGCCACCGCAATGATCAGGCTCATGGCTTTTGAACCCCTTGCCGTCCTTCAAGCCGACAGAGGCGCTGCGCTAATCCTTGAGGGTTTGCGGCAGCCACAGGGCAAGCTCCGGCCACACCGCGAGGACGGCGATCATCAGGAGCATCAGGAGCACATAAGGAAATGAGCCCGCCGACACATCGGAAAACTTTGCTCCACCCGAGATGCCATGAATGGTGAAGAGGTTGAGACCCACTGGCGGCGTGATCTGACCGACTTCGATAATGACCACCATCACCACGCCGAACCAGACCAGATCGAACTCCATGAACTTGATGACTGGCAGCAGTACTGGCAGCGTCATGTACATCATGGAGAGGCCGTCAACAAAGCAGCCGAGTACCAGATAGAGGAACATGACAGCGGTAAAGAATGCCCACTTCGACAGACCTAGCGCGAGCATCCATTCGCTCACCTCGCGGCTCACGCCTGAAAAGGTGAGGGCGGTGGAAAGAATCTGAGCCCCGATGATCACCAGCGAGACCATGCAGGTTGTTTTGACTGTTGCGGTCAGCGCTTCCCTGAACATGGTCCAGGTGAGTCGGCGATAGGCGGCTGCCAGAATGATGGCGCCCAGCGCGCCAACCGCGGAGGCTTCGGTCGGCGTGGTGAACCCGCCGTAAATCCCGCCCAGCACCACCAGCAGCAGCGCGACGATGGGGATGAGATGCAGTACCGCCCGCCGGCGCTCGGCGGCGGGCATCCGGTTCGTCGTGGGGGGCGCAACCGAGGGATTCACCATCACAAGGACAGCGATGTACACGATGAAAAAACCGGTCATCACCAGTCCGGGCAAGACCGCGGCCACAAACAGCTGGGTGATTGATTCGTCGACCAGTGCGCCGTAGAGTACCAGCACGATGCTGGGGGGAATGAGAATGCCCAGCGTGCCGCCGGCAGCAAGCGAGCCCAGCAGCGCCCGGTCGTTATAGCCTGCCTTGCGCAGCTCTGGAATGGCCACAGTGCCTACGCTTGCCGCGGTGGCTACGCTGGATCCACTGACTGCCGAGAACACCGCGCAACTCGCGATGTTGGCGTGCAACAGCCCGCCAGGCAGACGCCCGAGCAGGGCAACCACGCCCGCATAGAACTTTGAACTCACGCCGCTGCGCAGGATGATTTCCCCCATCAGCAGGAACATCGGGATGGAAATCAGGATGTAGCTGTTGGCCGAGTTCCAGACGACCGAACTGAGCGAGGTAAGACCGATCAGGCCCTTGCTCAGCACCAGCACCAGAACGCCCACCGAGCCCAGTGCGAATGCAGTCCACTGCCCAAGCAACAGGCAGCCGAACAGGGTGACCAGCATCAGGATTGACAGGGCGCCGGTATCCATCAGAGAAACTCGTTGGCCACGCGTTTGGGCGGGCGGAAAATAAGTACGAGCAACTGAAGCACCAATATCACCAGTCCGATCAGCATGAGTGACTGAGGAACATATTCGGGTGTCTGCAGGATGCTGGTGGAGCGCGTATTCATTGAGTAGGCGTAGCCGATGTGAAGCCATATGAACCAGGCAATCACCGCGGCAAATGCGAGGCTGATGAGCCCGCACAGAATGTCGACAGCCCGGAGCGCTGCCCCGCTCAGCCGCTCGTAGAGGGCTTCAATTCTGATGAAGCCGCCTTCGCGCAGCGTGTAAGACATGCCGAGAAAGACGATGGCAGCGTTCAGATACGCGCCCAGTTCATCAGCCACCATCGTGGAGCGGTTGAAGAGCCTGAAAAATACTTCTGCGCAGACCAGGATGAGGATCAGGACCACGCTGATCGAAGCCAGGACTTCGCCGAAATCAACGATCTTGTCGATCCACGATCTTCTGCGCGTCGGGGCCGCGTCAGGTTGGGCCGATTGGGTTTGCATGGTTGATCCCGAAATCGGCCAGCGCCCCGCTGCGGGCGCCGGCCTTGGTCAGGCGGTGAGGCGCGTCTCAGCGACCCAGAACCTGACGGATTTCCTTGAGCGCTGCGACGGCATTGGGACCGTTCTGCTGGGCCCATGAGTCCCAGTAGGGGATCATCTTGGCTGTCATACGGTCGATTTCCGCAGCGGAGGGTGTGAAGATGTCCACCCCATGCTTGGTCTTCAGCACTTCGCGGTCTTTCTGCTCGTCAGCGAGATTCTGCTGGGTCATGCGTGGCCCCCAGACCGCAGCCACCTCGTCGACGACCTTGCGCACCTCTGCCGGTAGCTTGTTGTAGGCGGCCAGGTTGATGAGCATGTAGTCGGGTCCCCCGACGTGAAAGCCGGGGGTAAAGCCCCACTTCACGAACTCGTACCACTTCGCGCCCACCACATTGAAGCCTGCGGTGAGAAAACCCTCGACCACGCCACGCTCCACTGCTGCGGGCACTTCTGCCAGCGTGAGCGATACCGACGCTGCGCCAAATTGGCGAAGCATTTCGGTTTGCTTCACGTCGGTGGTGCGGAATTTTCGACCGGCGAAATCTTCCAGCTTTTTCACCTGCGGTCCGCGGCCCCAGAGGTTCTGATCGGGCCACTCGAAGTAGAACAGCGTCTTGACGCCTGCCTTGCGGAATTCCGGCTCGGCATATTTGCTGATGATGGGATAGATCTTGGCGAGCTCTTCGGAGTTGCGCACAAGAAACGGCAGGTTGCCGATCGACGAGATAGGCACGGCGCCCGAGATGAAGCCCGAGTAGGCTTCGCCAATCTGTACCTGACCCAGACCGGTTGCGCGCACCACTTCGGTGGCTTTGAAGGGCAGTTCGCCCTGCGGCCGCACGGTAATGGTGAGGTAGCCATTGGTGCGCTTTCTGACCTCGTCGGAGAACTCTTTCAGGCGCAGACTGATGGGGTGTGTGGCACCTGGGAACACGAACATGTCCCATTTCTCGGCCGCGCTCGCGGACTGTATGGGGCCTGCAGCCAGAATTGCGCCAGCGAGTGCGGCGCCTGCCGCGAGCCGGGTACGGCGGGACGGATCGAACATGCGTGTCTCCTGTTGTTGGAATGGCGCCCGCCGTTCTGGTGACGGGCGTGGATCGCTCGATGTCCAGTATCCGCAGTCCTGGGGCGATTGACAAGCGTGGCAGCGATCTTCCGGAAAGCGCCCGGCGGCTTGGCGACCGGACCTGCTCTGCCTCTATCATCAGCCGGCGCGTGCTCACCTGATCGATCGACGCGTTCAGCAGGCCGGCAGCCTGGGGGTGAGAGCGCAGCCACCAACCTGAACGGGAGCATTGATGACATTGCTCAGAGTGGGCGCGGTTTCGCGAAATTATTTCAACCTGCCGCTGTGGTTGGGCATCGAGGCAGGATTCTTCGGCAGCGAAGGGCTATCGCTTGAGTTGCACCTGATCGAAGCGATTGATCAGGTCACGGAGGGGATGGTGAGTGGGGCGCTCGATCTCGCCCTCAATGTCACCGAAAACACGCTCCTCAACCGTGAATCGGGGGGCGATCTCACGATCATCGGCGGCAACGTCAACCGTCTGCCGTTTTCGCTGATTGCTCGACCGGGCGTGCGCGCGGTGAGCGATCTGCGGGGCGCGAAGATCGGGGTGTCGTCGCTTCGAGCTGGCAGTTCCTCGCTCGTCATGCGGCTGCTCGCCGATGCGGGGCTGCACTACCCCAGCGACTACACGCTGGTGGCAGTCGGCCCGATTCTGTCCCGCTGGGAGCGTCTGCGGTCAGGCGAAATCGATGCTGGGCTGCAGGGCGCGCCCCTGAACCACATCGCGATCGACCTTGGTTTCGCCGATCTCGGCAGTCCGCGCAACCTCTTTCCGGATTTTCAGTTCACGTCGCTCGATGCCAGGCGATCCTGGCTGCAGGCAAATGCCGACACAGCGGTACGGTTCATGCGGGCCTTCATCCGGGCGCATCGTCTGTTTTACAGCGATCCGGACGCCGTCGCGGCGGTGGCCTGCCGCGAAACCGGTGTCGAGCGTCGCTATGCCGATCAGGCCTGGCATGAATACACGCGCGACACGATTTTTCCGCCTGACGGTCGCCCGTCGGTGGCGGCCGTGCGCTCGCTTATCGAGGTAAGCAGCTTGATTCGCGATCTGCCCACCCGGGCCTCAATGCGCGCCGAAACCTATGTTGATTTTTCATTTGCAGAGGCTGCGGAGCGCAGCCTGGGCCAGGCAGGCTGAGCACGGCCTGCGAATCAGAACTCGGATAGCAGCCGGGTGAATCCCCGGATACGGTCGTTGATCCCATTGGTTCGCAGCGCGTGCCAATAGGTGGCTACATTCACGCTGATCACGGGTTTGTCGAGCCAGCGCTCAGCCTCGTCGGCCAGACGGCCCATGGGGAGGTTCGCGCCGAACTGGACAATGGCTTCGATATCGTCGCCGTCGATGGATCGCATGGCGCGGATCATGTCCTGCGCGGTGAGAACGGAGTAGGAAGCGGGATTGCTGCCTCGCATGTGATTGAAGCGCAGGATGTCGTAGCCGAAGCTTCCCAGCACACCCTGCAGTCGTGGCTCAATCGACGGATAGTAGGGTTCCATCACTGCGATCTTGCGTTTGACGCCGTGAGCCTTGAGCGCTGCGACCACCGCGTCGGAGGCGAGCGCCACCGGAATGTCGTGACCGGCCACCTTGCGGATCCTGGCTTTCAAGTGTTCGCCCCATTCCCGGTTGCCGCCCCACACCGCAAGCGCCGAAATCCCGAGCACAAACGCATTGGGCCGCGCATCCATGACGCTTGCCACAGCCGGTTCGAGCGCGCGATCGATGTCTTCGACCAGCTGATTGAAATCTTCAGAGCTGCTTACCGGTCGCTCGTGAATCACCATGCGGCCGAGGTGATTGGTCACGCCTGCCGGTCGCATCTCGTCGTACTCGGGCTGAACGACGGTGTTGGTCGAGGGCGTTGCAACGCCGAATGCCATTCGCCAGGCGAGATAGTCGCGCATAGTGGTCCTTGGGTTGATCAGGTCAACGGATGAATACCTGGGTTCAGGCGGTGGCGCCTGTCGCGAGTTGGGCTGCAAGCGTCGCTTCGCCGATCGCAACCGCGAGCCGCCCCGAATAGCCGCTCCGAAGCGCGCCCACTGCGTACAGATGGGGTGTGCGCGTCTGCAGCCCGTTATCGGTGATCACGGCGCCCTGCGGGTCGCGCTCGACCAGGGCGCCCAGCCAGTCCGAGCAGGGCGAGAGTCCGATGTAGGCAAATACCGCATCGCAGTCGATCCGCTCGGGCGCGTCGGCGTAGCGGTCGCGGATCATGACGCCTTCCAGTCCATCAGCGCCCTCGAGCGACAGCAGTTCGCTCTCCCAGCGAAACTCGATCGACTCGACATCGGCTGCGCGTGCGGCAAAGCGCTGGCGCGCACGAAGCGTGTCGCCGCGCACCACCATCACGACCGAGTCGGCGTGACGGGCGAGATGAAGGGCTTCCTGGAGGGCTGAATCGCCCCCGCCCACCACGACCACCCGCCGCCCGCGATACAGCCCGGCGTTGCACCAGGCGCACTGTAGGAGTCCGCGGTTCACGAAGCGTTCCGCACCAGGAACAGTAAGCGGTTTCAGCACGGCACCCGTCGCGGCAATCACCCGAGCCGCCTGCCAGCGATCCTGGGTACCTGCGATCGCAAAGCCTGTAGCGGTACGTTCGAGTGACAGCGCATCCTGGCTGACGCGCTCGATGCCTGAATCGAGTCCCCGACGGCCCAGCGCGTCGATCAGTTCGGCACCAGACACCGGGTTGGGCGAGCCGGGGTAATCGTCCAGTGCGCCGATATTGGCCACCAGACCACCCGGCAGGCCCGTGCCCGCCAGATGCAACACCCGCATGCCGGCGGATGCAGCCTCGAGGGCTGCCACATAGGCAGCCACGCCGCTACCCACCACTGCCAGATCAACCGGGCCACTCATCGCTGTTCCTCAATGATTCGAGTGATTCGACAGGCCGGGTACCCCCAGGCCGGACACCATGCGTGCTGAGGGACCGGTACGTCGCCGCCTGCGACGATGAGAGTGAGGTCGTCGGGGGTCGCGGTGACCGGAATCGAGCCGCGCGAGGCAGCATCCTGCACCCATTGAGGCCATCTTGTCTCGTCACCAACGGTCCGATAAAGCCACGAACCGCGCCACTGCTCGGTGGTCCAACGCCCACGTTCGTGAAGGATCTGGCGCACGGCCGCCTTATCCAGTCCCTGATCGGCGAGCATTCTGGCGACCACCGGCGACATGATCACCGTGGAGATGCCGTTCCAGCGAATGGAAAATGCCGAACTCGCGCTTGCCATCGCGCTGGCGATTTCCTCCAGCCCGCCAGTCACGTTGACGAGGGTTTCGGCGCGAAGCAGCGTTACTGCGCTGGCCCCGGGTGCCAGCCCCAGATCGGCGTGCAGGGATGGCCATGGGCTGGCTGACTCATCTTCGGCGATGCAGAGCGAATACCGCGCAGCCTGGCCGAGTCCCGCGTAGGACACGGCGCCTGGCCAGCCGCCGCCGATGTTCTGCATGATGAGCCGAAGCGCGCGACCAATCGACGCGTTGGCCCGCCAACCCGGCCCGAGAAGACCGAACCCGCTATTGATGCCCAGGCGCTTCACAATCGGTCCGCTCACCACCAGAAGCGGCGCGACGTTCTCGTCGGTGGTCTGCACGCCGCGCAGATTGAAAGCGGGGTCGAGCAAGGCTTCCACCGCTGCGACCACCACCGAAAAATGCTCGGGGCGGCAGCCCGCCATCACTGCGTTGGCGGCAACTTTTTCCAATGTGGCCTGACCCTGTAGCGGCTCGAGTTCACCCAGCACGGTGGTCGCCGATCGCGAACTGCCAAGCAGCATCCGCTTCACGGCACCGATTTCGGGCGGAACAATGGGGAGCCCATCGGTCCAACCGCGCTCTGCGTACAGTTCGTTGACATCGGCCGCGGGGTTGGCCGAAGTGATCACCTCGACGCGCTGTCGCGGGAACTGGCCCACCCGGGGTGAGCGGGCGAGCAGCGAATCGCGGGCCTCGCTCTCCGCGATTCGCGCCGACACCGTGTCGTCAATCCAGGCGCCGCCTGCCTGCTGGCCGACTGGAATCAGCAGCCAGTGTGACGGGGAGCGAACGTCGCTCATGGCGCGCGTGAGGCCTCGCCCCTCAAAGGGCTCCGACCCGCTGTTCCCAGCGTTCAGGCAGACGGATCGGCTTGACCGTTGTGAAGCCCAGCATGCCGTTGTGCGGCATGAACATGCAGTTGGAGCGCAGCGGATCGCCGCACACGGCGATGATGATGTCCTCAGGCTTGCAGACGATGGGTACCAGCCGTTCGGGGTCGCGCGACTCGCCGAAGAGCTTGGGCGCTTTGCCGAGACGGGTCATTTCGAAGAGACCGCGCCTGCCGCCCGGCACAAGATTGGTCCAGTTCGTCATGAGGTTCTCGAACCGCCTCGCGGGCATTCGGGCGCGCTCGAACAGTTGCTGCCGGAGATCGGCCTTGGACATTCCGGCGCGCGCCAGCATCTCGGCGATCAGCGGGCTCAGCACCAGTAGCGGCTGATAGGTGCCGTTTGCGATTCCCACCACGAAGATCACTTCCCAGGTGGTATGGGTCACCATGGCATCGGCCAGATAGGGCAGCACCTTGTCGGGGCTGTCGCCGAAGACCGAGACGATGACGTTGCGCCCAGTGAAGCGCGAGATGGTGACCGCATTGCTCCCTGCTGGCTGGCCGAGGTCTTGCGCGACGTTGTGCCACCCGATTCGGCTGAGCACCGCCTCGTTTTCGGCGAGCACCACATTCCATGTGCCACCGAACGTGCCCTTGTCGTTTTGATGGAGCATGAACCCCGCAACATTGCGCAGATAAAGCCGCCAGAACCGTCCGATGGCTGTGTTGGGCTGAAAGCCGTCGCGCAGCGCCCCTTGTTCGGTATTGAAACCCAGCGTCCGGGCGATTGGGCCGTTGATGATGATCTGGGTCTCGGCGCCAGGGGTATTGCCGCTGTGCTCAACACCGTAGTGCGAATCGGCCATCGCTTCGACGAGCGCAACCAGCACCGGCATGTACTCGGGGCGGCACCCGGCGATTACGCCGTTGACCGCCACGTTCCAGATCGTGGCCTGGCGGTTGTCGGGCAGCAGCGTTCCGAGAACCTCGTCGGGGTCACGGTCAACAAAATCGAGAAAGGCCTGAATACGTGCCATGGTGGGGGCGACGATGGGCAGGCCGTCGCTCCAACCGTTCTCGATATAGAAGCGGTTGATCTCATCAGAGGTGCCAGTGAATACGATCTCTCGCGGGCCCGGATCCGGGCTCTGCGCAACCGTTACCACTGGTTCGGTGAGATTTCGGATGAGGTCGTTCACGGTCGTGCCAAGCACGCCCGCGCGCAACTCGTCGGGTCGCTGCACATCAACATGGCCCGGTACCTTGGCGAGCGGCAGGCTGGAATACCCCAACCCTTCCGCGGTGGTACGGGCCTGCCCGAGGAACCCCTCGCAGCAGAGCGATGAACTCGGAATGCCGGCTTGCTCAGCCACAGCGCTCACCCGCAACACGGCGGGCGTGCAGCTGCCTCAGCAACCCATTCCGGAGACGACGGCGTCGACCTGAAGCGCCTTCAGCTTGGCCGGCAGCTCGGCGAGCACGCGATGCTCGTCCTCCCCGTGAGTGGATCCGAACTGGTCCCAGTCGATAAAGCTGATACCAGGGAAGCGGCTGGCGAGTTCGGCCTTGAGCAGGTCCCAGATCTCGTCGCCTCGGAAGAGGTAGTCCCACAGGAAGGCGATACGCTTACCCTCCAGTGAGTCGAGCCGCGCCGCAAGCGGGCGCGAGGTGATCGTTCTGGCGCTTCGAGGCCAGACGACCGACTCAACATGGTTCATGAATGCTCCCTTTCAATCAGTCTGCCTTGAGGCCTGCCTTGCGGATGATCGGCCCCCATTTTTCACGCTCGGTCTTTTCGAATGCTGCCAGCTCGGCGGGCGTACCCCCTACGGGTTCGTGACCCAGCTGAAGGAGCCGCTGCTGCGTGTCGGGTTGCGCCAGCACCTTTGCGACTTCGGCATTGAGACGCGTGATGATGGCAGCCGGCGTGCCCTTGGGCGCATAGAGTGCATTCCACGCAGACACGTCAAATCCCGGAACGCCCTGCTCGGCTACCGTGGGCACCCCGGGAAGGAGTGCGGAGGGCTTGGCCGAGGTGACAGCGAGCGCGCGGAGCTTGCCACTCGCGAGCCCGGGCTTGGCCGCGCTGATGGTGTCAATCAGAAGCGGCAGCTGCCCACCCAGTACGTCGGTGGCTGCCGCAGGCGAGCCCTTGTAGGGAACGCCGAACAGGCCGATGCCCGTGCGCTCCTTCAGCAGTTCGACCACCAGCCGTGCGGTGGTGCTGGGCATGGCCATGTCGGCTGATTTTGGATTGGCACGGGCAGCATCCAGCGCTTCGGTCACACTCTTGAAGGTGGCCGACGGACCCGCAGCGATCACCATGGGGAAGCGGCTGACCAGGATGATGGGCTCGAACGCTTTCTCTGCGTCGTAACCGGTGGACGCGTAGAGAAACGGATTCATCGTCTGCGTGCCCGAGGTGCCCATGGTGAGCGTGTAACCATCGGGTGCTGCGCGGGCAGCCTCGGCGGTACCGACGTTTCCGCCTGCACCAGCGCGGTTCTCGATGAAGAAGCTCTGACCAATGGCCTTGCTGAGTTGTTCGGCAACAAACCGGGTGGCGACGTCGGTCCCCTGTCCCGCCTGATAAGCCACGATGATCCGGACCGGACGGGCAGGGTAGTCCTGCGCCTGGACGGAGGGAGTGCAGGTTGCTGCCGATACGGCGAGCAGCGCGAGCCATTTCATGCTGGGTGTCTCCGATTGATCGTTGTGGGCATCACGATGCCTGAAAGGTGTCAGCGCGGCAACCGTTCGAGTACCGCTCCGCTCGCTCTCAGGCTGGCCCGCGCGGCTTCGTCGTAACCATGCTCGGCGAGAATGGCGTCGGTATCGGCTCCAAATGCTGGCGGTGCTTTGCCTGGGGCGCCAGGGGTCGCGGACAGCTTAAGGGGAATGCCAGTGCTCCGATAGTCGCCTTCACCCGTCACGGCCATGTTGCGGTGGCGGGTATGTTCAAGCGCAAACGCTTCGGGAATGGAATTGACCGGACCAATGGGCACACCCGCTGCCATGAGTTCATCGCAGAGCGGGTAGCGTGTCAGCACAGACAGCGTCTTCTCGATGGTTTCGCGGAGCGCTGGTCGGTGCTGCATGCGCTGCGCGTTGTTTGAGAAACGCGGATCGGTGAGCAGGTGATTCAGCCCGACGTGCTCGCAGAAGCGGCGGAACTGTCCGTCATTGACCACACCCAGAAAAATCTCGCCATCGGCGCAGCGATATCGGTCGTAGGCAGCGATACTGGGATGCGCGCTTCCGAGGAGCCCTGGCGTGCGGCCCGAGTGCATCCAGTTCACGGCCTGCGGCACCAGGATGCTGAGCGCGCTGTCAAAGAGCGTGGCTTCGACCCGCTGGCCGCGCCCCGTCCGCGTACGTGCAAGCACTGCCATCAGAATGCCGCTCACCGCCATGTGGCCCGTCACCAGATCGACGATTGGAACACCCACGCGAGTGGGGCCCGCAGCAGGATCGCCATTGATGCTCATCAACCCGCACATGGCCTGCAGGACGGCGTCATAGCCGGGTAGTCCGCCCAGCGGGCCGTCGCGACCGAACCCGGAGATCGAGCAGTAGATAAGCCCGGGAAAACGTGGCGAAAGATCGTGCTCGAAGCCCAGACCCCAGCGTTCCATGGTGCCGGGCAGGAGATTTTCCACCAGTACGTCGGCGCCATCGAGCAGGCGCAGCAGAACCTCGCGCGCGTCGGGACGGTTGAGGTCGAGCGAGAGCGCGCGCTTGCCGCGATTGAGGTTGCCGAAATAAGCGGCTGATCCGATAGCCGTGAAGGGCGGACCCAAATGACGGGTTTCATCGCCGCTGGGCGGCTCGACCTTGATCACGTCCGCGCCGTGATCGGCGAGCGTTTGAGTGCAGAGTGGCCCTGCGACCACGCGCGACAGATCGATGACGCGCAGGCCCTCGAGCGCGCGCGGCGGCTGATCGGGTCGGGTGGGAGCGTTGGAGTCAGTCATGTTCGGCAGGGCAGTTCCACGATGCCGGTGCCAAGCACCGAGAGTTCCTGATCCTGATTGTGGGCCTGCTGCTCGATTTCGACCAGATGGCGTCCGTTTTCCACGAACTTGCGCGTCACCCTTCCCTGGATGTAGAGGAGGTCGCCCTGGGGGTTGTGGCGACGGATCTTGCAGGAGGCCTTGCGCAGAAAGCCGCGGTCTCCCATCCAGTTGGTGAGGTGATGCGTGAGCCATGACGCCCGCTCGGGCCCATAGTCATAGGCGCCCGGTGCGCCCACCTCAAGGGCGAAGTCTTCCTCCCAGTGCACCCGCTCGGGCACATCGGGAATGCCGAAGCGATTGGTGATACCCACGCCTGGATGGGCGTCGATCAGCTTCCAGGCAAGTTTGTTCGCCCGGATGTAAAGCCCACCCCAGCCCTGCGCGTAAGCAATGAAACCGGTCACCGTCATCGGGCCCTTCAGCATGACCGGGAGCGCCTCGTTCTCTGAGACATCTTCCCAGAAACGCGGCGTTGCGCCCCGCACCGGCTCGTCGCGATAGAGCTTGTATGCCTCCGCGATCTCGTCGGCCGTATAGCGATGGGGGGCACGTTCGCGCGTGTGGCGGTATTTGGTGCCCTGCTCGCGTGCCGTGTCGCGCTCAGTGCGAAAGCACCAGCTGTCAGCCTCGGCGACAAGCTCGTCCTGCTGGTTGTAAAAATTCACGTGATAGATCTGCTGTACCGCGCGGCCTGCGAAGCGCGTTTCATGAAGCACCAGGTCCTTGAGCCAGGACTCGGTGCGGATCTCGTCGTTGCGTCGCACGGGCAGATGCCAGCTCCAGTCGGAGCCTGACCACATCGCGTGAATACCGGGCAGGCCGCCCACATAACCGGAGATGATGCGGTTGGTGGAAAAAAGAAAGCTGGGCAGCGCGACGATGCCGCCATAGTGACTGGTGGCCGCGTAGTCGGGGTCGCACCAGAGCGGGTTGTCGTCGCCGATGCCGTGTGCGTAGTGGCGGATGTTGTCGCGGGTGGCCTCGTGGCACCAGGGCTCAGCCTGGTTTTCGATCTTGACGCCAATTCGGCGGCGCAGCGCATCGAGGCCACTTTCGGTGATTTTCGGGAACGAGCGTTCCGGTGACGTTGACATGTCTTCAGACTCCAGGAGAAGAGGGGGGTGCGGGACGCGGCGCATCGGCATTGCTCAAGGCCTCCGCATGGGCGAGCGCCTCGCGTTCACGAAGGATCTTTCGGTTGATTTTCCCGGCCGGATTTTTGGGGAGTTCCGCAACAAACACGATCTTTCGGGGATATTCGTGCTGGCTCAGGTTGTTGCGGACCCGCGTCTGGATTTCCTCGATGAAAGCGCTGTCACCGGTCCGGCGGGAGACGACGAACGCTTTCACGATGCTGCCGCGGAGCGCGTCTGGAACGCCGATCGCGGCGGCCTCCTGAACGTCGGGGTGTTTGAGGATGGCGTCTTCGATCTCGACTGCGCTCATGGTCCAGCCGGCTGAAATGATCACGTCATCGGCGCGGCCGCCATGCCAGAAATAGCCGTCTTCATCGACACGCCCCAGGTCTTTGGTGGGTACCCAGCGGTCACGACGCCAGACTTTCAGCTCTCCGGTGACGCCCGGGGCGCAGGGCTGGCCATTGGCATCCTGGACCTCAACCCGGCCTCCCGGCACGGGCTTGCCCAGGGAGCCCGGTTTAACCGGAAAATCTGGGGCGCCAGGGTAGTTCACCAATACCACGCCGATTTCCGTGGTGCCGTACATGCTGCACACCGGGGCGCCGAAGGTGGATTCGGCAAAGCTGAGCGTCTCGGTATCAATCGGCTCGCCGGTGAAGGAGAGCTTGTGCAGCTGGTAACGATAGCGTGACGCGACACCGCTGTTACGCATCATGCGGTAATGCGTGGCCGCGGCCGACAGGTTGGTGAAGCCCTGCTCGGCAAGCGCCTGCAGTAGTCGCGCTGCATCGAACTTCCCGGCATAAACGCCGATGGTGACCCCCAGTGCGAGCGGCGCGAGCGTTCCGTGCCACAGACCATGACCCCAGGCGGGCGAGGACGGGCACATGTATCGGTCGCCCGGACGGATACCCGTACCGTAGAGCGCAGCCAGCATCAGCGTGACCAGCGCGGCGTGCGTGTGGCGCACGGCTTCGGGCAGTTCCCGGGTGGTGCCCGAGGTGTATTGAAAGATCGCGAGATCGCTGGCCCGGGTATCGGTCTGAAATACGTCTGGCCATTGCGCAAGCTCGGCCTGGAGCGCGGCGCTGTCGTAGAGACACTCGAGCTCGGCGATGCCAGCTACGGCCTGGGCCTTCTCGGGCACGGTAACCAGCACGCGCGGCTGGCAGTCGAGCACTCTCAGCCGCACGCCATCGGGCCCGAACAGCGTAAAGAGCGGCACTGCGATCGCGCCCAGCTTGATCGCGCCGAAAATTGCCGCATAAAACAGGCGGCCTGGCTCCAGCATCACCGCCACCCGGTCGCCAGGCCCGATACCGCGCGCGGCAAGCAGATGCGCAAAGCGAGAAGAGTCAGCCGAAATCTGGCGAAAGCTGAGAAGTTCGTCGGCCTGACCAGGCCGAACCACGATCACCGCCGTGCGGTCGCCGCAAGCATGTCGGTCGATGCACTCGTGAGCGATGTTGAGCCGCTCTCGGTTGCCGTCGAACAGGTCCCACAGCGCATCTTTGGAGCAGTGCTGCTGCGCGTCGGCGTAGCGGGTGAGTTCGGTGAGTAGCGGCATGAAGGAGGGTAGGCGCGCGTGCACGGGTGACAGGAATCAATGGATACGGGACTATGGCGTGGCACACAAAGATTTGTCAATTGGCGTTAACATTTGTATATGGACAAAAAGCCGCGACCGGGTCTTCCCGGCCTGTCCGGCCCGGTCCCGCCACATTGGCTGAGCGCATTCGTCCGGTGCCTGCGGTCAGCCGGGCGGTTGCGATACTGCGTGCGCTTGGGCGGAGCGCCGAACCGCTGGGTGTGAAGGCCCTCGCCGATCAGCTCGACATCGTCCCCAGCACCTGTTTGCACATCCTTCGTGTGCTGGTGGCCGAGCAGTTGGTGCGAATCGACCCCAGCACGCGTCGCTACAGCCTGGGTAACGGTCTGGCCACTCTCGCCCGGGCTGCCCTTGCCCGCGACCCGTTCCCGGCGCTCGCTCAGCCTGCGCTTGATCGGCTCTCGCAGCGCTGGAAGGTCACTGCGATCGGCGTTGAAATCGTTGCACTCGAGCACATGCTGGTGCTCGCGATCTCTCGCTCGGAAGCCCCGTTCCGTTTGCATGTCGATGTTGGCAGCCGCTTCCCCGCCCTCATCAGCGCCACCGGGCGCCTGGTGGCTGCGTTTACGCAGTGGCCGCCAGGTGAACTGGAGGCCAGGTTCCGAAAACTGCGGTGGCAGAAAGCGCCGGGCTACCGGCGTTGGCTCGGACAGGTTGCCGAAGTGCGCGAGCGCGGCTACAGCCTCGACGAAGGCGATTACATCGCAGGCGTGAGGCTGGTAGCCGTACCGGTCTTCAATGCCGGCGGTCTGCTGTCGCATGCGCTGGTGGCAGCCGAAATGGGAGAGTCGAACAGCGCGCGGGCCCGGCGGGGCCTGATCGACGATCTGCTTGTGCAGGCCCGTACGCTGTCTGGCGCGCTCGCCTGACCAGCCTGTGGCGGGACGTTGGTCGCCGTCAGTCGGCTGTGCCCTGTTTCACCGCTGGCCGGACGGCGGGCGGGGCGCCATCCACCCAGGCCGGGAATAGCGCCTGAAGGCTGCCGTCAGGTGCCCGAACCACCAGTCGACGACTGGCGAGGCGAGGGCTGGCCATTGCCTCATCGAGCGCAAGCACCGGCGAGACGCAGCATTCATCGTCAGAAAATCGAGCCAGGCACTCATCGAACGACAGCGCGGCCATCACCTCGGCCACGTCCGCGATCAACCGGTGTTGCGGCAGGGGCTCGACCTGCCGAGCCACCCACTCCGGGTGGCCTGCTGTTTCGCTGAACCGTCGCCAGAACTTGGGCTCGACCGCTCCGACCACCACATGCCGATCATCGCGGGTGCGATACACCTGGTAATACGCCGCACCACCGTTCAGATAGGTGGCTCGTCGCTCAGGAACCGCACGGTTCTCGCCGAAGTCGGCCACCTGCAGCATCTGAAGCGGCATGATGACATCGCCAAGCCCCAGATCGATTGCGCAGCCCTGTCCGGTCCTGTGGCGCCCCTGAAGCGCGCCCAGGATCGCGATCGCCGCAAAGAGGCTGCCTGATACGTCTGCAACCGGCGGATCGAAAAACACCGGGTCGCCATGACCATTGCGATCCAGTACGCCGGCCTCGGCAAGATAGTTGGCGTCATGTCCGGCTTTCTGCAGCGACGCGCCCTGAGCAACCCAATGCCCAGCCCCAGTCGCTCCATCACGCCGGGCCTGAAGCCCTCGATCAGCACGTCGGCCTCGCGCGCAAGCGCAAGCAGCGCCTCGCGTCCTTTTGGATGCTTGAGATCGATCCGGAGAATACGCTTGCCAGCGTTGAGCGTCTGATGAAACAGTCCTTCGCCCGCGTGGTTCCGCGGTCCGAGTGTTTGCATGGGATCGCCCGAGGGAGGCTCGATCTTCAGGACATCAGCGCCCATGTCGGCGAGCAGCAGGCTCGCTAGCGGTCCCGGGATGTATTGCGACAGATCGAGGATACGAACGCCTGCCAGCCATTGGCTCATGCCTTGGCTCATCGGTTCACCCGTCAATGACAATTCGTGGAGGGGGATGGAGTTCGAAAAGGCCCGGCCATTCGCCAGGCAAGTCGCCGGTCTCTTTATGATGGGCGTTGAGAATATCAACAGCCATCAGGCGGTGTCCAATGCCGCACTTGAGCGAGGAGAACCCCGTTGCCCATTCATGTCAGTCAACCCCGCCCCTCGGTCACGCTGGTAACGCTCGACAACCCTGCCAAACGAAATGCGCTGTCGCGCGCAGATCTGGCCGAACTCGGGCGACTGTGGGAGCGGCTCGATTCCGATCCGGGCTGTCGTGCGATTGTGCTCACGGGTGCGGGCGAAAAGGGCTTCTGTTCTGGCGCCGATATCGGAGGTGATCTGAGCGCAGCCGAGGAAACTGCCCGCATCGTCAATGACGCACTCCTCAAGACACGGACGTTTTCAAAGCCGATCATTGCGGCAATCAACGGCGATTGTGCAGGCGGCGGTGTGGAACTGCTTCTCGCCACCGATATCAGGGTAGCGGCGCCCCATGCGCGCTTTGGCCTGCCGGAGGTCAAGTGGTCGATCTATCCGTTCGGAGGCGCCACGGTG
>RFXC01000130.1 GCA_009921765.1 Betaproteobacteria bacterium | reverse complement strand
CGCCCTCATGAAAATCGGCGCCATTCCGGTACCCATCAACTACCGGCTGGCCGCCAATGAAATCCGCTACATCATCGATGACTGCGGCGCGAAGATTCTGGTGTTCGAGGAGTCTCTGCGGGCGCCAGTCATGGCCATCCGCGATCAGCTGTCGGTGCAGAAGCTGGTGTATGTGGGCGATACACCCGGCCCAGGCGAAATACGGTTCGATGATTTTGTCGCCCCGGGCTCGGATCGCGAACCGGCGATCGGCGCAAGCTGGACCGATCCCGCCATGATCATGTACACCTCTGGCACCACCGGCCGCCCCAAGGGCGTGGTGCGTTCACACATCGCGGAGCTGGTGGGTGCGATGGCCATGTCGGCCGAGTGCGGTTTCACCCACGACGACACGCTGCTCAACAACAAGCCGCTCTTTCACATCGCGCAGCTGCAAATCCAGCTGATGCCCTTTGTGATCAATGGCGGCACCAACGTTCTTACCCGCGGTTTCGACGTCCATGAAACCTTGTCTCTGGTGGGCGAGGAAAAGATCACCGCGCTCCACGGCGTGCCCACCCAGATGGTGATGATGGTGGCGGCCGATCTCAGCAAATACCAGCTCGAGTCACTGCGCTGCGGTTTCTTCGGCGGCCAGACGCTCGCCGACGATGTCACCCGAAAGTGCATGGCGCTCTTTCCCAACTTCTTTGCGAACATCTACGGTTCGACCGAAGCGCTGATGGTCACCTCGTGCGACTACCGCCGCCACCCCAACAAGCTGGGCAGCGTCGGCAAGGCGGGCCAGACCATGGAGGTGCGCATCATCGGTGCCGACAGCACTGACCCCGAGGATCAGTGCAAGCCGGGTGAGGTCGGGCAGCTGATCGCTCGTGGTCCCAGCCTGTTCACGGGCTACTGGGGGTTGCCTGAGAAAACCGCACAGACCATCCGGGACGGCTGGTACTTCAGCGGCGATGCGGCGGTCACCGATGACGAAGGTTTCATCACCGTGATGGGTCGCATGGACCACACGATCAAGAGTGGGGGCGAGAACATTCATCCGTCCGAGGTGGAGAACGTGTTGTTCTCGCATCCGGGCATTGCCAACGCAGCCGTGGTGGGGCTTCCCAGCCGCAAGTGGGGGCAGGTGGTGTGTGCGGCGGTCATCCGGAAAGACCCGGCGCTCAATGCGGCTGCGCTCGAGGCGTTCTGCCTGGGCAACCCGGATCTGGCCGCATTCAAGCGCCCGCGGCACTGGTTCTTTGTGGACGAGATTCCGTCCAACCCCACGGGCAAGGTGGAGCGTGGTCGCCTGAAGGACAAACTGATGGCGGGCTTGAGCGGCCAGCTCGACTGACACTAGGCCACTCACCATGTCTGTACTCTTTTTTATTCAAGCGCATGTACCGGATGACGCCGATGTACGCCGCCGCTATCGCGAGTATCAGGCCCGCGTCACGCCCCTCATCGCTCGGCACGGCGGGCGGCTGCTTGCCACCGGCCAGCATCTTGAAACCTTCGAGGGCGCAGCGCCCGATCGGCGCGTGATCGTCCTCGAGTTTCCCGACATCGACGCACTCCGCGCGTTCTGGACCAGTCCGGACTATGCCGAGGTGCGAACCCTACGCGATGGCTGCAGCGTGACCGCCTGGGCAATTCCCACGCTCGCTCCACCGCCCGACGCCTGATTCAACCTTGCTACAGATCCATCCGGAGAGCCTGTGACCACGCACCTTTTTCAGCCGCTGATGCTGGGCGGCCTCGCGCTATCGAACCGCATCTGGATGGCGCCCCTTACCCGCTCGCGCGCCACGCCCGACCGTGTACCCACGCCCATGATGACCGAGCATTATGTTCAGCGTGCATCATCCGGGCTGATCATCGCCGAAGCCACCAATGTGGCGCCGCAGTCCAACGCCTGGGAGTGCGCGCCGGGCATCTTTCGTCCCGAGCAGATCGCGGCCTGGCGCTCGCTCGTCACCGCCGTGCATGCGGCAGGTGGACGGATTGCGCTTCAGCTCTGGCACGGTGGCAGGGTCGCTGCCGACCGCTCCCAGAACCCCGAGCCGCCGCTCTCGCCATCAGGGGTGAATGACAACATCGAGGCCGTGACCGTCTGGGGCCGGAATGAGGAAGGCATCTTCCGCAAGATGGCGGCGGTGCCCTCGCGCGCAATGACGCTGGGCGAAATCCAGTCCACGATCGAGGCATTTGGTCTGGCGGCACGCGCCGCGCGCGAGGCGGGGTTCGATGCGCTGCAACTCCATGGCGCAAATGGCTACCTGCCGCATCAGTTCATGTCGCCCTACCTGAACCGTCGCACGGACGCCTATGGCGGCTCGCCGGAGGCTCGGGCGCGCTTTGCGATCGAAGCCCTGGAAGCGATCATGGCCGAGTTCCCGCGTGATCGGGTGGGCCTGCGCATCTCTCCCTACGCCACATTCAACGGTGCGCTTGACCCCGATCCCGAACCTGCGTTCCGCCACCTGGTGCAAGCGTTGGATGCCCGCGGCATGGGCTGGCTGGAACTGGCCGATACCAATTTCTGGAGTGGGCAGTTCGACCGCGACCGCATGCTTGCGCTGGTGAAGCCGGTGTTCCGGGGCACGCTGGTGGCAAACGGCGGGATTGACCCCGATACCGCCGAGCAGCTGATCGCATCGGGCGCGGTGGATGCGGTGGCATTTGGGCGGCTCTGGATTGCGAATCCGGATCTGCCCGAGCGGATCCGCATGGGCGGGCCGTATACCAAGTCGATCACGCGGCGGTTTTATGGCGGCGGACCGGATGGGTATAACGACTATCCGACGCTCGCGCAGGAGAAGGCGGCGAAGTCAGCGGCTTAGGAAGCTTAGGCGGCTTCCCCGTCGACCTCCGGCAGCGCCAGCCCGCTCACCCCTGCCCTCACCCGCGCCCAGTGCACCGCGGCCTGTGGCATGAGCCACTGAAGTCCGTAGCGCATGTGCGCGAGTTTGACCTGCGCAAACCGTTCATCGGCGAATCCCACCGCTGCCCGAGCGCCCGCTGCAAACGCCCAGCCCAGCATCGCCCAGGACACACCGCGAAGGAACTCGTCGGCCACACGGGGCACGCAATCGGGATCGGCCAGCCCGCCCTCCCGAACAGCGCGTACTGCGTCGCTCAACTGAGCCATGGTGTCACGAACCATGCTCGCAAACTCGCCAAGCCCGGCCGCCTCGCACCGCGCAGCCTCGACCAGGGCTTCCGCTTGCCAACTGCTCAGCGCCTGCCCGCCGTCTGCCAGCACTTTTCGCTGCAGCAGATCGATCGCCTGAATTTCGTTGGTACCCTCGTAGATCATGGCGATGCGGCTGTCGCGAAGCGACTGCTCGATACCGGTTTCGCGAACGTAGCCGTAGCCGCCGAAAACCTGCAATGACTCGCTGGCCCCCAGGAAGCCCTGATCGGTGAGAAGCGCCTTGACCACCGGCGTGAGCAGCCCCGCGAGCGCGCCTGCCAGCTGACGCGCCTGGGCGTCGTCAGCGCCTGCCGCCTGATCGAGCGCTTGCGCCGCACGATAGGCGATCACGCGCTGTGCCTGGGTGAGCGCCTGCCTGCGAAGAAGAATATGCCGGACGGCCGCGTGCGAAGCGATGGGCGCCTCACCCCCCGCGACACCTGCAGAGCGCCCCTGCCTGCGCTCCAGCGCATAACGAACGGCGTTCTGCGTGCTGATCTCCTGATGACCCAGCCCCTGCAGCCCCACATGAAGCCGTGCAGAGTTCATCATGAGAAACATGGCTGCGAGGCCGCGGTTGGGCTCGCCCACCAGCCAGCCGGTTGCAGCCTCGTATTGCATGGCGCAGGTGGCGCTGCCGTGAATGCCCATCTTGTGCTCGAGCCCGGAGCAGTGCATGGTGTTCCGCGAGCCATCGGGCAGCACCGCAGGCACCAGGGCAAGTGAAATGCCGCGCGTGCCGGCCGGCGCATCAGGCAGACGACACAACACCAGATGGATGATGTTGTCGGTGAGATCATGGTCACCACCGGAGATGAAAATCTTGCTGCCGGTAATGGCGATCGATCCGTCGGCGCACGGCTCCCCGCGGGTGCGCAGCAACCCCAGGTCACTCCCCGCCTGGGGTTCGGTGAGCGCCATGGCCGCGAGCCATTCGCCACTCACGAGCTTTGGCAGATAGCGCGCCTTCAGTTCGGCGCTGGCATGCGCACGCAGCGTTTCATAGGCGCCATGCAGCAAGTCGGGATACATGGTCCAGCCATGATTGCAGGCGCTCAGCATTTCGCGCACCGCCGCATCAATCAGCATGGGAAGCCCTTGCCCGCCCCACTCGGGCTCGCACGGCAGCGCGGGCCAACCCGCCTCTACAAACTGACGATAGGCAGCTGCAAAACCTTCGGGCGTGCGCACCCTCCCGCCTTGATCGAGCCGGCATCCCTGTGCGTCGCCTGCCGCATTGATGGGAAGCAGACGGTCGGCAGCAAACCGCGCCGCCTCCTCGAGCACCGCACCAGCGGTATCGGCATCAACATCCCATCCGCAAAGCGCCCAGTCGCGCGGTGCATCGAGCACTTGCTCGATGACAAACCGCATGTCGGCGACCGGCGCCCGGTATGTCCAGCTCATGCGCGTGCTCCTGATGGGCTATCGGCGCTCGACTTTGGCCGCACGTTTCTGAAGAAATGCACGGACCCGTTCCTTGGCCGCTTCATCGCCCTGGGCGATGGACGACATGAGCGACTCCACAAAAAGCCCCTCCGCAGGCGACATTTCGCCGATACGCGGCAACGCCTGGGTGATGGCGTAATTGGAAAGCGGCGCATTGCCCGCAATGCGAAGGGCAAGCTCAAGCGCCTTCGCAAGCCCCTCCCCGGCGGGCACGAGATAGGTGGCAAGCGAGGCCGCCAGCCCCTCGTTGGCGTCGAGCACCCGACCCGTGAGCATCATGTCGGTCATGAGTGCGGTGCCGATCAGCCGGGAGATGCGAACCGAGCCGCCGCCGCCCACGAAAATGCCCCGTGTGCCCTCGGGGAGCGCGTAAAACGTGCCCGCTTCCGAGACCCTGAGGTGGGCGGAGGCCGCGAGTTCCAGACCGCCCCCCACCACGGCGCCATGGAGCACCGCAATGACCGGCACCGGTCCGAACTGAATCGACTCGAAGCACGCATGCCAGGCACGCGAGTGGTGGATACCCTCGGCGACCGTGCGCTCGCTCACCTCTGACAGATCGAGGCCCGCGCTGAAATGCTCGCCCTCGCCGCTGAGGATCAGCACGCGCACATCTGCTGGCAGATTGAGGAACACAGTGTGAATCTGTCTGAGCATTTCATCGCTCACCGAGTTCCGCTTGGCGGGGCGGTTCAGGCGCAGATGAAAGATGGCACCGCTGCGCTCGAGCCGCACCAGATTCAGCCCCGACAACGCGCCAGAGGCGGGATCAAAGCGTTCGAGATCAGGCAGCGAAGGAGGAGAGTTCTGTGTCATGTGAGCGCTTCCGTAAAAAGGGATACTGATCAGAGTCGGATCAGGCGCGGGTGATTCGAAGCCTCATGAAGGGCCTTGACCTCGACCGCCCGGCGCTCGAGCACCATGCGCTGGTTGATATAGCCCTTGTCGGTGATTTCACCCGCAGCCATGCTGGGGGCATCGGGCAACACGAGCAGGCGCCGTGGCACCTGTGATGAGCCGCCGCCCTGAGCCGCCAACGCAGCGAGCTTTTCATGAAGCTGAGCGAGCAATTCGGCTTCAGGCAGCCCCCGCGCCGCTTCGCTTAAAAACAGCAGCGCCCCCACTTCGGTGCGGTCGTGCCCGGTGATGACGGCGTCCTGTGCAAGCGGCGCAAGCGCCGTGACGAGCGATAGCCGCAGCGTACCCACCGACACCCAGGTGCCCGTGGTGAGCTTGAAATCTTCCGCCACGCGACCATTGAACACCACGCCCGACGCGGGATCGGCCTCATCGAGCAGATAGCCCGCATCACCGATCCGGTAGAAGCCCTCATCATCGAACGCCTCCCGGGTGGCAGCGTCGTTGCCGCGATAGCCAGGGAAAATATGCGGCCCGCGAAGACGCATTTCGAGCTTGCCCGCGTTGGGTACGAACTTGAGATCGACGCCCGGCATGGGCAGCCCGATGACCCCGGGCTGATCGAGTCGCCAGTGCGCTGCCGTGTTGGCGGGCGAGGTTTCCGTTGAACCCCATGACGTGGTAAACCAGACCGGTTCGCTACGCACGCCCGAAGCGACTGCCTCCAGCCGCTTCCAGGTGGCGAGCGGCATACCGGCGCCCGCGTAAAACACCATCCGCATTTTTTCGAAGAACCGTCGGGCGAGTGCCGAATCGGATTCGAGCGCCGGCAGCAACATGTCATAGCCACGGGGAACGTTGAAGAACACCGTGGGCTGAACCTTGCGCAGATGTGCGACCGTTCGGTCAATGAGACCCGGTACCGGGCGGCCGTCATCGATCACCATCATGCCGCCGTTTCTGAGCACGATGTTGATGTTGTGGTTGCCGCCGAAGGTGTGGCTCCAGGGGAGCCAGTCGAGCAGCACCGGCGGTTCGACCGCCAGGAAGCGCAGAGTCTGCGCAATCATCTGCTGATTGGCGCACAGCATGCCGTGGGTGTTGATGACCACCTTCGGGTGCCCGGTGGAGCCTGAGGTGAGCAGGTATTTGGCATGGGTATCGGACCCCACGGCAGCGAAGGCACGCCCGACGGCATCGGTTTCGCGAACGGCAACGAGTGAATCGAAACCGACGGCCCCTGAGAGGTCTTCCGCCCCACGGCTCAGCACGACCGGCGCCGACACCCCACTCGCCCGGATCGCCGGGCCGTAGGTGGCCGCATCGGAGGCATAGACCAGCCCGGGCGCGAGTTTGTTGAGAATTCCCTTGATGCGGCTGAAATCGCCGCCCGCCAGACGGCAGTAGGCGCTGCTGACCGTGCAGGCGGCCCGCCCCACGTGCATCGCCGCGAGCATCAGCACCAGATGGTCGAGCGAGTTGTCGGACAGGATGACCACCGGCGCGCCCGCGGCAAGCCGCATGTCGAGGAGCGCCTGGGCGACCGAGCCCACGCGGGTGCGTAGTTCGGCCCAGGTGAGCGTCGTGTAGCCGGATGAAACCGCTGCCTGCGACAGCCCGGCGGGCTCGGAAAAAGCGATTGCCTGAGGCTTTTCCTGCGCCCAGTGTTCGAGCCAGACACCGATGGCGCGGACTCCGGGCATGAGCGGTTCAGGCGAGCGCAGTAGAAACGCGCCCGCACCCAGATCGATGCGCTCGACCCGGCGCGGGGCAAGCATGGACTCGTCGGAGAAGAAACCGGATTCAGAGGGCGAGCTTTGCGCAGGAAGCGCACCCGGTGTGACTGTGATTGAAGAAGTCAAGGCCTCTCTCCATGCATTCCATACACATGTGTATGTGTTTGGGCTATTCTAAATCTGATGGATTGAATATCCAAACGTTTTCTTTCAAATCCAGAAGTCTCACCATACACTCATGTATGGCATGATCGCATCCATGAAATCTCCCGCTCAACGCAGAACTGTCCGCTCACCCGCCAGGACTCCCGAGCCTGACCGCGCCGCTTCGACTCGCGCCGCTTCGACTCGCGCCTCCCCGGCAAGCGCTGCCACGCGGGGGCTCCGGGAGGCGCTCACCCCCGAGGTCTGGATCGATGCCGCCACCGATGTGCTGGTGAGCGAGGGCATCGACCACGTGCGGGTCGATGTGCTCGCGAGGCAACTCGGCGTCACCCGCGGCAGCTTCTACTGGCACTTCCGTGATCGTGAAGATCTGCTCCGCCGCGTACTGCAGGCCTGGAGCGAGCGTGCCACGCTTGCGCTGACGCGCCGGCTCGCGAGCGCAAGCAGCGATCCCCGAGAGCGCCTGCGCGACATGATTTCGCTCCCCCACCGGGGACGCGCGGCCGAGCGTGCTGCGCGCATCGAGCTTGCGATCAGGGCCTGGGCACGCCGCGATGCGCTCGCGCAGCAGGTGCTTGACGAAGCCGACCGCAGCCGGCTTGCCTATCATGAGGAAGCCTTTCGGGCGCTGGGCCTCAAACCCGCTCAGGCGCGGGCCCGTGCCTTCATCACCTATTCGGCCGAAATCGGCGAATCATTGCTGCACCACCATGGCACGGCCCGCGCCCGGGCCGATCGCCAGCGCGAAATCGAGCGCCTCGTGCTGCAAGCGCCGGTCACCCGTGCTGAAGGAACTCCTCCAGCGCCTGCGCCGAGGGCAGCACGTAGCCCGAGTGCGGCGCGCGGCTCGCCACGTGCCCGGTCAGCCGGCTGAGCTTCACCGCCATTTCGGCGGCCTTTACCAGCACGGTCACGCCATTGACGATGGGCACACCGTCGATCGCTGCGCCTGCGTCCTCGGCAAACATCATCATCGGCAGTCCGCCAGTCGGCACGATCACATCCGCACCCGCATCGATCAGGCGGCGCGCCTCGTCCTCGAACTGACGCTGCAGGGGCACCTTCCGTTCGGCTGACGCGAAGCCTGCCATGTAGTCGGGGATGCTGGCGTTGATCGACCGGATACCCGCCACCCGATCGCGCAGACCGTACCTCGCCACCTGATCGGCGTGGAGCGGCACAAAGGCCGGATTGATGGCAAGAAGCCCCAAACGGCGGCCCAGCGTGCATGCGTGCAGCATGCTGGTCTCGCCCAGCCCCAGCACCGGAATATTGACCGTGGCGCGCGCCTCCTGCAGGCCCACATCCTGAAAATGGTTCATGTAGAACGCCGCATAGCCTTCGCGTTCGGCCCGAACGGCTGCGCGGATCACCTCGCGCGAGAACCGGAACTCCGACACCGCATGCACCGTGGTGACCGAGGGCGTAGTGGTGTGAAACCGGACCTCGAAATCAGGATCGCTGCAGCGGGCGATGTGGGGCAGCAGGCGCTCCAGGTAGGGCTTGTGACCGATGCGGTCGGTCGCACCCTGGGCCCAGATCAGGGTTTTGGCGGAGGGGGAAGTCATGGCGGCGGTCTCTGAAATGAACCTCTCCAGTATAGGCTGCGGAAAGACCCCGCATTTGGGGGGCGGTGCCCGGACACTTAACATCCGGAATCTGTTCACTCCGCACCCTTGGAGCCGTCATGCCTCTGTTCCGCGATTTCACCCGCTTATTCCGTCCCGCTCAGGCTGTCGCCGTACTGGGCGCATTGCTGGCCTCGGCTGGCGCCTTGGCTCAGGAATGGCCCGCTCGGCCCGTCCGGTTGGTGGTCCCGTTTGCTGCCGGCGGCTCGGCCGATGTGTTCGGTCGTCTGGTCGCCACGCGTTTGCAGGAAACGCTGGGGCAGAGCTTCGTGATCGAAAACCGTCCCGGCGCGGGCTCCATCATCGGAACCGATGGGGTCGCGAAGAGCCCGCCCGATGGCTATACGCTGCTGGTCATGTCAAACACGCATACGGTGAACGAGTCCCTCATCGCCAACAAGCCGTTTCAGCTGATGCGCGATTTCGAGCCGGTGGCACCCATCAATGAATCCGATCTGGTGCTGGTCGCGCGCACGGCGCTTCCCGCTTCCAGCATCGCCGAGGTGCTGGCTGCTGCCCGAGCCAAGCCCGACGGCATGACCTACGCATCCTCCGGCAACGGCACCCCTTATCACATGGCAGGCGAGCTGTTGAAGTCGATGGCCGGCATCAAGATGGTCCATGTGCCCTACAAGGGCAGCTCGCAGGCCCGTACCGACGTGCTGGGCGGACAGGTCGACATGATGTTCGATGCAATTCCCACCATGGCCGCACAGGTCGCAAGCGGCAAGGTGAAGGCGCTCGCCACCACCGGCCGTGCCCGCTCCTCCATCATGCCCAACGTGCCCACCGTTTCGGAATCGGGCGTGCCGGGCTACACCGTCACGATCTGGATCGGCGTGATGGCGCCCAAGGGAACCCCTGCCGCCATCGTGAACCGGTTGAATACCGAGATCAGCAAGATCACCGCCGATACCGAGCTTCGCAAGCGCTGGTCTGCACAGGGTACGGCCGCCATGACGATGAGCGTGGGCGAGTTCGGAAAGTTCCTGAACGACGACATCGCCCAGTGGGCGGGCGTTGTGAAAAGCGCCGGCATCAAGGCCGACTGAACATGTCGCAGACCATTGCCACGCTCTGCGCCGGGGCTTCGCAGGGACTTGTCACCCGCATCGCTGATCGGCTGCGAGACGAGCTGGGCGTTCATACCGCGGGTCGCTTTGGCGCAGTCGGCGCGATGAAAGAGGCGTTTCTTGCCGGCGACCCGTGCGACCTGATGATTCTCACCGACGCGATGATCCGCGCGATGGTGGCGGAAGGGCAGTTGCGCGCAGACGGTGTCACGCCAATCGGATCCGTGCGCACTGGCGTCGCGGTTCCAGCGGGCCAGCCGGTGCCCGAGGTCAGCACCGCCGAAGCACTGGCCGCTGCGTTGGCAAGAGCATCGAGCCTCTGGATTCCGGACACCGTTCGTTCAACCGCTGGCATTCACGTTCGCAAAGTGCTCGAGGCGCTGGGCCTGGCCGAGGCCATGCAGCCTCGGCTGCGAGAGTTTCCCAATGGCGCGACTGCCATGCGCGCCATGGCAGAGTCGGGCGAAGCGGGGGCCATCGGCTGCACGCAAATCTCCGAGATCCTGTTCACCGCCGGCGTGACGCTGGTTGCGCCGCTCCCCAAGCGGTTCGAGTTGGGCACGGTCTACACAGCAGCGGTCAGCGCGCGCGCAGTGCAGCCGGCGCTCGCACAGCAGGTGATTGCGTTGCTGGCGTCGGAGTCAAGCGCCGAGCTTCGGGCGCGCTGCGGTTTCGAATAGGCCGGTCTGGCCGCGTCTCGTGCACGGGTAGCGGGATGGCAGACGCCCGAAAACCGGGCGTCTCGCACCACCTTTCGTCAAGTCAAGCACCAACGGTGCGGCAGCCCCGTCTTTGTGGTGCACAAACGGCTGCCCAAACGCCGCATTGGCTTCATTCGTCCTTGGCACATCGCTTGCTGACAGATACCCATCCTCCACTGCCGGGTAATTTGTCATGCAAGTCAATCGCCGCTCATTTGTAACCAAGGGCGCCATTGCGGGCGCGGCCACCGCCACGCTGGCTGCCCCCGCCATCGTCAAGGCCCAATCCACCATCACCTGGAAGATGACCAGCGCCTATGTAAAAGGGTCTCCCTTCTACATGGACGGTCCCGGTAGCGCCACGGACCTGGCTCGTCGAATCGAGGCCATGTCTGGCGGGCGCCTCCGCATCCAGGTGTTTGGCGCAGGCGAACTGGTTCCTGCGTTCGAGGGATTCGATGCGGTGCGCGCAGGCACGGTTGAAATGAATCACGCCAATAGCTATTTCTGGACCGGCAAAACCTTCGCTGCACAGTACTTCACAGCAGTGCCGTTCGGCATGAACTTCCAGGGCATGAACGGCTGGTTGTACGACGGTGGCGGGATCGACCTGTGGAATGAGGTGTACGCCCCGTTTGGCATGATCGCGTTCCCCTGCGGCAACACCGGGGTACAGATGTCGGGCTGGTTCAAGAAGGAAATCAATTCGGTATCCGACCTGAAGGGCCTGAAGATGCGTATCCCAGGCCTCGCAGGCAAGGTGTACTCGAACCTGGGTGTCGACGTGAAGGTGTTGCCAGGTGGCGAGATTTTCCCTGCGCTCGAGCGCGGTGTCATCGACGCCGCAGAGTTTGTCGGCCCCTTCCAGGACCGTCGACTGGGTCTGCATAAGGCGGCCAAGTTTTACTACACCACCGGCTGGCATGAATCCGCCACGGTATCGGAGCTGCTGATCAACCGAGCCGCCTGGCAAAAGCTTCCGCGTGACTTGCAGGCGATCGTTGAGAACGCGGCCGCGGCGTGCAATGTCATCAGCGAAGCCTGGTGCCAAAAGGCCAACTCAGACGCCATGGATGATCTGGTCAAAAACCACAAGGTGACCGCAAAGCCTTTGCCAGAGGGCGTTGTGAAAGCGCTCCGCGCAGAAACCGAGAAAGTGCTCGCAGAAGCGATTGCCAAGGATCCACTCACCCGCAAGGTTCACGACTCTTATTTCGCATTCAAGGCCAAGTACGATCGCTGGAGCGAAATCAGCGAAGAGGCCTATCACGTCACCGTTCGCGGCTGAGCGCTTCATGTCCGAGAATCTTCGGCCACGAGGACTCCGCTGGCCGGCGCGCATCGAGCAGCTGCTCGAT
>RFXC01000129.1 GCA_009921765.1 Betaproteobacteria bacterium | reverse complement strand
CTGACCGGCGTCGTGCCTGTTGCAGCCGTTGCTGCGCCTGCCGGGGCGTTACCCTGCAGATGTCGCTCCAGCGTCTCCAGTCGCGCCTGAAGGCGGGCCAGGCGTTCGCGCTCGACTTCGAACTCCTCGCGGGTGACGAGCTCAAGCTTCTGAAACGTCTGCGCAAGGAGCGCCTTCAGGTTGCGCTCGAGGTCTGCGGCCGGGCTCGCGCGCAACAGCTCGGCGATCCGGACTTGCGCATCGGCAAGGAGTTGCTGAGCAGGGTTGACCATCGGCAGTTCCTCACAAGCAGGGCGGGCGCATGCTGGCTGCAAAGCGTGAAGCAGTCACGTGAAGGGGCCGCAACGTGATGGTTCCGCAAGCCGGCGAGCAAAACGGGCCGCGAGTCTAGCACGCGAGGCCGCAGGCGGAGCCGCCCATGACCCAGCCAGTCAGGCGCCCCGATTTGGTGCGCAACCGTGGCTGCCCGGCCCGGGTCCGCCCCCTTTTGGGGCGGGGTGGTGGCTTGCGGGTCGCTTCCTGGTCTGCGAGGCCGAGGATTCGCTTGGCACGAGAAATGCAACTGGGCTCTCCCAATCCTCATAAAACCCGGGAGAACCCGAATGATCCTCCGTACACTCCTCGCCGCATCCCTCATGAGTGCTGCCGCCGCACCCGCACTCGCCGCCGACCCCGCGCCGTTCACCGGCAACATCACCCTGGCCTCGGACTACAAGTTCCGCGGCTTCACACAGACCCGCTACCAGCCCACCCTGCAAGGTGGCTTCGACTATGCGAGCAAGTCTGGGTTCTACGTTGGCAACTGGAACTCCAATGTCGAGCAGTCGCTCTATAACGGCGCCTCCCTCGAAATGGATGTCTACGGCGGCTACAAGGGGACTGCAGGCACGTTGAGCTACGACGTCGGTGCGATCTACTATGCCTACCCGGGCAGCACTGGCGTGAAGATCGACAACAAGGAGGTCTATTTCGGTATTGGCGTCGGTCCGGTCACGGCCAAGCTGTTCTATTCGGTTGACGACTATTTCTCGACCCAGGCGCTCTTCAAGGCTGGCAACCCGGGCAAAGCTGGTGGCTCAACCAAGGGCACCACCTACCTCGACCTTGCGGCCACCCATGATCTGGGCGGCGGCTGGGGTGCCAACGCCCACATTGGCGTTCTGAGCCTGAAGAACGGCGTGGCCAACGGTCTCATCGGCAATTCGGTCACCGACTACAAGGTGGGGTTGACCAAGGACATTTCTGGCTGGGTGCTGGGGCTTTCCTATCTCACCACCAGCAAGAAAAACTACTTCACGACGGGTGCCCTCTCCGGCGTGACCAAGACCGCGGGCGACGCTCGTGCCCTGGTCTCGCTTGCCAAGACTTTCTGAGCGGCTTGCCCGGCCGGGCGGCATGTCGCGCGCCCGGCGCTTCACCGAGAGGATGTCATCACCATGAAACTGATCACCGCAATCATCAAACCCTTCAAGCTCGACGAGGTCCGCGAGGCGCTGTCCTCGGTCGGCGTGCAGGGCATCACGGTCACCGAGGTCAAGGGCTTTGGTCGCCAGAAGGGCCACACCGAACTCTATCGGGGCGCCGAGTATGTCGTCGACTTCCTGCCCAAGGTCAAGATCGAGGCGGCAGTGCACCGGCAAGATCGGTGACGGGAAGATTTTCATCTACGACCTGGAGCAGGTCGTTCGGATACGCACGGGCGAGACCGGCAACCAGGCGCTGTAAGCGGCCAGACGGAGAGACCACTATGACTACCCTGATTCGAATGCTGGCGCTCGTCGCGGCGCTGTTCCTCGCGCCCATGGCGCCGACCCTTGCCTCGGCGCCTGCCGCAGGCGAACCTGCGCTTGCCCAGTCGGTGGCATCGCAGGGTGCGGTGCTTCTCGCGCAGGCGAGCCCCGCTGCGCCCCTGCTCCTTGCCCAGGCCAGTGCGCCTGCGGCGGCACCTGCGGAGCAGGCCAAGCCTGCCGAGGCAACCCCGCCCACCCCGAACAAGGGTGACACCGCGTGGATGATCGTTGCGACACTGCTCGTGACCCTCATGTGCATCCCGGGGCTTGCGCTCTTTTACGGCGGCCTCGTACGCGCCAAGAACATGCTGTCGGTGCTGATGCAGGTGTTCACAATCTTCGCCGTGATCAGCGTGCTGTGGGCGATTTATGGCTACACGCTTGCGTTCGGGGGCGATGGCAGTTTCTATGGCACCTTCGACAAGCTGTTCCTGAAAGGCGTCACGCCCGACACGGTGGCCGCCACCTTCAGCAAGGGTGTCGTGATCCCGGAACTCATTTTCGTGGCGTTCCAGGCAACTTTTGCCGCAATCACCTGTGCGCTGATCGTGGGCTCGATCGCTGAACGTGCGCGCTTCTCGGCGGTCATCCTGTTCTCGGTGTTGTGGTTCACGTTCTGCTACATCCCGATGGCGCACATGGTGTGGTACTGGGCCGGCCCGGATGCGATCACCGACGAAAAGTCGCTCGAGGCCGTCACGGCAGCGGCAGGCTTCCTGTGGGCCAAGGGTGCGCTCGACTTCGCGGGCGGCACGGTGGTGCACATCAACGCCGGCGTGGCCGGCCTGGTGGGTGCCTATGTGATCGGCAAACGCGTGGGCTACGGTCGTGAGGCCATGGCGCCGCACTCGCTGGTGATGACCATGATTGGCGCATCGCTCCTGTGGGTGGGCTGGTTCGGCTTCAACGCCGGTTCCAACCTGGAAGCCAACGGCACCACGGCGCTTGCGTTCGTGAACACGCTCTTTGCCACGGCCGCGGCAACCGTCGCCTGGATGTTTGGCGAGTGGACCAGCAAGGGTAAGCCCTCGATGCTGGGTGCGGCCTCCGGTGCGGTGGCGGGCCTGGTTGCAATCACGCCGGCGTGCGGCTTCGTGGGTCCGATGGGCGCACTCATCATCGGCCTGGTGTCGGGCGTGCTCTGCCTCTGGGGGGTGAATGGCCTGAAGCGCATGTTGGGCGCCGATGACTCGCTCGACGTGTTCGGCGTGCATGGCGTGGGCGGCATTGTCGGCGCCATCCTGACCGGTGTGTTCGCCTCGCCCACGCTGGGCGGCACCGGCATCTTCGATTATGTGAAGAATGCGGCCAACCCCGAGTATTCGGTCGGCGCCCAGGTGTGGGTCCAGCTGCAGGGGGTTCTGATCACGGTCGTGATGTCGGCGGTGGTTGCCTTCATCGCCTTCAAGATCGTGGATCTTGTCATCGGTTTGCGGGTGCCGGAAGACGAGGAACGCGAGGGCCTGGACATCGCCTCGCACGGCGAGACGGCCTATCACCGCTAATCGGTAGCGGCGGGTCGATGGCGGGACGCGCGACGAGCGCGTCCCGTTTCATTTGATCGGCTGCGAGCAGGGATCCCCCTGGGCCAAGTAGAATCGGGGTCCGTCAGCCAACCGATCGGGTGGCCGCGCGCGTGGCTTGCAGGGTGCCCCGCGCAGCGTCTGCTCCGCAGCCATGGTCCCGCATCTTGTTACCGCCCAATCCGGTCCGCTCCTCGATCTCGAGCGCCGGATGCTTGCCGCCACCGCCCAGATCGAACGCTGGTTCCGACTGGAGTGGCAGGATCACACGCCGCCGTTCTACGGATCGGTGGATCTTCGAAACGCCGGCTTCAAGCTCGCCCCCGTTGATACCAACCTGTTTCCGGGGGGCTTTAACAACCTGTCGGAGCCCATGCTGCCGCTCGCGGTGCAGGCAGCCATGGCGGCCATCGAAAAATACTGTCCCGATGCGCGCAATCTGCTGCTGATTCCCGAGAACCACACCCGCAACACCTTCTATCTGCAAAACGTGGCGCGGCTCTGCCAGATCCTGCGGCAAACCGGCCTTGATGTCCGCCTGGGCTCGCTCAACCCCGAGATCACCGGCCCTACCGACCTTGAGCTGCCCGACGGCCAGACGATCCATCTCGAGCCGCTGCAGCGCAAGGCGCGCCGCGTCATGCTCGAAGGGTTTGATCCCTGCGCCATCCTGCTCAATAACGACCTGTCCGCGGGCACGCCTGCGCAGCTCACCGATCTGTCCGAGCAGGTGCTGTTGCCGCCGCTTCATGCCGGTTGGTCGGTTCGCCGCAAGACCCGTCACTTCGCTGCCTACAACGAGGTCGCCAAGCGTTTCGCCAAGCTGCTTGATATTGACCCCTGGCTCGTCAATCCGTATTTCGCCGCCTGCACCCAGATCGATTTTCAGGCGCGGGAAGGCGAGGAGTGTCTGGCCACCGGGGTCGAGACGCTGCTGCGGCAGATCCGCGCCAAATACCGCGAATACGGCATCGACGAAACGCCTTTCGTCATCGTGAAGGCCGATGCCGGCACCTACGGCATGGGCGTGATGTCGGTCAAGGATCCCGCCGAAGTGCGCAACCTCAACCGCAAGCAGCGCAACAAGATGTCGGTGGTGAAGGAGGGCCTGCAGGTGAGCGATGTGATCCTGCAGGAGGGGGTCCATACGGTGGAATCGGTCGAGGGCGGCATCGCCGAGCCCGTGGTCTACATGATCGACCGCTATGTGGTGGGCGGGTTCTATCGCGTGCACGCCTCGCGCGGGCGCGATGAAAACCTGAATGCCCCGGGCATGCACTTCGTGCCCCTGCCGTTTGCCTCGAGCTGCAATCTGCCCGAACCCCGCAGCGCGCCCGACTCCGCCCCCAACCGCTTTTACGCCTACGGCGTGGTGGCGCGGCTTGCGCTCCTTGCCGCCTCGGTTGAGCTCGAGCAGACCGACCCCGATCCCGCGCGCTATGGCTGAGTGCCATGGCCTGCGCGCCTCCTGCTGATCCCGGACCCTCCGATGCGCATCCTGATCATTGCCGATCCGCTTGCCTCGTTCAAGCCCTATAAAGACTCCACCTTCGCGATGATGCTCGCGGCCGAGCGCCGCGGGCATGCGCTTTATTTCTGCGAGCAGCATGCGTTGGGGTCGCGCGGCGGGCGGGTGCGCGCGCGGGTGGCGCCCCTCGCCATTGCCGATGCCTTGGGCGAGCGTGCAGTGTGGTGGTCGCTCGGGTCCGAGCACGATGAGGCGCTTGCCGACTTCGATGCCGTGCTGATGCGCAAGGACCCGCCGTTTGACATGGAATACGTTGCCTCCACCTGGCTTCTTGAGCAGGCGGGGCGTGAAGGCGCCCGGGTGTTCAACGATCCGCGCGCGGTCCGCAACCATAACGAAAAGCTCGCGATTCTCGAATTCTCGCGCTTCACCGCGCCGACCATCGTCACGCGCAGCGCCGATGACCTGCGCGCGTTTGTGATGGAGCATCGCGAGGCGGTGTTCAAGCTCCTCGACGGCATGGGCGGCATGTCGGTGTTTCGTGCCCGTGCCGAAGATCCCAACCTGTCGGTCATCATCGAAACCATGAACCGGTTCGGTGAGCGTACCGTCATGGCGCAGCGCTTCATTCCGGCCATCAGCGAAGGCGACAAGCGGGTGCTCCTGATCGGTGGCGAGGTGGTGCCGTACTGCCTCGCGCGCATTCCGCAGGCGGGCGAGTTTCGCGGCAACCTTGCCGCCGGCGGGCGGGGGGTGGCGCGGGCGCTTTCCGACCGCGACCGCGAGATCGCGCAGACCCTTGCACCGATCCTCTTCGATCGCGGTCTGCTCCTGGTGGGGCTCGATGTGATCGGCGACAACCTCACCGAAATCAATGTCACCAGCCCCACCTGCTTTCGTGAAATCACCGCACAGACCGGGTTCGATGTGGCGGCGCTGTTCGTCGACGCGCTCGAGCGCGCGGTGCGCGGTGCAGTGGGCGCGGCCGGGTCGGCTGCGCGCGGGCTCGCGAGCTGACCCGTCGGGTGAGGCCACCATGATCGGCATCCTGCTTGTCTCTCACGAGCCGCTGGGCACGGCGCTTCTCAACTGTACGCGCCACATCTTCGGGCGTCTGCCGGTGCAGCTGGCCGCGCTCGATGTCATCCCCGACGAAGACCCCGAGATCGCGCTGAACGCTGCGCGCGAGCTGCTCGCTCGAATCAATGATGGCAGTGGCGCGCTGGTGCTCACCGATGTGTTCGGGGCCACGCCTTCGCGTATCGCCACCCAGTTGGCCGAACGCGAGCGTGTGGTCGTGGTGGCGGGCGTCAATCTGCCACTCCTTATCAAGGCGCTGGGCAATCGCCGCGGGCCGCTCGATGAGTTGGTGGAAACGCTCGTTGATGCAGGCCAGCGTGCGATCCGCCCGGTCGACCCTGCCGAGCTCGCAGGCGTCGAGCCCCGTTCCACCAGGCAGGCGGCTGATGGCGCGCGCTGAAGTCACCGTCGTCAACCGCCTTGGGCTCCACGCCCGCCCTTCGGCCAAGGTCACGGCCGCAGCGGGGCGCTTTCGCGCCGAGGTCTGGTTGTCGCGCAACACCCGGAAGGTCAACGCCAAGAGCATCATGGGGGTGATGATGCTTGCGGCCGCGCGCGGGAGTACGCTGGTGGTGGAAGCCGAGGGCCCGGATGCCGACCAGGCCGTGGCGGCGCTGGTCGAGTTGATCGGATCGGGGTTCGGCGAGGAGCTCTAGCGTGTTGCAGCTCTCGGGTAGCGGAATCGGTGGCGGCATTGCGATCGGGCGCGCGCGCGTGCTCGAGGTCGCCAGCCGCGATGTGCCGCGGCGCCGTATCGAACCTGCCGATATCGAGGCCGAGCAACTGAGGCTTTCGCAGGCGATCGGTCAGGTAAAGGCCGAGCTCGCGGGGCTGGTGGAAGGCCTCCCGCAGGGTGCGCCCACCGAGGCTGCGGCGCTCCTTGAAGTGCACGCCATGATTCTCGATGATCCGGCGCTGAGCGGTGCCGCGCGCGCCTCGATCGTCGAGCACCTGTGGAACGCCGAGTGGGCGATGTCGGCGCAGGCCGGTCATCTGGCGGCACAGTTCGAGGCGCTCGATGACGCCTATCTGCGCGAACGCGGACGCGATGTGCAGCAGGTGGCCGACCGGGTGATGCGCGCGCTTGCCGGATTGGGCGGGCCGCTTGCCGATGGCAGTGAGCCGGTGATTTTTGTGGCTGAGGACATCGCGCCCGCCGACATGCTCACCATGCGATGCGCACTTGGCTTTGCCATCGACCTGGGCGGCACCACCTCGCATTCCGCGATCCTTGCACGCAGCATGAATGTCCCGGCCGTGCTGGGCCTGGGCGCTGCACGCATGCAGGTTCAGGATGATGACTGGGTGATTCTCGACGGCGACGCCGGGGTGGTCATCGTGGCACCCGATGACGCGGTGCTCGCCGACTATCAGGCCCGGCAGGCGGCCGGTGAGCGTGAGCGTGCAAAGCTTCGCGCGCTCACCGGGGTGGCTGCGGTCACCCGTGATGGTCAGGCGATTTCGCTTCAGATCAACATCGAGCGGCCCGATGAGGCGCGCGATGCGGCCGAGTCGGGTGCCGGGGGTGTGGGGCTGTTCCGCTCCGAGTTTCTGTTCATGAATCGCGCCGAGCTGCCCTGCGAAGACGAACAGTTCGAGGCGTACCGGCAGGTGGTGCAGGCGCTCAAGGGCCGTCCGGTCACCATTCGCACCATCGACATCGGTGCCGACAAGACGCTCAACAGTGGCGTAGCGCCAGCCGCATCCACCGCCAATCCTGCGCTGGGCCGCCGAGCCATTCGCTACAGCCTCGCCCACCCCGATGTGTTTCTTGCGCAGCTGCGCGCGATTTTGCGTGCCTCGGCCTGCGGTCCGGTCCGGCTTCTGGTCCCCATGATCGCGCACCATCACGAAGTGGACAGCCTCATGACGCTGCTCGCGAGGGCCCGCGAAGACCTCCGTGCCGCCCGGTGCGCGTTTGACCCGGCACTCCCGGTCGGCGCCATGATCGAGGTGCCGGCCGCGGCGCTCTGCGCGGGCTATTTCGCGCGACGCCTTGATTTTCTTTCGATCGGCACCAATGACCTGATCCAGTACACGCTTGCGATCGATCGCGTCGATCATGAGGTGGCATCGCTCTACGACCCGTTTCACCCCGCGGTGTTGCGGCTGGTAGCGGGCACCATCCGGGCCGCCCGCGAGGCCGGGCGGCCGGTGTCGGTATGCGGCGAGATGGCGGGCGACTGGCGCGCCACGGCGCTGTTGCTGGGCATGGGTCTTACCGAGTTCTCGATGCACCCTGCGAGCCTGCTGCGAGTCAAGCGGGAAATCCTGCAGGCCGACACCCGCTGGCTGTCGCCTCGGGTGAGCCGCATTGTGAGGGGCAACGATCCGGTGCGCGTGGCGGCTGCGCTCGCGCGGCTTGCGCAAGGCGGTCCGCAGGCCCCCGGTTAGCGTCGTGCGCGCCGGCAGTCATCCCCGCTTGCCCGGTATTTGACGGATTGACGCGGTCAGCTAAACTCTCAGTCAGTATCGATCGCGCCGATTTGAAGACTAGCTTGCGGGCGCGTAACAAGTTCGGCTAAAGCGGTGCGGTCCCTGCCCACCCGATCCGAAGCCAGCAAGCCGGTCGGGTTTTTTTACTTTCGGGCCCTGTTTTCCAGTTGAGTTTGAATGACCGCTCTCACTGTTGAGTCCCAACGCATGCGCTTTGCCGAGCCGCTCGCGCTCGCGAGCGGCGCCGCGCTGGGCGACTATGAGCTCGTCTACGAAACCTATGGCGAACCCAACGCCGATCTGAGCAACGCGGTGCTGGTGTGTCATGCGCTCAATGCCTCCCATCACGTGGCCGGCGTGTCGGCAGACAACCCGCAGGACATCGGCTGGTGGGACAACATGGTGGGGCCTGGCAAGCCGGTGGATACGCGCCGTTTCTTTGTGATCGGGGTCAACAATCTCGGCAGCTGCTTTGGCTCAACCGGTCCCATGTCGATCAACGCTGCCACAGGCAAGCCCTATGGCCCTGATTTTCCGGTGCTCACCGTCGAAGACTGGGTCCATAGCCAGGCGAGGCTCGCCGACCGGTTGGGGATCCGGCAGTTTGCAGCAGTCATGGGGGGAAGCCTGGGCGGCATGCAGGCGCTCGCCTGGAGCACGCTCTATCCCGAGCGGCTGCGGCACTGTGTGGCGATCGCCACCGCGCCGCGGCTTTCCGCACAGAACATCGCCTTCAACGAAGTGGCGCGGCGCGCGATTCTCACCGACCCCGAGTTTCACGGCGGCCGTTTTTACGAGCATGGCGTGGTCCCGTCACGCGGCCTGCAGGTGGCGCGCATGATCGGCCACATCACGTATCTGTCCGACGACTCGATGGCTGAAAAATTCGGCCGGGCACTGCGTGACAACACCGAGCGTGCGCAGCCGGGCGACTATCGCTTCACGTTTGATGTCGAATTTGAAATCGAGTCGTATCTGCGTTATCAGGGCGAAAAATTCGCCCGCTATTTCGATGCCAACACCTATCTGCTGATCACCCGTGCGCTCGATTACTTCGACCCGGCGCGCGCGGCCGGCGGTGACCTGTCGCAGGTGCTGGCCCAGGCGCGCGCTTCATTTCTTATCGCTTCGTTTACCACCGACTGGCGCTTTGCCCCCGAGCGCAGCCGCGAGATCGTGCAGGCGCTTCTGAAGGCGGGCCGGCGCGTGAGCTACGCCGAGATTGACGCCCCGCATGGGCACGATGCCTTTTTGCTGGAGGACCCGCAGTATCACGCGATCGTGCGCGCCTATTTCGAACGGGTCGCAGCCGAAATCGCCGGAGGCACCGATGAGCGTTGAGGCAAGCATGGCAGCGGGTGCCACCGCACGGCTCCGCCCCGACCTGGCGTTGATCGCGCAATGGATTCCGCACGGCGCGAGGGTGCTCGATCTGGGTTGCGGGGATGGGGCGCTGCTCGATTACCTCAGTCGAGAGCGGGGCTGCACCGGTTATGGCGTGGAGATCGACGACGCCCGGGTGCTCGCCTGCGTGCGCCGTGGCGTTGATGTGATCCAGCAGGACATCGAGGCCGGGCTTGGCATGTTCGGTGCGGGGGCCTTCGACGTCGTGGTGTTGTCGATGGCGTTACAGGCCACGCATCAGACCGAAAAAGTGCTGGCCGAAATGAGTCAGGTGGCGGCCCAGGGCATTGTGTCGATTCCCAACTTCGGTCACTGGTATCACGCCTGGTCGATTCTGATGGGCCGGATGCCGGTCTCGCGCGAAATGCCTTATCAGTGGTATGACACGCCGAATCTGCACCTCGCCACGGTCCGCGATTTCGAACAGTTCCTCGCGCGGCTTGAGCTGTCGATTCTGCGGCGCGCATTTCTTGCCAACGGGCGAACGATCGAGCGCCTGCCCGGCCTGCGCGCCACGCAGGCGATCTACAGTTTCAGGCGCGGCTGAGCAGGTACGGGTTGAGCGCAGACGGGCTGCGCGGGCGGCCTGCGAACGGGTATGCAGCGCAGGGTCGGCCTGAGCAGGAGCGCCGTCGGCGCCTCCCCGGTTTACCGCAGGCCGGTCAGCCGTAACGCAACGCCCGCCGCGCCGAACACGGCGAGCGTCGTGATCACCGGCCACTTCCTGCGCGCAAGCAGCCACCAGGCAAGCGCCACCGCCATGAGCGCGAGCGGATCGACCCCGCCATCCGGGCGCACGCTCACCGCCCGCGCGAGCACCACCGCGAGACTTGCAATCACGCCGACAACCGCGGCGGTGATCGCGGCGAGCGTCGCATCAAGCCGTGGGAGATTGCGGGTCGCCTCCACCAGCGGCCCGCCCGCGAGAATGAAAATGAACGACGGCAGAAAGGTGAAATAGGTGGCAACCAGCGCCGCCGCAAGGCCGGCGTTCGGCAAGCTGTCGGCGCCGAAAATCTGCTGGGTCCAGCCACCGATAAAGCCTACGAAGGCCACGATCATGATCAGCGGACCGGGCGTGGTTTCGCCCAGGGCGAGGGCGTCGAGCATTTGGGCCGACGTGAGCCAGCCGTAGTGCTCGACCGCTGCCTGGTGGACATAGGGCAGCACGGCATAGGCACCGCCAAAGGTGACGAGCGCGGCCTGCGTGAAAAAACCCGCCATGTCGATGAGCGTGGTGCCGCTCGCGCTGATCCTGTGACAGAGCAGCCAGCCGAGTGCCCAGAGTGCCAGGCCGGCCGCGGCAATCGCAAGAAGGCGCGCGGGGCGCGCGCGGGCGTGTGCCGGTGCGGGCGTGTCGTCGTCGATCAGGGCGCGTGCGAAGGGGGCGGCGCCGCCCGGCTGGGCAGCCGAGTCCGGCGCCGACCCGCCTGCCGAGGGTGGGTGCGTTGGCGCGGTGGCCGCTTGCGGCGTCGCTGCACGAGGCGCGGCTGATTGCGGATGGCTCGCCGCCGGCCCCTCTGCCGGCGTCGTTGTGCGGCCGCCGATCAGCCCGACCAGCGCGGCGGCGGCGATCACCAGTGGAAACGGCAGTCCGCCCAGGTGAAGCGCGACGAAAGCGCCGATCGCGATCAGCCCCAGACGAACCTGCCGGAGGGTGCGTGAGCCCATTCGCCAGCCCGCGACCAGCACCAGTGCCACCACCGCCGGCTTGATGCCCTCCATGAGCCCGCTCACGGCGGGGAGGTGCCCATACGCCATGTAGCCCCAGGCGATCAGGGTGATCAGGATGAAGGATGGCAGTACGAAGAGCAGCCCCGCAAGGATGCCACCCGCACTCCGGTGCATGAGCCAACCGAGGTAGGTGGCAAGCTGTTGTGCCTCGGGGCCCGGCAGCAACATGCAGTAGTTGAGCGCATGCATGAAGCGCTTTTCCGAGATCCAGCGCCGACGCTCGACCAGATGCTCATGCATGAGCGCGATCTGTCCTGCCGGTCCGCCAAAGCTGATGAAGCCAAGCTTCAGCCAGAAGAGGAGCGCATCGGCAAACGGCACCGGCGACGACTGGGCAGGCACCGGCTGCGGGCCGGGGGCGTGTTCGCCCGGGTCGGCCGCAGGCTGCGTGGGGTCAGGCGGTGCGGTCATCGGGCTCAGTCACGGATTTGTGGGCAAGCCCAGAGCATAGTGCCTGCCCGCCTCGTCCGCTTGGACTGGCCACCTGGCTGATTGCGGGCTTGCAATCCCCGCCCCGACTATTGGTGCATGACGCATCGATTGCTTCGGGGCGCGCCTGCGCCCGCTTTTACGCCTTCGCCGCCGGCTCCGCGCAAGCGCTGCGCGCGCCCGCCATGGCGCGCGCGCGCCACGGTCGTCGCGCTCCTCGCTTGGCTGTTGCTGGCAGCGGCCGGGCCGGGATGGTCTGCCTGCAGCCCGGCGGGCGGCTGGCCGGGCGCGCCCCGGACCGCCACGCCAGTCGGGTCGGTGCTCGATGGCCTGGGAATGCTGGGGC
>RFXC01000128.1 GCA_009921765.1 Betaproteobacteria bacterium | reverse complement strand
GCCCGACGGCTACACCCTGCTTGCCGGCTCGCCTGGCCCGATCACCATCATGCCGGTGATTGCCCGCAAGCCCGTGGGCTACGATGTCGACAAGGACCTTGTTCCGATCACGCTGATCGCTGACAGCCCGGGCGCGATGGTGGTCGGAAAGGGCTCGAAGTACCGCACGATCCAGGAGGTTCTGGCGGCGGGCAAAGCGGGCGCGCGCCTCACTTGCGGTTCTTCCGGGGTGGGGGCATTCAGTCATTTGAACTGCGAGCTTCTCAAGTCGCTCACCGGTCTTGACATCGTTCACGTGCCCTACCGCGGCGCAGCACCGGCGCTGGTCGACCTGGTGGGCGGCCAGTTTGATTTCATCATCGAAAACTATCCCTCGCCCGCCAAGCTCATCGAGTCGGGCGAGGTTCGGCTGCTGGGCGTGACCTCGGCCGCGCGCTTCGCACTCAAGCCCGATGCAGCTACCCTGGTGGAATCGGGGGTCAAGGGTCACGTCATGAGCGCCTGGATAGGACTGATGGCGCCGGCCGGGACGCCTGCTGCCATCATCAACGCAGTGCAGCGCGAAACGGCTGAAGGGCTCAGGGATCCCGCAGTTCAGAAGCGGCTGGCCGACATGGGGGTGGTCGGCGGCGGCAGTCTGCCGGCCGATTTCGCCCGCTATCTTTCGGCCGAGCGCGAGACGTATCGCACGCTGTCCGCACAGACCGGTCTCAAGGTGGACTGATGAAGACACCCGCTGTCGCTAAAACTTTCCTGCGCTTGCCCCGCCGTCGATCATCACCACCTGACCGGTGATGGCCGCGGCCGAGCGGGAGGCAAGAAAGAACGCGGTCTCTGCCACATCGTCAACGGTGGGGATGCGGCCGAGCGGCAGCGCACGCGCAGCCTCACGCAGGCCGGCTTCAACCGGCACGCCCGCGCGGGCGTAGGCTTCATGCAGAAACGGAGTGTCCAGCACGGTGGGTGCAAGCGCGTTGACCCGAATGCCGAGCGGCCCGAGCTCCAGCGCTAGCGATCGGGCGAGACCCGCCACCGCGTGCTTGCTCGCGGTGTAGACGCTTCGACCCGCTCGACCCGTGATGCTTTGAAGAGACCCCATCAACAGCAGACAGGGATCGGTTGCGCGCGCGAGACTGTCGATGGCGGCGCGGGCCGAAAGAATGGTGCCCACGACGTTCACCGTGATCACCCGGCTGATTTCCTCTGCACTCGCCTCTCGCAGCGCGCCCGCAAACGGCACGCCTGCATTGGTCACCAGGACATCGATGGGCCGCCCGGCATGGGCCTCGGCCAACTCAACCAGGCGCCTGCAATCGCGCTCGCTTGTGACATCGCAGCGCATCAGCCCTATGGTGGGACCCAGTTCCGCGCCCGCCGCCTCGAGAGAATCCTCGCTGCAATCCGCGAGGCACACACTTGCCCCCGCCGAAAGAAACCGGCGTGCAAGCGCCCGCCCGATGCCTCCCGCGCCGCCGGTAATGACGACACTGCGTCGATCTGAATCCTGAGCCATTTCGCCTCCTGCTGGTTGCTCCGAGCGTACCCGTCTGCGCAAGCCCTTTCCATCATTTCGCGTGGACACCGAAAACGGAAGGCCTGTGCCGCGCGAGCCATTGGCGCGATCGAACCGCGTTGCTACACTCGACGAAGACTGGCGCGCCAGCACGCTGCAACGGTTTACCGCAGGCCGACGCTCAGATCTCATCCGACAACAATCATCACGGAGACCTTCATGCCATCGCGACGTTTTCTTTCCGCATCCATGGCCTCTGCGGCGCTCGCTGCGCTGCTGGGCACTGGTGTCGCCACGCCTGTTCTCGCGGCCTTTCCGGAACGGCCGGTCAAGCTGGTGGTGGGCTACCCGCCTGGCGGCGGCACGGATGTGATTGCGCGGCTCTTCGCCACCCAGCTCTCCGAACGCCTGAAGCAACCGGTGGTGATCGAGAACCGGCCCGGCGCGGCCGGCATGATCGGGTCCGAGTTCGTGGCCAATGCGCCTGCCGACGGCTACACCATGATCTTCACCGCGAGCGATACACACACGATCAATCCCCATGTGTATCCCAAGATCCGCTACGACGCGCGCCGCGACTTCACGCCCGTGGGGCTCGCCGGCTTTCTCACCATGGCGCTGGTCACGAACAACAGTCAGCCCGGCACGCTGAAGGAATTTGTCGCCGCCGCACGCGCGAAACCCGGCAGCTTCAATTTCGCTTCATGGGGCATTGGCAGTTCTTCCCAGATCGCCATGGAATCGTTTCTTGCCACCTCCGGCATGAAAATGACCCATGTTCCGTTTCAGGGTGCCGCGCCCGCACTGACCGCGGTTCTCGGCTCCCAGGTCGAAGCGTTCATGGTTCCCATGACGCTTGCAGAGCCCAACTTCCGGGCTGGCAAGCTGAAGCTGATTGGCGTGGCCGCACCGCAGCGGGTGCCATGGGCGAAAGACATCCCCACCCTCGCGGAACAGGGTATTGATTCCGACGGCAGCATCTGGCTGGGTGTGCTCGCGCCCAGCAAGGTCCCGGCCGAGGCGATCAATGTCATGAACAAGGCACTTAACGAAGTCATTGCCGACCCGGCAGTGAGCGCAAACCTGTACAAGAACGGGTTCATTCCCAGAGGTGGCAGCGTTCAGGACTTCACCAGCTACCTGCAACGCGAATTCGAGCGGATGGGCAAAGTCATCCGCGACGCAGGCATCAAGGCCGATTGAGCAGAGGAACCCGCGCAATGATCCGGATCTGGCACCAGAGCTTCACCGAACTGCACCAACTGCCTGCCTATCAGCAGGCGATGGACGCCCATGTCCGTCGCGTGGTGCGCCCCGACACCGAAGTGGTGCTGCACGGCGTGAAGCCCGGAACCTATCCGGGCAATTACCCAGGTACGGACATTGCGCACTCCGCTCTCTACACCCTGCATGCGTCGCAGTGGATCACGCAGGCGCTGAAAGCAAGCGATGAAGGGTTCGATGCTTATGCCATGTGCACGCTGCCGAATCCGTTCATCCGCGAAATCCGCAGCCTGCTTGATATTCCGGTGGTGGGCTACGGCGAAGCGAGCTTTCACCTCGCCTGCATGCTGGGCCACCGATTCGGGCTGATGGTCTTCATCGCCCCCATGGCGCAGCTCTACCGCGAGCAGATCGAAGGCTACGGGCTGGGCGGCCGTTGCGCGGGCGTCAAGCCCGTGGGCTTTACCTTCCACGACGTCCTGAAACACTGGAACGACCCCGCGCCCCTGATCGAACGCTTCCGCGCGAGCGCAGCCGAACTGATTGCAGCCGGTGCCGACGTCATCATCCCGGGCGAAATGCCGCTCAACATCCTGCTTGCCTCCAACGGCATCACACAAATTGATGGCGTCCAGGTGCTCGACGGTCTGGCGGTCACCCTCAAGCTCACCGAAAGCATGGTTGAACTCAAGCGCAGCGTGGGCCTCTCGCACAGCCATCACGGCTGGTTCAGCGCGAAACCTTCCCGCGAACGCGTCAATCAGGTGCTCGATTTTTACGGTCTCAAGATCTGAACCCTCGGCTGCTGGAGTCTGCTCATGGCACTACCCAAGCGTATCGTCATTCATGAACTCGGCCCCCGCGAGGGCATGCAGATCGAGAAGAACCCGATCGACACCTCGGAAAAAATCCGGCTGGTGGATCGGCTCTCCGAGTGCAGGTTTCACGAAATCGAGGTCACCTCGTTCGTGAGCCCCAAGTGGGTGCCGCAAATGGCTGATGCCGAACAGGTGGTGGCCGGCATCCAGCGCGCCGAAGGCACCCGATACACCGCCATTTACCTCAACACACAGGGGCTTCAGCGCGCCGTCATGACGGGCAAGCTCGATGTCGAGGGCAGCCTCAGCATCACCGCGAGCGAGGCCTTCTCAAAGAAGAACACCAATCGCACCATCGCCGAAACGCTCGCGGAAACCGAAAAGCGCATTGAAGGCTTTCAGCGCTTTGGCATTACCCCGCACGAAGTGAGTGTGATGGCGGCCTTCGGCTGCAACTACGAGGGCGATATCGCGCCCGACCATGTCGTGGGGCTGGTTGCGCAGTTAATGGACATCGCCGAGCAGAACCAGTACGACATTTCCATGATTCAGCTTGCCGACACCATGGGCTGGGCGAATCCGGAAGCAATCCGGCGGCTGGTTGGAAAGATCCAGGACCGCTGGCCCACACGCCGTATCAACCTGCATCTTCACGATACCCGCGGGATGGGCCTGATGAACGCCTTCGCCGCCCTCGAAATGGGTGTGGACGACTTCGATTCTGCTGTGGCTGGCCTGGGGGGCTGCCCATACGCAGGCTTCAAGGACGCGCCCGGCAATATCGCCACCGAGGATCTGGTCCACATGTGCCATGAGCTTGGCATTGAAACGGGAGTCGACCTCGAAAAGCTGCTCGATGTTGCACGCGAGGCTGAAAGAATCGTTGGGCATCCGCTTCCCGGGAAAGTCATGCGGGGAGGCCATCTCGACAGCTATCGGCGCGCTGCTGCGGCGGCGCGATCCGCGCAGTGAGCGAGCCCCTTCCAGCCGCGGCCGATGCGGCCGAGCTCGCCGGGTGGATCGGTCGAGAAGGTGATCCCAAACGGTCCACCGCCGCGCTCGATCGCGAAACCATCCGTCGCTTCGTGCAGGCCATCATGGACCGCGACCCGGTCTATTTCGATGACACCCATGCCGCCACCACGCGCTTTCGGAGCCTGGTTGCGCCACCGCTTTTCCCGGTGCACGCGTTTCGCACGGGCGCAGATTTACCCGACCCACTGGTGTCGGTGCAGCTCGATCCGAATGCAGACGGTACGGCTGGCAACGATGGCATGTACTTTGGTCTGCCGCCCATCGAGCACCCGTTCAAGCGGCTGTTGAACGGCGGCAACGAGATCGAGTTTTATCGCTGCCTCGCGCTCGGCGAGCGCTGCGTGGCCCGTGCGCGCTACGCCAACGTGCAGCTGAAAGAGGGCCGAAGTGGTCCCATGCTGATGGTCGACATCGAAACCGAATTTCGCTCCGAGGCGGGTGAGCTGTTGCTCATCAACCGCCAGACCCTGATCTGGAGGTAGCCGGCATGAATTTCGAAGCGCTGAGGGTTGGCGAGCGCCTCCACGAGATCGACAAGGGCGTCATCACCACCGCGCACATCATGAGGTGGTCAGCCGCGGTCGAGAATTTTCACCGCATCCACTACGACGCGCCGTTTGCCACGCAGCACGACGGTCTGCCAGGCGTGCTCATCAACGGCTCATGGAAGCAGCATGTCCTGGTTCAGCTGGTGAAAGACGCGCTGGCCCCGGATGGTTGGCTGTGGCGCCTCAAATTTCGCTATCGGAAAATGGACATCGCGGGTGACTCGCTGCGCGCAGTCGCCGATGTCATCGACAAATCCGAGGCCGGCAGCTACGGATTTGTCACCCTGCGGATCGCCCTGCTCGACCAGCGAGACCAGATCTCCACCGACGGGCATGCGATCGGCGTGCTGCCACTCGCCGGTGGCCCTCCGGTGCCGTATCCGTTCCGGCCGGATCCGGCCTGGTCGCATATTCGCTTTCCAGAGAGCACCTGACATGGCTGCAGGCCTTCGGATCGTCGATTTGCTCCGCCATCACGCCGAGCAAACGCCGAACCGGGTGGCACTCCGGATCGACGGCGAGCCGAGGAGCTTTCTGCAACTGCACCAGGGCGTCCTGCAGGTGGCGGGCAGGCTCCAGACCATCGCTCGCCCGGGCGACCGGGTGGGGCTCTGGTTTCACAACTGCTTTGCCTGGGTGGAATGCTTTCTGGCGCTTGACCTTCTGGGCGCGGTATCGGTACCGATCAATACGCGCCTTTTTGCATTCAATACACTTCGGGCACCACATCGGTGCCCAAGGGCGTCATGCTGACCGATGCCGCTTATCTGCAAACGGCATCCTACGTCGCCCGTTGTCAGCGCCTCACGCCCACCAGCCGGTTCATCAGCGCCGCGCCGTTCTTTCACTGCAGCGGCACCATGCACGCGCTCACCGTCTGCCTCCTTGCGGGTTGCACGCTTGATTCGCTGTCGGTCTGGGATCCCGAGCAGTTCGTGGACACCGTAGCGCTCAGGCAATGCGACACCGCCCACATGATCTATTTTCGAGACGTGCTGGCAATCGCAACCTCCACGACCCGCGAGCGACTCTCCTCGCTTCAGGTGGCCCACGACCTGGGAACGCCCGAGTTTCTCCTCAGGATCGCCGACCAGCTTGGCGTGACCGGCATCTCGAATCTTTACGGCATGACCGAAACCTGCGGTCAGTTCACCATGTGGACACCGGGTGAGCCCCTGGCCCAACGGGTAGGTGGCAATGGTCGCCCGCAGCCCGGCAACCAGATCCGTATCGTCGATCCCGACAGCTCGGCCGAATTGCCTGCGGGCGCAACCGGAGAGATTCAGATGCGGGGGCCAACGATCACACAGGGCTACTTCGCCAACGCTGAAGCCATGGCGAGCGGCTTCTCACATGATGGCTGGTTCCGCTCAGGCGATCTTGGACGGATCGGCGATGACGGTGAACTGATCTATGTGGCGCGGCTCAAGGAAATGATCCGAGTCGGCGGTGAAAACCTCGCGCCAGTGGAAGTCGAGCAAGTGCTTCGCGACCTCTGCCGCACGGCGCATGTATGCGCGCTTGGCATTCCAGACCCACGCCTCGATGAAGTGGTGGCCGCCGTGCTGGTGGCGCCCCAGGTGAGCGACTGGACCGAGCTGCTCGCACGATTGCGCGAGCGCCTTGCAGGGTTCAAGGTTCCGCGTGCCATGTATGTTGCCGACAGCCTACCCATGACCGCGACCAACCGCGTTCAGCGCGCAACGCTGAAGCACTGGATCGAAAGCGGTCAACTTCAACGCGTGATGTAGCACCCGACCAAGGAGAGCGATCATGAATGTTCGCAGCCACGACGAAGAGGGCGCGATTCGCGCCGAGTCGATCACCCGCCGACTGATTGACACACTGGGCGCCGACGCGGTCAGCACCGACCCGCACGAGCGACAGCTTTTTTCCCTCGATTTTTCCGAAGAGGTGGGCGAGACCGCTGTCGCTGTCGTACGGCCAAAGAGCGTGGAGGCCATCAGCGCGCTCATGAGGCTCGCCTCTGCTGAGGGCTTTGCGGTCAACACCCGCGGTGGCGGCATGTCCTACACCAAGGGCCATGTGCCCGTCCGGCCGGACACCGTGGTGCTCGACAACACAGGGTTCAACCGCATACTTGAAGTCAACACCACCGATCGCTATGTCAGTATCGAAACCGGTACCCGCTGGGTTGACCTGCGCGCCGCGCTGCAGGGCACGGGCATGCGGGTGCCCTACCTCGGGACGCTCTCTGGAAACTGGGCGACAGTGGGAGGCGGGCTCTCGCAGAACGCAACCGGCATGGGCCGGATGACCCTCGCCGAGCATGTGCTGGGACTCGAGGTGGTGCTGGGCGACGGGCGGCTCCTTCGAACCGGCTCGTGGGCCACTTCAGGAACCGCGCCGTTCTACCGCTACAACGGCCCCGATCTCACTGGCCTGTTTCTTTGCGACTCCGGCGCATTCGGTATCAAGACCAAGGTTCACCTGCAACTTGAGCCGTGGCCCAAGATGTCGTTTGGCTGCGTCACGTTTCCTGACCGCGTGTCGCTGGTTGCTGCGCAGGCCGCCATGGCGACCAGCGGTCTGCACACTGAAGCTTTCGCTTTCGACGGCTATTTTGTGGGCGAATACGCATTGAAGCCCGGCATCTCTGCCAGCGACAAGCGCCAGATGATCGACCGCTTTCTCGCAGACAACCCTGTCAGATGGCGCGCATACCGCGCGCTCGCGCGGGCATGGCATCCCTCGGGTCTTGGATTTCTCAAGGGGCTGCCCAACGCAATGTACTACGTTGCCGAGGCGGCGGATCAGGCGGCCGCCGACCGGGTTCAGCAGCGTATCGCCAAGCTGCTCAAGGGGTTTGGCGCGCGTAACCTGCCCACCACGATTCCTTTCGGGCTTCGCTATGGCCCCTACCTCAATGTTGGCGAAATCATGGCCAATCGCGAGGGCGAGGTGAATTTTCCAATCAACGCCAAGTTCCAGGCCTCCAAGGCGGTGGACGCCATGAAGGCTTTCGAGGCCTTTGCCGCCGACAATGCGGCGCTCATGCAAAGGCATCAGATCCGAATGGCCTGCAACTCGCTGCTCCATGGTCATTTCTGGGGCATTGAACCCGTGATCTTCTGGAAGCGGCCGCTTGGGCCCTATCGTCATCACTATGCAACCGATGACCGTCGTCGCGCCACACAAGACACGGTCGACAACCCCGAGCGGAACGCGGTGGCGCTCGATCTGCGATACCGCCTTCAGCGCGTGTTCAGAGAGATGGGGTCGCTTCACGTGCAGTGGGCCAAGTCCTATCCGTTTGCCCAGGCTCTCGAGGGCACAACCGCCTGGGGGTTGCTCGAAGATCTCAAACAGGCCACCGATCCGCGTGGCGTCGTGAACCCCGGCGTATTGGGGTTGGGCGTTCGCTCCACCCCATGAGCACCGCCATGAAATGGACCGTTCACACGCTGGACCTGGGCGAAGTTGAACTCAATACCCGCCGCCTGATTCCCAACGAGCAGAAGCGCGACCGCATGGTGTTTCCCGTTCAGGGATGGTTGCTCACCTCGGGTGATACCCGCGTGGTAATCGACACCGGCTTTAGAAGCCCAGATATTCTTAAGCGGATCGGCGATGCAGCAACGGGAATCGAATCCCCCGAGCAACGGCTGTCGGCCCAACTGGCACGCCACGGCGTCGAGCCGCAACAGGTTCACTATGTTCTGCATACCCATCTGCACATCGATCACGCCGGACAAACCGACCTCTTTCCGATGAGCACCACGGTCGTCATCAACCGGCGCGAACTCGAATATGCCGTAAGCGGACTCTCGGGCCCCTCCTATCCGCCGGAGGACATCAAGCATCTGATCGACCGTCTGCATACCCCCGGGGCGCTCTGGCTGCTCGACCTGGAGGGAACGGGCGGCGAGCCGATCCTGCCGGGGCTTCGTTGCGTGGCTGCCGGCGGGCACACTGAGGGATCGATGGTGGTCATCGCCGAGACCGAAGCCGGCACGGTGTGCTTCTGCGGCGATCTGGTCTACAGCGTCAGGCACCAGTTGATGAGCCCGACCACGCTGCGGAACGACGTGATCGTCACCTCCAATCACGTGGTCTCGCGGCGCAGCGAGAAGATCGCACTCAAACGTCTCATGCAGACCGCACCGCGTTTTTATCTTTACCCAAGCCACGATTGGCCCGTTCTGGTCGAGGAGGGGCGCGTGACCGAAGGTGGCGAACGTACGCTTCGTGCCACCATGGGGCGGTGTTTCTGCTCGATTGGAGAAAGCTCCCCATGAAGATCTGGTACCAGAGTGCAAGCGCCTACCGCTATGAGCCGGTCTGGGACGACTACGGTCAGACCCTCGAGTCGCAGTGTCGGCGAATCCTCCATCCCGAAACCGGCCTCCATGTCACCGGTATCGCAGAAATGATCCGGGACATCGAGAACTGGCGAAGCTTTCAGTATTTCCAGAATGTGCAAACACTCAATGCCATGCGTCAGGCCGAGCGTGAAGGTTATGACGCATTCGTGGTCGGATGCACGCTCGATGTGGGCGTAGCCGAAGGCCGCAGCCTGGTTGACATACCCATTGTCGGCATCAGCGAAAATGCCTACCACCTGGCCATGACCCTCGGTCGCATGTTCGCGGTGGTCACCAGTTCATCGGCTTTCTGCGAGGTATATGGCGAGCAGGCCGTACGATACGGTGTCGCCTCGCGGATGCTCCCGGGTCCGTACATTGTCGAGGCCTCCGAAGAAGAAATTGCCACCTCGCTCGCCAACCCCGGGCCGCTCCTCGAACATTTTGTCGCGCAATGCGAGCGTGCCGTTCGTGATGGCGCTTCGGTCATCGTTCCGGGGCCCGCGTTTCTTGCCACCCTTGCGCATCGGGCAGGCCTTACCCACGTGCTGGGCGCCCCCGTGCTTGACACCATATCGGCTGCAGTCAAGTGCGCCGAAATGATGGCGAGCCTCTACAAGATCGGGATCACGCCGTCGCGAAGAATCGGCGCCTACGCGCGCCCCGATCAAGCGCACCTTGATTCGTCGCTCGCCCGGCTCTCGAAACAATTCCGAATCGGTTGACACCAGCAGGCGGCGCGCAGCCAGGGGAAGAAACCCGCGCGCGGGCGCGAGGCCAAACCTCGGCGGGCGAACCTCAGCGTGCAAACCTCAGCGCGCAAACCACTCGCGATGCGCCAGCGCCCAGCGCGCATAGGCACGTGAACAAGCCGCTGCATCGGGCGGCGCTCGAAACTCCTGAGCGATGCGATCGGCAAGGAGCGGAGAGCGCGTACGCGTGAGGTCATCGTTGAACTCGATCCGGCGTCCTCCCTCCTCGATGCGCACCACGACGCCTTCGGCCGCGAGCGCATCCAGCATGGCGCGCGCATACCAGGTAAAGCCGGGACTCAGTTGGTAGAGAAAATGCTGCGGCGGTGGCGAGCTGGCGGTCATGAGCCAGGCCACCTGTTCGGCAACTTCGGGCGCGTAGGCATAGTCACGCGCACCGCCTGCCGGCAAAGGCGCAATCGGCACGCCTGCCAGCGCGCTCTCCACAATCGCAAGCGGCGGCGATAGCGTGTCGCGTACGCCGGTTGCGCGCGTCTCGAGCGCCGACTTGGTGGCACCGTAAAAAGTAAGCGGCCTGGGAAGGTCGGTCTCGCGGACTGGCTGGCCCAGGAATGGCAACTCTCCCATCGAAGAGGTGGACGAGAAGCAGAGCATTCTCGGTACCTGATGGCGCGCTGCGATTTCGAGCAGACGGACTGGTGCCAGAAGATTGACATCGAAAATCGCCGACGGCTGCTCGCGCTCGCGCGCCGCGCCCGAGGTGATTGCAGCGCCTGCGATGACCGCATCGGGTGCACCGCCCTCAAACAGGGCTTCCAGCGCTGCGAGGTCGCGTACATCGCCGCGTCGGTCGTCCAGTTCTCCCGGAAGCACGGCAAACTCCGCGGCTGCAAGCGCAGGAATGCCGTCAAAGGAGAGCGCTCGTACCCGCCAGCCGCGCCGCATGAAAACTTCCACGAGATTGAGGCCAATAAAGCCGCTCGCGCCGGTGATGACCACAGTCTTCTTCATGATGAGTGCTTCCTTGTCGCCCGTCAGATGGTCCGACCGCTGCGGTGTCCCTCGAATACAGCTTCGAGCGCGTTTCTTGGCGCCACGCAGTCGCCTGCCATGCTGAAGGCGATACCCGCCTCGGCCAGGCCCGCTTCCAGCCCGGCATTCGACCTGGGCGGAACCACCGCGACCAGTTGATCGATCCCGTCAATCACCTCATGCTCACCGCATGAGGTGTCCTCAAGGCGGAGGTGTCCCGCCGACAATCCCAGCGGTCGACGAAGCGTCCGTATTCGAACCCCGCGCTCTCGCCAGCGGGCAAAGGTGGTGGTCGTGCTGTACACGGTGGTGCGCCAGAGCGCGCCCGCAGCGGGTGAAAGCAGCGTGACGCGCGCGCCGCACGCTGCAAGATGCTCAACCAGGCCAAGCGCCCCCCAGTCACCGGTCTCGTCGTAGACCGCCACGCTTTGGCCCGCGGCCGCGAGGCGCGCGCCCGCATCGAGTGTCAGCGCCTCATGGCCGTCTGGCAACCGATAGGAAACAGGGTATGCACCGGTGGCAAGCACCACATGGTCGGGACGCTCCGCAGCAATGGCATTGATGGTGGATTCGCTCTCCAGTTCAACCACCACGCCCAGCCGTTCAAGCCGCCTGCGCGCAAAGGCAAGCCACAGTCCGAAATCTTCACGCAAGCGAAGCCCCGCAGCGAGCGCGAGGCGCCCGCCGAGTGCGCCCGATCGTTCGCGAAGCGTGACCCGGTGACCACGCTCGGCCGCGGTGGCGGCCGCCTCCAGACCCGCGGGGCCACCGCCCACCACCAGTACCGACTTCGGCTCGCGTGCCTGATCGCGCACCAGACGCGGCCAGACTGCCTCGCGACCGGCGCGTGGATTGACAAGGCAGGTGAGCGCAATGTTGCGTTCCAGATTCTGCGCACAGCCCTGATTGCAACCAATACAGGGCTGCACTTCATCGCTGCGACCACTGCGCCATTTCGCCACCAGGTCGGGCTCTGCCACGTGCGCACGCGCGAGCCCAATCATGTCGGCCCCACCGGACTCGAGCATCGACTGGGCATCCTCAAGGGTTCGATACTTGCAGACGGTGAGGATTGCCACCGGGTTGGCCGAACCGGAAGCCGCCTGCCGGATTCGTCCGGGAAGCTTGCGAAA
>RFXC01000127.1 GCA_009921765.1 Betaproteobacteria bacterium | reverse complement strand
ATTGAGTGCCGGCGTCCAGGCAAGGGTCCAGAGATAGTTGAACAGCACAGGCCCGGTGTCGTGAAGGCCGAGTGGCGCCTCGCCAACCGCGGACAGGGTGAGCGTGGCGTCATACGGTGCGAGTTGGGCGAGCAGGTGATTGCGGCCGCGCTCGAGCTCGGCGCCGGCTGCGTGATAGGCGGGAAGATCGATGCCCTGTGCGTCTTTGACCAGCGCCTGCGCGGCGGCCGACATGCCGTCGCGATGACTTCGGTAGTCATGCACCAGCACCCGACCCGCCTCGAATTTGGTGACCGTCCAGCAGGCGTCCAGCCACTTCCGGTCAAGTCCGGGGTTGGCCACTTCGGTGAGCTCGGCGCCCGCCCGCCCAAGCCGCTCGATGACTTCATCGAATTGCTTGCGGGCATCGGGGCGGGCATCGTCCCAGAGGTCGCTTCGGTAGATGGCAAGCCGCGGCGCGCGTGTGAGGCCATTGCCCACCGCCCGGTATTCGCGCATCTGCAGCGCCGCCAGAAAGAGCGAAAGATCTTCGATGCTTCGCCCCATGCAGCCCAGCGTGTCCAGGCTTTCGGAGAGATGCCGAACCCCCGAGAAGCTGAGCTCGCCGTAGCCCGGCTTGATGGCATGCACGCCGCAGTAAGCAGCCGGGCGGATGACCGAACCGCTGGTTTGGGTGCCGACCGCGAGTGGCACCATGAAGTCGGCCACCGCGGCAGCGGAGCCCGACGACGAGCCGCCAGGCGAGTGCGCGGCATTGTGCGGATTGGTGCAGGCACTGGGATGCCGATAGGCGAATTCGGTGGAGGCGGTCTTGCCCAGCACCAGTGCACCGGCCTCACGACTGAGCGCCACGCAGGCTGCGTCTGCAACCGGGCGATGGCCGGCGTAGATGCGTGACCCGTACGCAGTGGGCTGATCGGCGGTATCGATCACGTCCTTGAACCCGATCGGGATACCGTGCAGCAGACCGGCACGAGGTGAGGCATCGGCGCGCCTTGCGCTTGCGATTGCGGCCTCGGGGTCGAGATGGACCCACGCGTGAACCAGGGGGTCACGGTGCTGGATGCGTTCAAGACAGCTTCGCACCAGGGATTCAGCGCTCAGATTGCCAGCGGCAATCTGGGCCGCTGCTTCGATGGCGGTCAGGCGATGCGGTTCGCGTGTCATGGGAAGTTTTCAGTTCGGGTGCAGACGGGAACCATACTTCAAACGCCAAGCCCTGTACACGCAGGGGCCAGCGATCGGTATGGCACGCAAGCAGAAATTCACCCCGCCGCTTGACGCGCCAAAAGATCGTCGCGTACCGTGGCCAACCTGAACCGGCCGACGGTCGGTCTTCAAGTCGATTTACAACGATTCCTACCGGAGAATTTCATGCGTCAAACCAGATGGTTGATGGCCGGCCTGCTGTCGGCCGCGCTCGGTGCGTTTTCGGTTCAGGCCCACGCGCAGGCCAAGGTCAAGCTGCGCCTGGGGCATGTCACATCGGCGACCGCCATCGCGGGCCAGGGAGGCAAGGCGTTCGCCGATACGGCACGCCAGCTCTCCAACGGCGAAATTGAAATCGAACTTTTCCCCAACGGGCAACTGGGCGGTGAACTCGAAATGCTCTCGCAGGTGCGCCTGGGCACGCTGGACATTGCCATGAACGGGTCGGGCATCGTGGCTGCGATCGAACCCACCTTCAGCATCACCGAGTTGCCGTACATCTGGAAGGATCGTGATTCGGCCTGGAAGGTGCTCACCGGCCCGACCGGCACGCGCATTCTCGGTACGCTCGAGGCGAAGGGCATCAAGGGCCTGTCCTGGGGGGTATGGGATTTCCGCGGCTTTCTCATGAACGGCACCGACATCAACCAGCCGGCCAACATGAAGGGCAAGAAAATCCGCGTGATTGAAAACGCGCTCTATGTGCGCACCGTGCAGGCTTTCGGCGGCAATCCGGTTCCTATGGCTTGGCCCGAGGTGTACACCGCGCTTCAGCAGCGCACCATCGACGGCGTTGACACCAACTATCACGGTATGGCCGATTCCAAGTTGTTCGAGGTCGCGAAGAGCCTTGCGATCACCGATCACATTTTCACAGCCACGGTCTACGTGATGAACCTGAAGAAATTCCAGTCGCTGTCGCCGGCGCATCAGGATGTGGTGCTCAGGGCTTCACGTGCGGCAGGCGAAACCATGCGGGCCGGCGCGGCCAAGGCCAACGAGGATGCGATCGCGCTCATGGAAAAGAACGGCGTCAAGCTGATTCGCCCCGACCGTCCGCCGTTCGAGAATGCGGTGGCCGGTGTTCACAAGTTCTTCTCCACCATGGTGGGGGCCGATCTGCTGAAAGAAGTGGCCGACGCCCAGCGCTGACCGGCTCATGCCCTTAGTCGATGCGAACGGGATCCGGCTCCACTATGAAAGCGTGGGGTCGGGTCGGCCAGTGGTGTTTTGCCACGAATACGCGAGCGATGCGCGAGCATGGGAGGCGCAGCTGCGCCATTTCGGACGGCGTTATCGGGCGATCGCGTACAACGGCCGCGGCTACCCGCCGTCATCCGTGCCATCAGATGATCAGAGCTGGCTTCACCGTCACCTCATCGACGACCTGACCGCTCTCCTCGACGCGCTGGGCATCGAGCGTGCGCACGTGGTGGGTCAGGCCACCGGCGGCAACGTCGCGCTCAATTTCGCGATTGCACACCCCGCGCGCGTGATGGGTCTGGTCGTGATTGGCGCCGGGGCTGGCACCACGGATCGAGACCGATGGCTGGCGGGCGCGCGGGCGCTGGCTGACGATATCGCAAGGCGCGGCACTCGCGAGGCGTTTGCAGCCATTGAAGAGGCGCCGCAGCGCGCCATCTTCAAGACCAAGGACCCGCGTGGCTGGGAAGATTTTCTTGCGCTGCTCCATGATCTCTCGCCAGTTGCAGCCGAGAAACTGATGCGGATCACGCTGACCGACCGGTTGCCCGTCACCGCGTTGGGCGAGCTGTTGCGGCGGCTCGAACTGCCTGTGCTTGTCATGACGGGCGATCAGGATTTTCCCTCGCACGAAGCCTGTCGCTTCATCCGTGACCATGCGCCGCATGCGGGGCTGGCCATGCTTCCAATGTGCGGACACGCCATGAACCTGGAGGAGCCCATGCTCTTCAATCAGATGGTCTCCGAATTCCTGTCGGCGGTGGATGCTGGCCGCTGGGGCTCCTGGGCCCACACCGGTACCGGGAGCGCAAACTGATGTTTCCAACCCCTTTCGAACTCAAGGTGCTGTTCTGGGTCTGCGTGGCCATGGCGCTTTGGCTGGGCTGGCTCATTCGTACCGATTACGCCACGTTGCCGCTGGTGCCGCGCATCTGGCGAAACTTCGAGAACTCGGTCACCGTGTTCCTGATGCTGCTCATGCTGGCGGCCTCCACCGTGCAGGTGCTTGCGCGCTATGTGTTGCCCGATGATGTCACCCTGCCCTGGACCGAGGAGGCGGGGCGGCTGTTCATGGTGTGGGCCACGCTGTGGGCGGCGGCCACGGTTCAGCGGACCGATGAACACATCACGATGACCGCTGTGTTCGATCTGCTGCCGGAGCGTGCGCAGCGCTGGCTGCTGGTGTTCTGCGACCTGCTTACGATCGCACTCCTCGCGCCAGTGACCTGGTGGGGTTGGAACAACGCCCGCACGCTCGACATCATGCAATCCATCTCGCTGGGGCTGCCGCTATCGATCTTTGCGTATTCCATCCCGGTGACTGCAGGCCTGATGATCATTTTTTCGCTCGGCCTCATTGCACGCCGATTCTCGGACCAGCCGGTCCGCACTGGCGGCAGTGCCGTCGAGATCTGAACAGGAAAGCAGCGCCCCATGGATGGCCTCACGCTCATCACCATCGTTTTCTTTGTCCTGTTCGCGCTGCGGGTTCCGATCGCCATCACGCTGATCGGTGCCTCGCTCGTGGGGCTGATGTTTGCGCCCTCGTCCATTCCCATCTCCACGCTGCCCACCACCATGTGGCAGGGCGTCAACCACTTCGTTCTGCTCGCCATCCCGTTCTTCATCCTGATGGGCGACCTGGCGCTTGCCTCCGGCGTCACCCAGCGGCTGGTCGATGTGGCCAAGGCCTGGATCGGTCACATACACGGTGGGCTCGCGCATGTGAGCGTATCGGTCAACATCGTAATGGCCGGCATGTCGGGCTCCGATCTTGCCGATGCAGCCGCCACCGGCAAGCTGCTGATTCCAGCCATGAAGCGTGCGGGCTACCCGGTGGCCTATGCAGCGTCGATCATTGCAGGGGCGGCCATGATCGGGCCGCTGATCCCGCCATCGATCGCCTTTATCCTCTATGCCGCAGCCACGGAAGCCTCGGTGGGTCGGTTGTTTCTGGGCGGGGCCATTCCCGGCGCCCTGCTTGGCGCCCTCCTGATGTTGCAGGCCTATGTGCAGGCGCGTCGAAACAACTTTCCCAAGGAACCCAAGGCTACCTTCGGTGAGCGGGTGAAGACCACTGCGGTCGGCCTGCCGGTGCTGCTCATTCCAGCCGTGGTGCTGGGCAGCATTCTGTCCGGCATTGCCACGCCCACCGAGGCGGCAGTGCTCGGGGTGCTCGCCGTGATCGTGGTGGGTGGCTTCATGTATCGGGAAATGTCCCCGGCCACGTTCACCCGTCAGGTGCTGGCCACCTCGCGCACCATGGGCTCGGTCTTTCTGATCATTGCGGCCGCTGCGGTGTTCGGCCGGGTGCTTACCCTCTACGGTGTGGCAGACGGACTCGCCACCTGGATGACCGGCATCACCCGCGAGCCGGCGGTGTTCCTGTTTGCGGTCATCTTGATTTATCTGCTGCTCGGCTGCATGCTCGATACCGTTCCCATCATTCTGGTGTTCGTGCCGCTTCTCATGCCCACAGTGAATGCGCTGGGCATCAACGAGGTTCAGTTCGGGGTCATCACGGTCTTTACCCTGCTCATCGGACTGGTGACGCCGCCCTACGGGCTCACGATGTTCCTGCTGTGCCGGATCGCCAACATCTCCATGATGCAGTTCTGGAAAGAAATGTGGCCGATCTTCGGCACGATGCTGGTGACGCTTGCGCTCATCACCATCTATCCCGAGCTCACCACCTGGCTGCCCGATCTCATGATGCCCGTCAAATGAGCACCATCCTTGTCACAGGCCTGAATGGGCTGATTGGACGCGCGGTCGCCGATCGGCTGGTTCGCGATGGCCGTTCCATCGTTGGCATGGACCAGCGGGTGAGAGGCGATGAACCGTTCCCGGTGCTGACCCACGACCTGCCTGATCCCCACCGGTGGCACGAGGCGATTCAGCGCTTCGGCATTACCGACATCATTCATCCGGGCGGAATCTCGGGGCCCATGCTGCTTCCCGATGCGCCGGCCCGCATTGTTGACATCAACCTCGCCGGGGTCGCAGCCCTTCTTGAAGCAGCGCGAATTCATCGCATCCGTCGGGTGGTCTGTTTTTCTTCTGTCGTGGCCTATGGCGATCAGCCCGACCTCGCACCCGTCACCGAGCGCACCTTGCTGCAGCCCACCACGCTCTACGGTGCGACCAAGGCAGCGGGCGATGCGCTCATCAATGCGTATCACGCGCAATTCGGGGTCGATGCCGTATCGCTTCGGGTGGCCGGCTGCTATGGCCCTGGGCGGGTGACGCCTTGCGTAATCCGGCAAACCCTGGAGGCAGGGCTGCGCGGGGAGGCCGCGCGGTTTCGAAGTGACCCGCGGCGGACGCGGCAGTTTGTCTATGTCGATGATGTGGTCGATGCGGTGGTGGCTGCACTGGATACGCCCGTACTCGCCCAGCGCAGTTACAACCTCGGACCGGGGGTGGCGCACAGCCTCTCGGAGGTCGAGGCTGCGATTCGCACCTGTCTGCCGCAGGCCCGCATCATCGAGGATCCGGACGGCGCGCTGCTGGGCAGTTTCGGTTTGGGGGTGCTCAGCATCGACGCGGCGCGGCGTGATCTCGCGTTCTCGCCGCGCATGCCGCTTGCTGAAGGCGTCAAGCGAACGCTGGCCTGGGTCAGGCAGCGCGTGGGCGGTTGAATCGCTTTCCAGGTGGCTTGGGTTCGGCTGTCGTCGCGTGCCTGCCTCTGAGCCCGTCCGATCACACGTCGCGCACGTGCCGCAGCAACTGGAACGATACCCGCCAGCGCTGCCCGTCGCAGTCAATCGTTGCCGTCTGCGCGTTGACCCGTGTGATCACACCGATCCGCGGCTGCAGATGACGGTCATCGAAGCTCACCCGGTCGCCGGCCCGGAACGACTCGCGCGTCGGTTTGGGCGGAGGGGTTGGCGGAGGCTCGTCCGCGCGCTCGCCCGGGTCCACCGGGCCAGGCTCGATCGCGACATACGGCAGTTTCCAGTTCTGGCGAAGCGCATCGTCGCGGACGACGGCGTGGCGGTCCTGCAGATCCACCACCCGGCCGCTTCGCATCGCGAGTTCAGCGGTGTTGCTGCGGTGATCAACGAACCGGACCGCCTGACCCACATGCAACTGGGTACGAACCTCCAGGATACGCCGCGGGTCGCTCAGCAGGCGATCAAGCACCAGCGTCAGGTGATAGAGGTCGACGCTGCGGGAGCGATGCAGGGCCTCGAGCGTGTCGGGAGTGATCATCAGTAGCCTCTCCTGGGGCGGGCTTGCGGAATGAAAAGCATACCGTTCCGTTGAACGCCTGATGGTTAAGCCCCCCGCTGCGCTTCGCAGTATCTTGCGCGCTCCCCACCATCGGAGTCTGGCCATGGCTGCCCCCATCGATCTCTACACCTGGAACACGCCCAACGGACGCAAGATCAGCGTTGCCCTGGAAGAAATGGGTCTGCCTTACACGGTCCATCCAGTCGATATCACCAAGGGGCGCCAGTTCGAGGAGTCGTTTCTGCGCATCAGCCCGAACAACCGTATACCTGCCATCTTCGATCATGATGGTCCCGATGGCGGGCCGATCAGCGTGTTCGAGTCGGGCGCAATCCTCATTTACCTGGCCGAGAAAACCGGACGTTTCCTGCCGGCTGACCGCCGCGCGCGTGTGCAGGTACTGGAGTGGCTGATGTGGCAAATGGGTGGGTTTGGTCCCATGCCCGGGCAGGTCCACCATTTTCTGGGGGTAAGCGATCCGCAGGATCAGCGTTATGGGCTGGAGCGCTACAGCAAGGAGACGCACCGCCTCTACGGTGTCATGGACAAGCGCCTGGGCGCGCACGAATTCTTTGCCGGCGAGCTTTCAATCGCCGACTTTGCCATTCTCGGCTGGGCCTGGCGACATGAGCGCCACAAGGTCGACCTGACTGCTTATCCCAACGTGAAGCGCTGGTACGACCAGATGATGGCGAGGCCCGCGGTTCAGCGTGGCTTTGCGGTGGGTATGAACTGAACGACCGGGTGCAGGCTCCCCGCTCGCCAACAGGCCTCACCGCCTGGCGGTGCTCAGCCGAGCACCGCAGCCGCGGCCCAGCTGTAGAGCGGGATGCCCGCCAGCAGGTTGATCGGGAAGGTAATGCCCAGCGACAGGCCGCAATAAAGCGCCGGGTTGGCTTCGGGAATCGCCTGGCGCATGACCGCTGGCACCACGATGTAGGACGCGCTCGCCGACAGCACCATGAGTAGCGCGGCATCGGTGGCGGGTAGCTGCAGACTCGCGCTCAGGGCGAGGGCAATGGCCGCATGCACGAAAGGTGCGAATACCGCGTAGCCGATCAGCAGCGGGGGCGCCTTGCGCGCGTCACCCAGATTGCGCGCCACGGTGAGGCCCATGTCGAGCAGGAAAAAGGCGAGCATGCCCTTGAACAGATCGATTGAAAAGGGCTGCATCACCGCGCGCCCGGATTCGCCGCTCAGCATGCCCACCATCAGCCCACCGATGAGCAGCAGATGCGAACCATTGGTGAGTGACTCATGAAGAATGCGCCCGATCTGCGAACCCGCGCCTGGCCCGGTGAGCGCGACCACCGCGGCGTTGCCTCCGGGCAGCAGGGACCGCGCGCTTTGCTCGCTCCGCAGCGCGTTGGCAATCAGCACCGCAACCAGAATGGCGGGTGACTCCATCAGCACCAGCGCAACCGCCATGTGACCGCCCGCTGGCGTGCCCAGGTCCTCAAGATACTGGGCGGCTGTGAGAAAAGTGACCGCACTCACCGATCCGTAGGATGCCGCGATCGCTGCTGCATCGAAGCGGCTGACACGATGTCGGAGCGCGAGATATCCGAGAACAGGCGCAATCAGGGCCATCAGTGTGGCGCCGAGCAGGCTGGCCGCAACCGACACGGTGATGCCGGATTCCGCGAGCGCAAAACCGCCTTTCAGGCCAAGCGCCATCAGCAGGTAGAGCGACAGAAACCGGGCGATGGGCGCCGGAATTTCCAGATCGGAGCGGATCAGGCCGGCGAACACACCGAAGACAAAGAACAGGATGGCAGGATCAAGCAGCGCGGGCATGTGGGTTACCTCCGCTGCGATTGTCTTCAAATACCAATTACCTTGTAAAATTGATATTCAAATACTTATGCATCAGTAAAAATCTATATATGTCTGCGCTGACCAACCGACAGATGCGGCTTTTTCTTGCGCTGGCCCAAACGGGCAGCGTAAGCGCAGCTGCGCGCCTGATGCACATCACCCAACCCACTGCCTCGATGCAGCTGCGGGAAATCACAAGCACCGTCGGCATGCCGCTCTACGAGGTCATCTCCCGAAAGGTCAGGCTGACCGAGGCGGGCCTGGAGCTCGCACGCACCGTTCGACTGGTGGCCGAGGAATGGGATCAGTTCGCGCAGCGAATCGACGCCATGAAAGGACTCCGGCGGGGGCGCTTGCGGGTGGCTATCGTCAGCACCGCCGAATATTTTGTTCCTCGCCTGGTGGGGTCCTTTTGCCGCCGGCATCCCGATATCGAAGTCTCGCTCGAAGTTCAAAATCGCGATGGCGTGATGCGGCGCCTGCGCGAGGGCCTGGATGACCTCTACGTCATGTCCATGCCGCCCGAAGACATCGAGCTTGATGATCAGGTTTTCATGGCCAATCCACTGGTTCTGATCGTGGCCACGGGCGATCCGCTGTTGCGCAGCGCCGCACCCCTCGCGCTCTCGGCGCTCTCCTCGCAGCGGTTCATCCTCCGTGAGTCTGGGTCAGGTACCCGCATGGCGGTTGATCGATACTTCCGTCGCCGGGGGTTCCGGCCGCGCGTGCGGCTCGAACTCGGTAGCAACGAAGCAGTCAAGGAAGCGGTGGCGGGCGGCCTGGGGTTGGGTGTGGTGTCGCGGCACACGCTCCACGGTCGCGAGCGCGAAGACGGTGTGGCGGTGCTTCAGGTTGAAGGGTTCCCGGTCAACTCGTCCTGGCACGTGGTGCACCCTCGCGCACGCCAGGTGTCGCCGATAGCGGCTGCGTTTCGCGAGCACCTGCTGTCGGGCGAGCCAGCGGGCCGCCGTTCTCCGCGGGCGGGCTGACCGCGCCAGCCGCCAGCCGCTACCATAGAAGCATGACCACGTATCCCTACGCACGCCTGCCTCAGAGCCTTGACGACTGTCTGGTGCTCGACCAGGGCGACCCGCTTCGCGCCTTGAGCGAGCAGTTCATCCTGCCCGAGGGGATCATCTACCTCGATGGCAATTCCCTAGGCGCATTGCCGCGCGCAGCCGTGGCGCGATTAAACGATGCCGTCACCAGGCAGTGGGGCCAAGGACTCATTCGAAGCTGGAACGAGGCAGGCTGGTTTGAACTGTCGCAGCGCGTCGGTGACCGTATCGCACGCCTGATCGGTGCGGGGGCGGGCGAGGTGCTCGCGGTGGATGGCACCTCCATCAACCTCTACAAGGTGCTGTGCGCGGCGCTTGATCTTGCGTCGGCGCGTCGCGAGGGTCCGCTCACGATCCTGAGCGAAGGCGGCAACTTCCCCACCGACCTTTACATTGCTGAAGGGGCGTGCCGTGAGCGGGGTGCTGCGCTTCGCTGCGTGGAAGCCTCAGGGCTCGATGCCGCCCTCAGCGGCGGTGTCGATGTGGTCATGCTGACTCATGTCAATTATCGAACCGGTGCCATGCACGACATGGCAGCGGTCACACGCCGAGCGCAGGCCGCCGGCGCACTGGTGATCTGGGATCTCGCGCATAGTGCGGGGGCGGTGCCGGTGGATCTGCATGCGGCCAACGCCGACTTCGCTGTCGGCTGCGGTTACAAATATCTGAATGGCGGACCGGGCGCCCCGGGCTTTGTATGGGTACATCGGCGCCATGCCGACCATGCGCTGCAGCCGCTTTCAGGATGGTGGGGTCACGCAGCGCCGTTCGCCTTTGCGCCGGGCTATCGACCGGCACCGGGCATCCTTCGCTACCAGTGCGGCTCGCAACCCATCCTCAGTCTGATCGCGCTCGACGAAGGAGTGAACACTGTGCTGGCCGCTGAGCCGCTGGGCGGCATCGCGGCGCTGCGCGCCAAGTCCCTCGCGCTCACGGAACTGTTCATTCAACGCGTCGAACCATTGCTCACCGCACACGGTTTTGGCTTGGCAACCCCTCGCGAGCCTGCTGCGCGGGGTTCACAGGTGAGCCTCACGCGAAGTGAAGGCGCTTATCAAATCATTCAGGCGTTGATCGCTCGTGGAGTCATCGGTGATTTTCGCGCGGGCGACGGCGGCGCGCACCCCGACATTCTGCGGTTTGGCTTCACACCGCTTTATGTGGGGTTTGCCGACGTGTGGCGTGCGGCGGACCACCTTCAGGCGGTCATTGAAAACGGCGAATGGCGCGCACCGCAGTTTGCCTTGCGGCGCGCGGTCACCTGAGCCCGGAGTGCTATTGCAGCGGGCTCACCTGAACGCTGCGCACGAAGGCGTTGAACGGGCCGCCCGAAATGTTCGGCGTGTCCTGTGTCACCGATAGGTCGCTGCGGGTGCGGAAGCTCGCGTAGAGCGTAACGCGAACTCGCCCAGCCACTGGCTGGTTCGTATCGGCGTCGCGGATGCTCACCGAGCGCACCGGTCCGAGGTAGCTGTAGAGGATGGGACTGTCATCGGCGTCCAGCCGCGCGATGGCGCACGACGACAGCCCGGAATATTGGGCGCCCCAGTACACGCAGACCCGGGTCGAGCGCTTGACGATCACCTCCACGCCATCGCTGCCGCCGGGTGGGGCTGCTCCACCGCCGCTGGTGCCGCTACCGCTGGTGCCACTGCCATTGGAGGTGCCCGCGCCACTGCCTGAGCCTGCGTTGCTCGATGAGCCATCGGGTGCCGTGGCCGCGACGCCGGCCAGGCGCTCGGCGCTGGGCGTCACCCGCAGAGCGGGTACGGTCAGCCCTGACACCGTCAGCGCCTTGGCGCGGGTGTCGTTGGCGGTGAGGTTGGCGGTGAGCGCCGATTGCAGGGCGGCCGCATCGGGTGTGGCCTGCAAGCCATGGAGCGCTGCCACCGCTCCCGACACCATCGCCGTGGCGGGCGAGGTTCCCATCGTCGCGGCCCAGCAGTCGGTGGAGGATGTGCTGCTGCACGGCACCGGCGTTTTGTAGGTGCCAACCGCGTCGCCACCAATGGCCACCAGTTTCACCTGGCTGCTGAAGTTGCTGTAGGAGGCGAGTCGGGAGTAGTCGAGCCGGGCCGCCGCCACCGGCAGCGCATTGCTCACACAGGCGGGAAACGAGATCGCCCCGATGCTGCCGCCATTACCCGCAGCGACCACCGGGATCACGCCCTGGGCGCGCAGCCGCTCAAAGGCTGAACGGAACAGCCCGCCCAGGTAGTCGCTATCGCAGGCAGCCGAGTAGGCGCCTGCGCCCAGGCTCATGTTGAGCGCTGCGATGGGGGGCTGGCCCGAGGCGCGGCGCTGGCGTGCTTGCTCGGTGACCCATTCGATTGCCGCGAGCAGATCGCCTGAACTTGCGCTGATTGCGCCGCGTGAGTCGGCATTGAAGACCTGGATCGGCAGGATGCTTGCCGCGCGTGCGAGACCGCCCCGGTTGGCTGCCACCGAGCCGTAGTCCATGGCAGCGACCGCGGCCATGCTGGTGCCGTGGCCACAGCCTGCGTTGAGTCCGGCCGCGCGGCTGCTGAACCGATCGACGCAGCTGCGCCCGGCTGTGCTGGAGACCGTGTCGACGCTGGTTCCGTTGGGACAGAATCCGGTGCCGCCGTTGGCTGCGGTGGAAAAGCACGCACCGGGCAGCACCTTGGTGCTGCCAAGGGCCGGATGGCGCTCTTCCACGCCGGTATCGAGCACTGCGATGACACGCCCGCCGCCAGCCAGCGACTGCCCGGCAAGGGTGGGCCATGCTGTCTGCCCGTCAAACGATTGCACGACCGCCTGCTGGAGCGCGGTGGCATCGCTTGTCGCCTGCGTGGTGAGCAGCCGATCGACATGAACGCCGCGCACCATGGGCATTCTGGGGAGCAGGTCGAGTTCGCATGAGTTGAGTTCGATTCGGACCGTGTTGCCGGCAACCGGGCGCTTGGCGTTCGATAAGCGGGTTTGCAGATCGGCGCTCGAACAGCCGATGGTGACAGCACCTGCGACCGGGCCCGCGGCGGCGGCAC